>NZ_CP107551.1:906467-1208623 GCF_025837095.1 Rhodococcus sp. Z13
CCCTACCCACGCGTGTCCGCATCGGCCACCGGAACCGGCCTCGTGTCGCATGCCGGAGCCGTCCTGCTGCTGCGCTAAATCGACAGCTCGGACTCGGGTAACCCATCTGTTGCTCATCCCCGGATCTGCCGGAGACGCCCGGCCCAGTCCGTGATGTGATGCCTTACGTGAATGGTTGGGCAGCTGGGCTCATCGTCGGCGGTGCATTTCTTCAATGCGGCGGATTGGCGGTGACTTTTCATCAGGTGCGGGCTGTCATCAGCATTCGGGATGATGTGCGCCGGCAACTCGGCGGCATACTCCGCAGACTACGCAGAACCGAATTTGTGCACACCGAACACGTCACGGTCCCGATCTCGTTGGAGTTGGCAGGCGCCGGTACCGTCACCTTCCGCATGCCCGATGAGTCCGAAACCGATCGGATGTCTCGCGAGCTTGAAGATCAGAAGCGAGCTGTCGCGGAGTTGCGGCGGACAATTGTAGAGCTCGAGCGTCGAACACAGCGGGATCTCGACGGCAGGCTTGCCGCTCTGGCCGATGAACTCGACCGGAAAGGCACCCGCGATGCTCGACTCACCTGGAAAGGGGCTGCGCTGATCGGCGCCGGCATCGTGGCGCAGACGGTCGGATCACTGATGTGACCTCACGAGTTCCCCAGCGCGTTCGCGAGGGTTTCGAGAAGATTCGCGAGGCTCTCGCGCCGCGCTACGAGATCCGCCTCGGCGAGTGCCCGCAGTCACCGACCAGTCGCGATGTCTCACAGGAATTGGCGCAGTGGAAGTAAACATCCTGTCGCACAGGACCGCTCACCCCAGACGCCTCTTCATCCCTGATCTCGTAGCCCACAGGGCCGTTGCAGTACTTGCAGCGGAGCTTGTCCGTGTTTCCCGTTGCACCCATGTCGTGCAGGGTATCCCGCAGCAACGGCACCAGCGCGAGCTGGTCCATCGGCTCACGCTGGGAGGGAGTGGAGGGGACCGCCTACCGGCGGACTCTCCTCCACCGAGCGGAGCACCCAAGGGTGCCGGTGTCGTTGACCCCGCCCCGGAAATTTCCCACGGACCCATCCCATGACCGCGTCTGGCCAACACGTGTAGCCACGTCACCGAATGTGAGCGTGGCTGTGCTGAACCCTCACCTCGTCTGGCCAGACACCGATGTGAGAGCGCCCTCGCCGGTTCGAGGGATCAAGAACACCGGGCACCGCTGGTTTACGTCGGGCGGTGCGAGAGAGAACGACGTGCAGAGGCCGCGGACCGCGGCGTGCAAAGCACGGGCCGGTACGAGACCGGCCCGGCTCAACACGTCACGAGCCCCACAGAAGCGATTCGACGACGTCGTGGGTGACAAGCTCCCCATCGAGGAGAAGTCGCGCCACCTCGAGGATCACAGGCCATACCTGCTCGAGTTCGCGATCCCAGATTTCCGATAGGGCCGTCTTCTGCTCGGCCGGGATGCCCGCCATGTCTTGCAGGGCCAGGTGTTCCTTTTCGGTCTGCTGGACGATGGCGGCGTCAGACGGTTGCGTGAGGGAGACGTCGAAGACGTAGTCGTCGAAGGTGAGCATGTCTTCGTCTGTGTCGTCGAGGGGGCGATCTCCCCACAGGGCGCGTGCTTCCGCCCAGATTCCGGCGTAGGCGATGAACCCGAGATCGAGTGGCTTGCTGTTGTGGAGGGTCAGGCCTAGGTGATCGTCTCCGGGTGTGATCGTGACCGACCGGAGGGTCCCTCCGCCGCGCATGAGCGTTGCGACGGCGTGCCCTGCCTCGTGGATTGCGGTGATTCTCAGTTGCTCATCCATGCGCTGAATCATCGGACGCCGCCGATCGTGTCCTTCCGACCGGCGGGAGCACTGTGATCGCGATACAGGCGGGAGAGCGCATCGATCAACGCCGGGATCTCCCGAAGATGGAGCGTCGGGAAGTCGTCGCACCCGTCGGGTGTGCCGAACGCGAGCTCGTAGTCGGTCCCGTCCTCAGTCGTGATCGCGTCGAGGGTGACACGGAGGCGGGGAGCGACGTCGACGGCGGTCACGGTCGTCACCGTGACTTCGTCGCCGAGGGGCTCCTCGCCGCGGTTCTCGAGTTCGGCGAGTTCGGCGCGTTCCGCCAAGATCCCGCGGCGGATCCGCTCGACGTCGCTCTCGGTCCACAAGGGCACCGTGCGCCACTGCTCACGGCCGCGACCGGACGCGATTGCGGCCCGTTCGAGTTCGTCGATCATCAGGCCGCAGTGGTCGCGGAACTCCGACTCGGTGATCTGCTCCGGAGCGAGCTGGTCGAGGACGTCGAAGGCGGTGAGACGGCCACGGCCGGGGAGGAACGCCACGGCGGCCGCTGCTGCGACGTACCAGCCGTGCTCGATAGCGAAGCGAAGGCCGAGCATGGGCAGCCCGTAGGCAAGGGCGAAGCCGAGAAGGGGAACGAGCGCGTACGGTGCGCGCTCTACGATGGTCTGACGGTTCATCGGAAGCATCTCCGTTGGGCCGAGGCCCTGGAATCGGGAGGCAAGCCCGATCCGGGGCCGTTCTGCATCGGCTCCACGTCAGACGATTCTGCACGGATTGTGCACGTGCTCTACGGTCAGAGCCGGAAACCGGCTCTGACCAGCGGAGATGTTGTGCCCCCGGCAGGATTCGAACCTGCGACACCCGCTTTAGGAGAGCGGTGCTCTATCCCCTGAGCTACGAGGGCGTGCGCGACCCGGCGAACCGCATCGTGACGCGCTGTGAGTGTAGCCGCCGCGGATCGTCGGGGCTCGAGTGCGTCGCCGTGACGAGGGATGGTCTCGGTGAGGTCCACGAAGTGGAACGGGAACCTGGAGTTTCCCACACTCCGGGATCAAGGAAGGGTAACACTGGTCATCTTCTATATCGTTTTGTTACCTTGGGTCGCCAGGAGCGGCCGGGTCGAGTACCCGGCCGAAGTCGGGACGAAACAAGGGACACACTGTGGGACGGCACTACCGCACGCGCGAAGATGCAGCATTCGACGTCGACACGATCCGTGTGCCTTCGTCGGGTAAGGGCCGCCACCGCGTGGAACCCACCGGCACCTCCGCTCCGGTCAAGGCCGCCACCGTCGCGGCCGCCACGGGCGCCTTCTTCGCCGTCGGCGCGCAGATCAGCGCCGGCACCGCCGCTGCCCATCCCGGCCACGAGGTCCAGGGCGAGGCCGCCCCCACCGGTACCCTTCCGTTCGAGCTTCCCGCGGGCCTGCTCCCCGAGGGCGTCGAGATCCCGGCCATCCCGGGTATCACCGCCCCGATCGAGGAGGGCGCGCCCGCACTCCCCGCCGAGGTCGAGGCGCTCGTCGAGCAGTTCTCCGGCGCCACCGGCTGGCTCGGCCGGATCAACCCGGCCCGTCCCACCGCCGTCCAGCCCGTCTCCGGCACCCTGACCTCCGACTGGGGCCCGCGCTGGGGCTCGCACCACGGCGGCATCGACATCGCCGCTCCGCTCGGCACCCCGATCCTGTCCGCGGCCGACGGCACGGTCCTCGAGGCCGGTGCGGCCTCCGGCTTCGGTCAGTGGGTCCGCGTCCTCAACGACGACGGCACCACCTCCGTCTACGGTCACGTGAGCACCTACCAGGTCTCCGCCGGCCAGCGGGTGTCCGCGGGTGAGCAGATCGCCACCGTCGGCAACGAGGGCTGGTCCACCGGCCCGCACCTGCACTTCGAGGTCTGGGACACCGCCGGCACCAAGATCAATCCCAACGCCTGGCTGAAGGATCGCGGCGTCGTGCCCACCTGGGGCGGTTACAGCGCCGTCTGACGGTTTCCGTCGCACCCCCGCAACAGTCGCTGCGCGCTAGGCTGAACTCCACAGCCTGCGGCCGACCCCGGGGGGTTCATTGGGTACCGAGATCTCTGCTCGTTCGTTCACCCGGGAAGACCGGCGGGTGTTCCGGAGCAAGGTTCGCGACTGCATGAAGGCGCTCGAGCGGATGCTCCGCGAGGACGTCTTCGTCGATGTGCACTCCTCACCCGATCCGCATCTCGGTATGGAGATCGAGTTCAACCTCGTCCGGGACGACATGGCCCCGGCGATGTCCAATCTCGAGGTGCTCCAGGCGATCGACGACCACGCCGTGTTCCAGACCGAACTCGGCCAGTTCAACGTCGAGATGAACGTCGAGCCTCGTCGCCTCACCGGCGACGAACCCCTCGAACTCGAGGAGTCGCTGCGGTCGTCCCTGCGGCGCGCCGACGAACGGATGCACCGGCACGACGCGCAGCTGGTGATGGTGGGGATGCTGCCCACCCTCGAACTCGGCGACCTCGAGCTCACCCGCATCACCGCGAATCCCCGCTACGAGGCCCTCAACGAACAGATCTTCGCCGCCCGCGGCGAGGACATCGAACTCGACCTCGACGGTGTGCCGTTGCCAGGCACCGATGTGGTGGAAACCCTTCGCGCGGACATGAATTCGGTGGTGCCGGAGGCTGCGTGCACGTCGCTGCAGCTGCACCTGCGGATCGCCCCGGAGGACTTCGCCAAGCACTGGAACGCCGCGCAGTGCATCTCCGGGGTGCAGGTCGCCCTCGCCGCCAACTCGCCCTTCCTCGCGGGCAAGGCGCTGTGGCACGAGAGCCGCATCCCGTTGTTCGCGCAGGCCACCGACACGCGACCGCTCGAGCTGAAGAACCAGGGGGTGCGGCCCCGGGTGTGGTTCGGGGAACGCTGGATCGACTCACCCCTCGACCTGTTCGAGGAGAACTCCCGCTACTTCACCGCGCTCCTGCCGGAGGTCTCCGCCGCCGATCCGATGGCCGAGCTCGACGCCGGCCGGATCCCCGAACTCCGCGAACTGCAGATGCACAACGGCACCATCTATCGGTGGAACCGTCCCGTCTACGACATCAGCGACGGCAGCGCGCATCTGCGGATCGAGAACCGGGTGCTCCCGGCCGGACCGACCGTCCTCGACATCATGGCCAACGCGGCCTTCTACTACGGGACGCTGCGGGCCCTCGTCGATGCCGACGAACCGCTCTGGCGCGACCTGAGTTTCGACGCCGCGGAGAAGAACCTCGTCCTCGGCGCGAAGTTCGGGCTGGACGCGAAACTGTACTGGCCGCGCGTCGGCTGGGTCGGCGCCGACGAACTCGTGCTGCGGTGCCTGCTGCCGCTCGCGCACCGGGGTCTCGAGACCTACGGCCTGTCGTCGACCGTCCGCGAACGCTATCTCGGCATCATCGAGGGACGTGCCCTGAACCGGCAGACCGGCGCGGCCTGGCAACGTGCGCAGGTGGCGCGTCGCGAGGCGGCGGGGGAGGACCGCCGCACGGCCCTCGTCGGGATGCTGCGCGACTACGTGCGGAACATGACCTCCGGCGCGCCCGTCCACGAGTGGGAGTAGCGAGCTACAGCCGCAGCGATCGCGTCACCGCCACCGTCGGCTGGAGCACCACCCGATCGGTGGGCGGTTCGTAGCCGGGGACCACGCTCGGGTCGTCGCTCAGATCGGCGACGCGCAGTTCGAGTTCGCGGTCGCGCATGCCCAGCGTGAGATCCACCTCGACCCCCTCCGGTCCCGGCGCCCAGAACAGGAAGCCGAACCGTTCGGACGGCTCGGCGCGGACGCCCTCGACGGTCGCGCCGTGCACGCGGGCGGTGTCGCCGTTCACCCACAGGCCGATCAGCTGGGAGTCCCCGGCTGGGATCAGACGCAGCCGCAACGCACGGGTGCTGCCGCCGGTCTCGTCCGACAGCACCTCGACGCGTGGGGCCTCGAGATCGGCGACGGGTGCCGGTCCATGGTGCATCGCAGTGTCGGGGCGCCACGGGAACCCGTCGGGCAGTGGTGTCGGGCCGTCGGGGAGCAGGGCGCGGCTCCACTCCGAGCGCGGACCGTCGGGGGAGGCCCACGTCGCGACGCCGCTGTCGGCGTCGAGGGAGTACCACAGGTACTCCTGCCGGGGGTCGGTGGCGCCGTCGCGGTTGAGATGACCGGCGACCAGCGTGCACACCAGCACCACCACCAGAGCCGCGACGGCGGACACGCGGGCTCCGTGCCGGCCCGGCCGCAGCGGCTCGCACAGGGGCAGCACGGCGACGAGGACGAGTCCGGTGAACAGACCCGCCAGCGGCGCCCCGTACAGCAGCCCGGCATCGAACGTGACGAACACCGCGGGCACGGCGAAGACCGCGGACACCAGGGCGCCGAGCGTCGTCGCGAGGAGACGTCCCGGCCCGTCCCCGCGCAGCAGCAGCCCGGCGAGCACCCCGAGCACCGTCGGCAGGACGGTGACGAGGATCGTCGCCGCGACCCCGGTGAACGGAACGCCCGCCAGGGCGAGGAGGGCGACGAGGACGAACGCCCCGCAGGTGAACGATCCGGGCCGTCGCCCCCGGACCCACCACGCCCGCACCGTGACGAGCACCCCCACGGCGGCGGCCACGGCGGCGAGCCGGAACAGGCTCGGGTGGTACGGCTCGTCGACGACGGGCGCGGCCGTACCGGGCGCGAGGGTCTGCACGATCCACCAGGGCAGCCACGCGGCGGCCGCGGCCCCCAGCGCGGCCAGGAGCGACACGCCGACGGCGACACCGATGCCGGCCGGGGACGCCTCACCCCGGCGTATCCGCAGCACACACGTGCCCGCGACCATCGCGGCGAGCAGGACCGCCCCGGCGATCTCGACCCAGCGGGGAGCGTGGAGCAGGCCCCACGGCGCGGTGGTGACGACCTCGTTCCCCGCGTCGTCGAGTGTGGTGAGGTCCGCACCGGCGAGATCGCGTGCGGTCACGAGGGTGGTTTCCCCCATGTGCTGCAACGACTTCCGATCGAGCCGATCGGGAGTGTCGAGGGGGCTGTGATAGTACGCGGCGCCGGAGGAGATCGCGGTGTCGTAGGCGTGGAAACCGGCTTCGTCGAATCGCCGGAAGTCGGTGTCGTTGGGCAGCAGTTCGAAGACCGACTCGGTCAGCGAATCGGCGTTCGCGCCCGGCGACCGCGCGAGCGTGTCGACGAGTGCGCCGTCGGGGGAGGTCGTGCGGAAGGTGGTGGGGACACCGGAATTGCCGCGCGCCTCGTGGTTGAGCACGACGACGGGGCCGTCCCGCGGACGATCGGACGCGGCGAACAGCTGGGCGCCGAGCAGTCCGCTCTCCTCGCCGTCGGTGAGCAGGACGAGCACGTCGTTGCGGGGTGGGGGACCAGCGTCGATGGCCCGCGCGACCTCGAGGACCACACCCACCCCGAGACCGTCGTCGGCGGCGCCGGGGGAGCCGCGCACGGTGTCGTAGTGGGCGGCGAGGACGACGGTGCCGGTGGGGTCGGTGCCGGGCCGGACGGCGACGACGTTGTGGACCCGTCCGCCGCGCTGGGTGGGTTCCTGCGGCCACGCCGCCCAGCCGACACCGGATTCGATCCCGGTGTCCCAGCCGAGTGCGTCGAGGGCGGAGATCAGCCGGTCGCGGGCGGCGGTGTGGGCGGGTGAGCCCGGTACGCGGGGAGAGCCCGCGATCGTGTCGATGTGCTCGGCTGCGCGGCCGGCGCTGAACAGCTCGGGCGGCGCGTCGACGTCGAGCGGGTCGGGGGAGGCCGGGAGCAACGCAACGACGAGTCCCGCCACCAGAACCCCGAGCAGGGCGAGGAGGTTTCCGTACCGGGACCGTGCCGGGGTGCGGTCGTCCACGGCGGTGTCCATGGCTGCAGCCTAACCGCCGAACGGGTGGTACCCCCGCGGACCCGCGGGAGCACCACCCGGTGCGGGGATCAGGAGGCGGCGGGAGCCCAGCTGTCCGGGCCGAACACCTCGTAGTGGATGTTCTCGGCCGGGACGTTGCGCTCGATCAGGGCCTCGCGCAGCGACAGCATGAACGGCAGCGGGCCGCACAGGTAGGCCTGCGTGTTCGGGTCCAGCGGGAGATCGGAGATGTCGGCGCGGCCGACACGCACGGTCTCGAGCGGCTCACGTGCACCGAGATCCTCGTACCAGCGGAAGACCTGGGCCTGCGGGAGCTTCTCGACGAGGGTCTCGAGTTCCCGGCGGTGGGCGTGGTCGGCGACGGAGCGGTCCGCGTGGACGACGGAGACCGGACGGTCGTCGCCGGCGCCCGCGAGATGATCGAGGATACCGATCATCGGGGTGCAGCCGATCCCGGCCGAGGCCAGCAGGATCGGAGCCTCGCCGTCGGTGAGGACGAGATCGCCGAAGGGCGTGGTGACCTGCAGTTCGTCGCCCTCGAAGAGGTTGGCGTACAGGAAGTTCGAGACCTCACCGGCCGGGATGACGGTGCCGTCGGGGCCGGTGGTCTCGCGGACGCGCTTGACGGTGATGCGCCAGTCGCCCTTCGTGGGGGCGCTCGACAGGCTGTACTGGCGGATCTGGCGGGCGCCGTCGGGAAGCTTCACGCCCACCGACAGGTACTGGCCGGGACGGAAGGTGGGCAGCGGGCTGCCGTCGAGCGAGGTCAGGACGAACGAGACGGTGTCGGCGGACTGGTGGGTGCGCTCGGCGACGCGGACGGTGCGCCACACGTCGCCCGGCTCGACACCGGCCGCCTTGTACAGATCGGACTCCATCGAGATGAGGGTGTTCGCCATGAGCCAGTACAGCTCGTCCCATGCCTTGGAAACCTCGGGAGTGACTGCTTCACCGAGGATTTCGACGATCGCCTCGAAAAGGTGCTTGTGGACGATCCAGTACTCGTCGGCCTTGACACCCAGCGAGGCGTGCTTGTGGGCGACGCGGGAGAGGATGGTCTCGACGCGGGCCGGGTCGGGATCGAGCTGGAGCGTCGCGAAGGCGGCGATGGATCCGGCGAGGGCTTTCTGCTGCTCGCCCTGTTTCTGGTTGCCGCGGTTGAACAGGTCGCGCTCGAGCTCCGGGTGGGCGCCGAACATCTTCCGGTAGAAGAGGGTGGTGATGTCGCCGATGGCTGCTCCGACCGCCGGCAGGGTCGCGGCGATGACTTCCTTGGATTCGGGTGAGAGCGGCATGGTGTTTCCTCGTGGGTCGAAGTGGGCTGGTTCACCGTCGGTCCGCAGGTGGATCAGCGGCTCGGCGGTGGTTCGAGGTTCAGCAGGACGGGGCTGGTGTCCTGCCGGGTCAGATCGGCGACGGTGATGTCGTCGAGGGCGGCGTAGAACGCGTTCTGCGCCGTGCGCAACGCCGAGCGGAGGTTGCAGGCGCGACGCATCGGGCACGGTTTGGACCCTTCGCAGTCGACGACCTCGTCCTCGCCCTCGAGCGCGCGCGTGAGCCACCCCAGGGTGGCCGTGCGGCCGAGTTCGGTGATGCAGAGCCCCCCGCCCCGTCCGCGGCGGGTGGTGACCACGCCGAGTTCTCCGAGGCGGGCGACGACCTTGGCCGTATGTGCGTACGACAGGCCGAGTCGCTCCGCGACCGTTCTGGTGCTGGGTATACCTTCCGGCGGGTTGCCGGCCAGGTACATGACAACCCGCAGTCCGAGATCGGTGAACTGCGTGAGTTGCATGGCTTCGACAATAGATAACTTGCATTCAGGATGACAATTTATGTGACGCGGATCTCTCCGGTGAAAGATGTTGCCCGGAAACGTAACTCGACGTTCCCTGCGGGCCTGCGCCGGGAACTTCGGCTCCGGTGTGGTGTGGGTCCGACGGCCGACGGCGGGTGGGACGAAGGTCGGGAACCGGAAACGAATCCCCGATCCGGCGCCGGGATTGCACTAGTCTGACGGGCGTGAAGCCCCTCGGTGAAGCACCCCGCGACCACAACCACCTGACGGTCGGCGTCGACGGTTCACCCGCCTCCGAGCGCGCCGTGCGTTGGGCAGCGGCCACCGCCGCCGGCCGGGGACTGGATCTGCACCTCGTACACGCGGTGGACTTCGCCCCGTCCGGATGGACGAAGCTCCCCTTCTTCCGGCCCTCCCAGGTCTTCGAATGGAGTGAGGACGAGGCCACGGCGCTGCTCACTGCGGCGGCCGAGACCGCCCTCGCCGTCGCTCCCGACGTCGAGATCACTCGCGAACTCGCCCTCACCGGCAGCGCCAAGTGGCTCGTCGAACTCTCGCGCCGCGCCCGGATGCTCGTCCTCGGCGCCACCGGCTCCAGCAAACTGGGGGAGGCGCTGCTCGGCTCCACCCCCGTCTCGGTGGCCGGCCACGCGGAGTGTCCCGTCGTCGTCGTGCGCGGCCCGGAAAGCCCTGTCCCCGACGACCGGCCCGTGGTGGTCGGCATCGACGGCAGCCCCGGCAGCCGCAAGGCCGTCGAGGCCGCCTTCGAGGAGGCCGCCTGGCGGGGCGTCGACCTCGTCGCCGTGCACGTCTGGAGCGACCTGAGGATCGGTGCGTTCGAGGACTCACCGCTCGACTTCGACCCGCAGGCCTTCGAGGAACACGAGCACGCCCTCGTCGCCGAGTGCCTCGCCGGCTACGGCGAACGCTTCCCCGACGTGACCGTGCACCGCAAGGTCTACCTCGACGGGCCCCGTGCCCGCCTGCACAAGTGGAGTGAGAAAGCGCAGCTCGTGGTGCTCGGCACCCGCGGTCGCGGGGGCTTCACCGGTCTGGTCCTCGGCTCCACCTCCAACGCCTTGCTGCGCGATGCACGCTGCCCGGTGATGGTGGTGCGACCCGACGCCGCCTGACGGCGGTAGTGTTCGGGCCACGTGGACGAGCGCGCCCCCGATGGGGGTGCACCAGGAACGAAGGTGGCGCATGCGCATCGGAATGGGACTGAACTACAGCGGGGGCTTCGCCGAGACCGTCGCGGAGGTGGCCGACCTCGAACGGGCGGGCCTCGACATCGTGTTCGTGCCGGAGGCCTACTCCTTCGACGCGGTCAGCCAGCTGGGCTATCTCGCTGCGAAGACGACCCGCGTCGAACTCGCCTCGGGCATCCTCCAGATGTTCACCCGCACGCCCACGCTGACGGCCATGACCGCCGCCGGCCTGGACTACGTCTCCGAGGGCCGCTTCGTGCTGGGCATCGGTGCGTCCGGCCCGCAGGTCATCGAGGGCTTCCACGGTGTGCCCTACAACGCCCCGCTCGCGCGCACCCGCGAGATCGTCGACATCTGCCGGAAGGTGTGGCGGCGCGAGAAGATCGACCACCAGGGCAAGTACTACCAGATCCCGCTGCCCGCCGATAAGGGCACGGGCCTGGGCAAGCCGCTGAAGATCATCAACCGGCCGGTGCGCGAACGCATCCCGATCGTCATCGCCTCCCTCGGCCCGAAGAACGTCGAGATGACCGCCGAGATCGCCGAGGGCTGGCAGCCGCTGTTCTACTACCCGGAGAAGGCCGCCGACGTGTGGGGCGAGTCCCTCGCCAAGGGCAAGGCCAAGCGCGATCCCGTCCTCGGCGACCTGCAGATCTACGCCCAGGCCGCGCTCGCCATCGGCGACGACGTCGACCACATGCTCGACTGGGTGCGCCCGATGGTCGCCCTCTACGTCGGCGGTATGGGCGCCAAGGGCAAGAACTTCTACAACGACCTCGCCATCCGGTACGGCTACGCCAAGGAGGCCGAGACCATCCAGGAACTGTACCTGGCGGGGAAGAAGGAGGAGGCGGCCGCGGCGGTGCCCGACGAACTGCTCCGTTCCGTGTCGCTGATCGGCTCCGAGGGGTTCGTGCGCGAACGCGTCGCTGCCTTCGCCGAGTCCGGCGTCACCACGCTCAACGTCACCCCGCTCGCGGCCGACACCGCGGGCCGTGTGCGACTGATCGAGCAGCTGCGGCGGATCTGCGGCTGACCCACCGAGAAAGGTTGCGTCTGCGATGAGTGAACCCACCCCGGTCGTCGTGGCCGTCGACGGGTCCGAAGCGTCCACCACAGCGGTGATCTGGGCGGCCCGCGCCGCCGCACTGCGTGGCCGGCCGCTGCACATCGTCACCGTCGTCCACATCCCCGCCTTCTACTACTCCGAGCCCTACCTCGCGCAGAGCTTCCACGAGGAGATGAAGGCGACCGCCCGCGATCGGCTCGCCGGCGCCGCCGAACTCGCCCGGCAGGCCGTCGACGAGCAGAACGGGCACGGACCCGTCGAGATCGTCACCGAACAGCTCGAGGGCAAGGTCGCGCAGACCCTCGTCGCCCGCGCCGAGCACGCCGACCGCCTGGTGGTGGGCTCGCGGGGTCTCGGCGAGGTCAAGGGCCTGTTGGCCGGATCGGTCTCCACCGCCGTCGCGTCCCACTCCGCCGCACCCGTCGTCGTGGTGCGGGGACGGACCCTCGACGGTGCGCCCCCGGCGGAGGGACCCGTGGTGGTCGGTGTCGACGGCTCGGTCTCGTGCCGCGACGCCGTGGAGGTCGCCTTCGAGGAGGCGGCGGCCCGGAACACCACCCTCGTGGCGGTCAACGTGTGGAGCGACGTGAGCGTGCAGCCCTCGCTCGGGGCGGTGCCCGAGGATCCGCACTGGAGCCGGATCCAGACCGGCGAGGAGATCGTGCTCGCCGAGCGGCTGGCCGGCTACCAGGAACGGTATCCGGACGTGGTGGTCGAGCGGGTCGTCGAACGCGACCGCCCGGTGCGGGTGCTCAGCGAACTCGCCGAGCGCGCGCAGCTTCTGGTCGTGGGCAGCCGCGGCCGGGGCGGTTTCAAGGGACTGCTGCTCGGTTCGACGAGCAACGCGCTGATCCAGACCGCGGACTGCCCGGTCGTGGTGGTGCGATCGAAGGAGACGGAGGACTGACGCACCGATCCGGTGCGAGTGGACCGACATACCGGCCCGGTGCGGATCGATCGATCCGCACCGGGCCGGTATCGACGGGGCGTCAGCCGAATTCGTCGACGCCCCGCGCGTGCAGTTCCGCCCACCGGTCGGCGGGATGCACACCTCGCCGGATCGCGTCGTTCTCGACGAGGACACCCACCATCTGCGACAGCAGGAAGGCGATGTCCTCCAGGTGCCCGAACTCGTACCGGGTGGACAGCCAGCCGGAGATGTTGCCGGACTTGGCCGCTCGGGCCAGGTCCAGAGCGACGGGGAACAGCTCCCGGGCCGGGTCGTCGACGTGGTTCTCGGTGGGTGCGCTCACCGCACCTCCTCTCGTGTGTCGCTGGTGGACGGGTGTTTCCGGTGGGGCGGTGTCTCCGGTGGACGGAGCCGGACCCGTGCTCAGAAACCCACGCGCAGGATCAACTGCGGCAGATCCGGCAGGTCGAGCATCTCGGCGAGCCGCACCGCGGAGTCCTCGACCCGCAGCGGATGGGTCACCACCGACGCCGACAGCCGGGCGTCGACCGCCGCGAGCCAGGCACGCTGGGTGGCGACCCCGACCCGCAGCAGTTCCTCGGTGGATGCCGACGGTGCGGAGAACAGAAACACCGCCTCGCGGGCGATCGCCGCGGCCAGCGCCCCGGTGTCGAGCGATCCGGTGGTGACCATAGCCCTCCCGGCCGCGCCCCGGTCGTCGAGGGCGGCGTCCCAGTCGGTGACGACCTCGTTGTTGCCGAACGGCTGCCAGTGCGAGGTCCACGAGAACATCTCGCGCTGGTAGTGCGGATTGCGCCGCTTCGCCTCCGTTGCGTACGCGAGCACGTCGGCCAGGGCGGCGGCCTCGTCGACGGCCAGCAGCCGCACGCCCACCCCCTCGACCTCGCAGGCCGCGGACTGGATGTCGGCGAGCATCTCGGCGGGAACGGGGATGTCGGCGAACGACTCCCGATGACTGCGCCGGTGCGAGATCGCCGCGTACAGACGCAGGTCGCGGCTCGCCGGGGTGGCCGCCCCGAGCGTCTCCACCCGGGCGACCAGCTCGGGACGGTTGGGGTCGGGCAGCAGGTGGGTGCGGGTCCGGTTACCCAGCACCCGGATCGCCAGTTCGAGATTGGCCAGGGCGCATCCACAGGAGATCAACCGGTCGGGCCGCAGCGGGTCCGGGCCCGGCTCCGCGAAGTCGAGGCGTTCCTCGAGCTCGGCCGAGTGGGCGGGCAGCCGCAGGTTCCACGGCTGTGTGTCGTGGACGGACGGCGCCTCGACGATCGCCCGCGCGATGATCTCGGTGTCACCGATGGACCAGGTTCCGGCATCGACGGTCACGGCATCCTCCTCGTCTGATCGGTCACCACACATGTCGGGCATGGTTGGATCAGCCTCCCTCGAACGGCGCCTGCGAGGGAGAGGGAGAAGGTCCCGATCTGCGTGTCGAACGGCCCCGAAGACGCGGGCCACCGGGTACACCTGGGACAATCGGGGGACGGACTGCCAACGAAAGGTTCTGAGATGCCCCGCGTGTTTCTCGTCGACGATCACGAAATCGTCCGGCGCGGCCTGGTGGATCTGCTGAGCAGTGTTCCCGACTTCACCGTGGTCGGGGAGGCCGCGTCGGTGGGCGAGGCGCTGGCCCGCATCCCCGACAGCGGCGCCGACGTCGTCGTGCTCGACGTGCGCCTGCCCGACGGCAACGGGGTGGAACTGTGCCGCGAGTTGCGGGCCCGCCTGCCGGAACTGCGGGCGCTGATGCTCACCTCCTACGCCGACGACGAGGCGCTGTTCGACGCGATCATGGCCGGCGCCTCCGGCTTCGTCCTCAAGCAGATCCTCGGCACCGACCTCGTCGCCGCGATCCGCACCGTCGGCGAGGGTGGATCGCTGCTCGACAGCCGCGCCACCGCGGCGCTCATGGAACGTATCCGGGCCTCGCGCACCGCCGACCCGCTCGCCGAGCTCTCCGAACAGGAACGCGCCGTCTTCGAACTCATCGGTGAGGGCCTGACCAACCGCGAGATCGCCGAGCGCCTGTTCCTCGCCGAGAAGACCGTGAAGAACTACGTCTCACGCCTGCTCGCGAAGCTCGGCATGCAGCGCCGCACCCAGGCCGCGGTGCTCGCGACGGAACTGCGCAAGGAGCGCGGGCAGAGCCCGTCCTGACGGAGCCGGGCCGGGTCCGGTGCCCGGCTCAGATCGGCACCCGCCACACGATGCGGGTGCCGCACCCGTCGCCGGGACCGATCTCGAACGTTCCGCCGCACTGCTGTGCGCGTCGTTCGAGATTGTTCAGGCCGCTGCGCCGCGGTGTGTCGGGAATGCCCTTCCCGTCGTCGACGATCTCGATCCGGAAGTCGTCCTGCACCGACACCGCGACGATGATGTTGTCGGACTGCGAGTGCCGTAGCGCGTTGCTCAGCCCTTCGCGCAGCACGGCTTCCGCGTGCGGGTGGATGCGGGACGGCACCATCGTGTCGATCGGGCCGGCGAACTGGACGTTCGGTGCGACCGCCGAGTGTACGCTCAGGTCGCCGACGACGTCGAGCAGGCGTCGCCGCAGACTGCTCGAGGCGGCGGCGCCGGTGGTGTGCAGATCGAAGATGGTTGTGCGGATCTCGCGCACCGTGCGGTCGAGCTGCTCGATCGCGTGCCGCACCAGCTCGACGCGCCGCTCCTCGCTCACCCCGTCGGCCGTGCAGCTCTGCAGGCTCATGCCGGTGGCGAACAGGCGCTGGATGACGTTGTCGTGCAGGTCCTGTGCGATCCGGTCGCGGTCGGCGAGCACGTCGAGCAGACGCTTCTTGCGTTGCTGCTCGGCGAATTCGAGTGCCACCGCCGCGAGGTTCGCCATCGACTCGAAGCGGGCCACGCCCTCCTCGTCCCAGGGTTCGGAGCCGCCCTCGCGGGTCGCGATGAGCACGCCCGTGACCGTCGAGGTGGCGGACAGGGACAGCACCACCGCGTGGCCCTCGTCGCCGTTGCCGACGGGCGGCAGCCCCTCGAGACTGTCGAGGTGCACCACCTGACGCCCTCTGAGTGCTTGCAGCACAGGGGATCCGGTGAGGTCGATGCGGACGTCCTCGCCGTACGGCGTCCCGGGGGAGGCGGCGCGCAGGGTGCCGTGGGTGCCGTCGACGAGCACGATGTACACCCCGGTGCAGCGGGCGAGTTCGCGGACCTGGCCGACGAGCATGGACAGCGTCTCGTCCACCGAGCCGCCCATCAGCAACCGGGAGTTGATGGATGCCATTGCGGTGAGCCATCGTTCGCGGGTCAGTGATCCCTCGAACAGTCGCGCGTTCTCGACGGCCACACCCGCGGACATGGCGAGGACCTTGAGGATCACCTCGTCCTCTTCGGTGAACTCCGGAGCGCCCAGCTTCTCGGTGAGGTAGATGCTCCCGAACACCTTGCCGCGCACCATGATCGGAGTTCCGAGGAAGCTCTTCATCGGCGGATGGTTCGACGGGAACCCGATGGAGGCGGGATGCTTCGACAGGTCGGCGAGCCGGACCGGCCGCGGATCGTTGATGAGCAGGCCCAGGATGCCGCGGCCCTCGGGCAGGTGCCCCATCGTCTCGCGCTGCTTCGGGTTGATCCCGACGTACACGAATTCCGACAGCCCGCCGTCGGCGGCGCGCACACCGAGGGCGCCGTACCGGGCATCGAGCAGGGCCGTCGCAGCGGAGACGATGCGCTGGAGCATCGAGTCGAGTTCGAGACCCGACCCCACGACCAGCACGGCCTCGAGCAGACCCCGCAGCGTGGTGGGGGCGTCGACCGAGTCGTCCAGGCGGTCGCGCAGCTCGGCGAGCAGGGTGTCGATGGCGACGTCGGGGGTCTCGCTCATGACTTCACCGCCAGCAGGTGGAGAGCGGCGGGCACGGCGGACTCCGACGGATCCGACTTGGCGCGGCTCAGATCGTGGGCGGCGCCGGTGACCTCGACGAAGGTCGTGGCGCCGGACACGAGCGTGAGTGCCTGCCGCATCTCGTCCGGGCTGCCGAAGGGATCGCGGTCGCCGTGCACGAACACCGTCGGCACCGTGATCTCCGGCAGGTGCTCGGTGCGGGCCCTCTCCGGCTTCCCCGGCGGGTGCAGGGGATAGGAGAGCAGGACGAGGGCGTCGGCGATGTCCGGTTCGTCGGCCGCGAGCATCGACGTCTGCCGGCCACCGTAGGAGACGCCGCCGAGCAGCAGGGGCCCGGACACGCGTTCACGGAGCTCCGCGGCCGCGGCGGCCACACCCTCGCGGTCCTCCGCGGCGCGGGACGGCTGTGGTGGTCCCTTGGGCTTGCGCCGGCGGAACGGCAGGTCGTAGCGCAGGGCGAGGAAGCCGGCGTCGGCGAACCGGGAGCACATCAGCTGCAGGATCCGGGCGTCGCAGTTGCCCCCGGCGCCGTGCGTCAGTGCGACGGCACCCCGCGGGCTGTCCTCGGGAAGATGCAGGTGACCGGCCACGATGCCGGTGTCCAGCGGTTCGACACTCACACCGATACGGTAACCGTCGCGTCGTCGGCGGTCGTCCGCCCCTCTACCCGCTTCCACGGGGTAGGGGACCGACATCGGAGTGGCGGCCCGGCACGCGTTCGGCGTGGCGCCCTCCCGGGCCGAGGCCCCGGCGAGCCGCGAGCGCGTCGGCGACGGCACCGGTGACGAAGCCGTAGACGCTCTTGTGGAGGACGTCGATCGCCAGTTCCGAGCGGGGCCACGTCTGCGGCGGGGCTCCCACGCCGGTCGCGTTCTCGAGGATCTGGTCGTTGGTGAGGCGGACGACGGTGAACTTCGACGATGCGAGCGGTCCCCGCAGACCGACCTCGGCCATGACCGAACGCAGGACGCCGAGGGCGATGCCCTGTCCGAAGTGCATCGTCCAGTTCAGGGTGGTCGAGTGTTGCCCGGCCGATTCGGACGCGCCCGTCAGCCGTGCGAGTACGCGGCCCGGCACATGGGAGTTCGGTCGCCCGGTGACAGCCTGCTCGATCTTCTCCCCGACCGTCATGGCGGCGACACCGGCCGCACCGGCGATCAGGCCCTCCCACAGTGCGTTTCTCAGCATGGTTGCTCGGGTACCCGCCGCACGACCGGAACAACCCGTATTCCCAGGGCGGAGTCCTTCGGACGGCACGGTGAGGGAACGATGACCGGAGCGACACGACCCGGAGACACACGCGGTGGAATCTCGGTGCGGCACTCCGCGATCAGTGGTGCCCTCCTCGGTGTGGCGTTCGTGGCCGCGATCGACGAGATCGTCTTCCACCAGATCCTCGGTTGGCACCATTTCTACGACCGCTCCACACCCGCGGTCGGACTCGCGTCCGACGGTCTGCTGCACACGGCCGAGTTGCTCGTGCTCGTAGCGGGATTCGCGTTGCTCGCGGACGTGCACCGCAGACACGCCCTGGCGGTACGGCACCTCTGGGCAGCGCTGCTCATGGGCGCGGGCGCGTTCCAGTTGTTCGACGGGCTGGTGAACCACAAGGTGTTCCGCGTCCATCGGATCCGGTACGACGTCGACGTCCTGCCCTACGACCTGGCATGGCTCGGGGCGGCGGCCGTCCTCCTGATCGCCGGTGCCGTCCTGTGGTGGTCGGCGCGGCGGAGCGCCCGGACCACCGAGCTTCCGGGCGGATAGGAGCACGGTGCACGAGCATGCGATGCACACGGGACCGGGCACACTCGCCCTCGTCGTGCCGATCGCGGCGGCGGTGGGGGCCGCGCTGTACATCGGAGCGGCCGTGCGGCTCCGGCGCCGCGGCGACGCGTGGCCGTGGTGGCGTGACGCGAGTGTCACCGCAGGTGCCGGTGCCGTCGCGGCCGCAGCGGTGCTGCCTCTCGTCACCGCGACGGTGTCGCCACTGCCCGGTGGTCCGTTCACCGCCCACATGACCGGACATCTGCTCGTCGGCATGGTCGGGCCCCTGCTTGTCGTGCTGGGCCGCCCGGTGACACTGCTGCTGAGGACCGTGCCGGTGGGGCACGCCCGCACCGGTCTGCTCAGGGTGCTGCACTCGCGACCGGCCGCTCTGCTGACGGGGCCGGCGGTCGCGGCCGTGCTGGACATGGGTGGGCTGTGGGTGCTCTACCGGACGCCGTTGTTCGCGGCGATGCACGACGACGTGCTCGTCGCGACGGTCGTCCACCTGCACGTCTTCGCCGCGGGGATGCTCTTCACCGTCGCGATCTGCCACCTCGATCCGCTTCGCCGCAGGTACGGTCTCGTCCATCCGGCGGTGGTGCTGCTCCTGGCCGGCGCGGCCCATTCGGTGCTGGCGAAGTCGCTGTATGCGCAGGCGCCTCCCGGCACGACGTTCGACGCGTCCGACCTCGAGGCCGGTGCCCAGCTGATGTACTACGGCGGAGACGCGGTCGGGCTCGCCCTGGCCGTCGTGCTCGCGGTCCGCTGGTACGGCGAGGCGGGGCGGGTCCGTGAGCGTCACTTCAGAAGCCGGGACATCCGCCTGTCGGCGAGGACCTTCCCTCCGGTCTGACAGGTGGGGCAGTACTGGAACGACCGGTCGCTGTAGGAGACCTCGCGGACGGTGTCCCCACAGACCGGGCACGGCAGCCCGGTGCGCCCGTGCACGCGCAGACCCGACCGCTTCTCGCCCTTCAGTCGCGCCGCGTCCTGCCCGACCGAGCGGGTGACGGCATCGGTGAGCACCGACCGCATCGCGCCGAACAGGGCGGTCACCTCGTCCTCGTCCAGGCGGCCGGCGGTCGCGAACGGCGACAGCTGCGCGACGTGCAGGATCTCGTCCGAATAGGCGTTGCCGATGCCGGCCAGGACCTGCTGGTCGGTGAGCAGGGTCTTCAGCCGCGACGAGGTACCGGACAGCAGCGCCGCGAACTCGTCGCGCGTGAGGGCGAGCGCATCGGGCCCGAGCCGGGCGAGGCCGGGCACCTGCCGCGGATCGTCGACGACCCACACCGCGAGCCGCTTCCTCGTACCGGCCTCGGTGAGGTCGAAGGCCGGGGTCGTCGCATCGGGGGCGAACAGGTGCACCCGCAGCGCCAGCGGACCGCGGCCCAGTTTCGGGGGTGCCGGCGACGGCTCGTCGAGCCAGCGCAGCCAGCCCGCGCGCGACAGATGGGTGACCAGGTGCAGTCCCGACGCCTCGATCGCGAGGAACTTGCCGAAGCGCTCCGCTCCGGTGACGTCGCGTCCCTGCAGAGCCGTGATCGGCGGGTCGGCGGTCTGCAGCACGCTCAGGGCCGCGACGTCGATGCGGCCGATCACGCTGCCGACCGCGTGCTCGCGCAGGAACACCGCGAGTGCTTCCACCTCGGGGAGCTCGGGCATGGGGACAAGGCTACGGTCGCCGGGCGACACAGGGCTACGGTCGCCGGGCGACACCGGGCTACGGTCGCCGGGTGACTCGCGGGTGGCGCCGGACACCCTCGTGCCCCCGATAGACTGCGCTCGTGACTGTGTCGACGCCCTACGAAGACCTCCTGCGCCTGATCCTCGAGACCGGAGCGGAGAAGGCCGACCGCACCGGGACGGGCACGCGGAGCCTGTTCGGCCACCAGATGCGCTTCGACCTGTCCGAGGGCTTCCCGCTGATCACCACCAAGAAGGTGCACCTGAAGTCCATCGTCTACGAGCTGCTGTGGTTCCTGCGCGGCGACTCCAACGTCAAGTGGCTGCAGGACCACGGCGTGACCATCTGGGACGAGTGGGCCGGACCGGACGGCGACCTCGGGCCCGTCTACGGCGTGCAGTGGCGCTCGTGGCCGACCCCCGACGGGCAGCACATCGACCAGATCGGCCAGGTGATCGAGACCCTGCGCACCGACCCCGACTCGCGGCGCATCCTCGTGTCGGCGTGGAACGTCGCCGAGCTCGACCGGATGGCGCTCATGCCGTGCCACGCCTTCTTCCAGTTCTACGTGGCCGACGGCAGGCTCAGCTGCCAGCTCTACCAGCGCAGCGCCGACATGTTCCTCGGCGTGCCGTTCAACATCGCCAGCTACGCGCTGCTCACCCACATGGTTGCCCAGCAGACCGGTCTCGCGCCCGGCGAGTTCATCTGGACCGGCGGTGACTGCCACATCTACTCGAACCACATCGAGCAGGTCACCGAGCAGCTCACCCGCGAGCCCTATCCCTACCCGACGCTGAAGCTGCACCCGCGCGACTCGATCTTCGACTATCGCTACGAGGACGTCGAGGTGGTCGGCTACCGGCATCACCCGGCGATCAAGGCGCCGGTGGCCGTCTGATGGGGGACGTCACGCTCGTCTGGGCGCAGGCCCGGGACGGGGTGATCGGCAAGGACGGCGCGATCCCGTGGCGCGTGCCCGAGGACATGGCCTACTTCAAACAGGTCACCCTGGGCCGCCCCGTGATCATGGGCCGGCTCACCTGGGATTCGCTGCCGCCGCGGTTCCGGCCGCTGCCCGGCCGGCGCAACATCGTCGTCACCCGCGACCCGGCGTGGTCGGCCGAGGGTGCGACCATCGCGACGAGCATCGACGAGGCACTCGACCTCGCGCGCGGCGAGGGCGGCGAGGTCGTGGTGATGGGCGGCGCCCAGATCTACGCGGCGGCGCTGCCGCACGCCACCCGGCTGCTCGTCACCGAGATCGACCTGGACATCGACGGCGACGCGCACGCTCCGCGGATCGGATCCGAGTGGCGGGTGGAGGACGAAGGGGCGTGGACCGAGTCCACCAGCGGAACCCGATTCCGTTTCCTGCGGTACGCGCGAACCTGACTCCGTAAGTCCTCCCGTGGGCCATACTGCGGTACATGGACAAGCTTTCGTTGACCGCGCTGGCGCGACAGCAACTCAAGCTCGCGGCGACGTCGAGCAGCGGACGCAGTTCGCAGACGGTGTTCGGTGGGCACACCAGGCATCTGCGGCAGACCGTCGTGGCCCTGCTCGCCGGGCACGAACTCGGCGAGCACGACAGCCCGGGGGAGGCCACCATCCAGGTGCTGTCCGGTCAGCTCCAGCTGGTCGCCGGCAACGACGTGTGGAAGGGCTCGGCGGGCGATCTCATCGTCATCCCCGCCGTCCGGCACAGCGTCAGCGCCATCGAGGACGTCGCGTTCCTGCTGACGGTCGCCAAGTGACTCCGGTGCAGCGGTAGCGCCGGTTCATCCGACCCGGGTGCCGGTCGCGTATCCGCGGTAGCCCTCCCAGGCCAGCCGCCGCTCACGTCGCGGATCGTGCTCCACCCGCGTCACCGTGTCGAACACCATTGTCGCGCGGTCCTTCTCGTCGTAGGCCGGCCACGAGGGCAGCGGCTCCGCACGGTGGGCGACGTGCAGCCAGTGCCGCTGCATCGCCGAGGCCACGGCGCGCAGATCGCGGCGGCCGCCGAGCCCGGTGAGCGCGCGGCCGAGCGGGGTGCCGGACTGGTCGAACACCGCGAACAACTCCACCGCGTGGGTGGCGTCGAAACCCGTCAGGCGCAGCAGACGCGGCGCGAAGTCGAAGCGGTACATGAAGGTCGGTGCGAACCGCGCGTGGGCCTGCGCGATCTGCAGCGAGGGATACCAGAAGGTGAGATCGCCGCCGAGATCGATCGCGGCCCGCTCGGCCGGATAACCCGGATAGGCTGCCGTGACGCGGTCCTTCGCGTCCGGATCGGTGGCCGCGAACAACGCGTCGATCCGGTCGGGACTCGTGGGCAGCCCGTCGAGGAACTTCGGGAACAGCGCTCCTTCGCGGTCGTTGGTGCCGATCACCAGCGGCACCGGATGCGCCGCGCCCGTCTCGAAGGCCTCCTGCGGTTGCATCGGCACGAACTCACCGTCGACGACCGGACCGAAGGGATGCAGACCGGGGGTCGCGCGCAGCACCTGCGCCCCCAGCCGGGAACCCACCCGCCCCAGCTCGGCGGGGGTCGCCTCGTGCAGGGCCCGCGCCGCGGACTCCGGGTCGGCGCCGAGCAGTTCGACGAAGGCACGTCCCCATTCGGCCGACCGGTCGGCGGTGACCACCAGGTTCGGGGCCGGGCTCTGCGCGATCGCGGCGGAGAACAGGCCGCGGGCCGCGGGCGTGGCGAGCAGCGTCGTCACCGACGTCCCGCCGGCGGACTCACCGAAGATCGTCACCTTCTCGGGGTCGCCGCCGAAGGCCGCGATGTTGCGCTGCACCCATTCGAGCGCGGCCACCTGGTCGCGCAGACCGAGATTCGAGTCGAACCGCACGTCGTCGGTGGAGAAGGCGCCGAAGTCGAGATAACCGAGCGCGCCGAGGCGGTAGTTGATCGAGACGTACACGACGTCGCCGCGGCGCACGAGCGACTCGCCCCCGTACAGCGACAACGCGCTGGTGCCGAGGGTGAAGGCACCGCCGTGGATGAAGACCATCACCGGCCGGGGGGTGTGCGTCCGGCCGGCGGGGGTGAGCACGTTGAGGGTCAGGCAGTCCTCGTCGGGGCGCACCCGCACCCCTCTGCGCCCGGTCGCCGCGTAACGGGGGTGCTGGGAGGCCGCGTTGCCGAAGCGGGTCGCGTCGCGCACCCCGGTCCACGGCTCCACCGGCTGCGGGGCGCGCAGGCGCAGCGGGCCGACCGGGGGAGCAGCGTAGGGGATGCCGCGCCAGGCGACCAGGTCGCCGAGCCGGGTGCCGCGTACCGTGCCGTCCGCATATGTGACGAGGGTCTCTGCCGTCATGAGGGCGACTGTACGTGACCGCGGGTCACGAGCAGCGGCGTTCGCCGGTCACCAGTGCCGTCCCGTCAGGCCGCGATCGGCGAGTTCGGCGTCGATGTACCGGCGCAGCGTCGCCGCATCCGGGAACCGCTCGTCGTCGAGGGCGACGAACGAGAGGGTGCAGCGCTCGGCGCTGTGGCAGGAGTAGACCGACAGGCGGGTCGCGGTCGCGGCGTGCCGCTGCTCGAGACCCGGGTGCATCGCACGCATCGCGAGCCCGGCGGTGCGGTGCGGCCCGAGATTGGCGAGCTCGGGGGGAACGCGACCGATGTTCGAGCACAACAGGTCCCGCTCACCGGCACCCCGGGCCGCGCGGGCCGCGAGCCGGTCGGGCATCAGCTGCAGGATCTCCGCCGGGATGCCGTGGGGTGCTCCCTCGCGGGGCTGCCGGTAGGAGTGGAGGGCCTTGGCGTGGATCGCGGAGACATCGTCGTCCTCGTCGACGGTGACGCCGACCATCGCCACACCGTTGGAGACGGTGTCGCCCTCGCGCTCGTCGACGGGGATCGAGATGCTCAGCGGACCCTTCAGTCCGCTGCGGCGCGCCACCCCGGCGCTCACCGCGAGCAGCAGCGAGTTCGGGGTGCTCTCCGCCGCCGTGGCGGCCGCGGTCCACGCCGTGGCGTCGACGTCGACGATCGCGGTGCGGGGCCGCTCGTGCACCGGGTGCGGGGTGGGCCGGGTCTCGGTGCGGCGGGTGTAGCGGACCCCGCGCAGCCCCTTGCCGACCCGGCCGATCAACTGCAGGGCGTCGCGCAGATCGGAGGCGTGGTGGGGTTCCGGCCGGCGGGGACGGTCGGCGAGGGCGTCGGCGACCGCGGCGACGAAACCGCGGGCATCGGTGAGCACGTGCGAGCAGACCAGCGAGACCGCGGTGCCACCGCTCTTCAGATGCGTGGCGGCGAGACACCAGCCGGGCCCGAGCTCGGGGTCGACGTTCACGTCCGCGCGTTCGTCGGCCCAGGCGAGCAGGTCGGCGTCGTCGATGGGGGCCGGGGGATAGCGCAGCGGGTACACGTGTGTGCTCGGTTCGAAACGCGGTCGTGCTCCCGGCACGCGGGACCGGACGACGCGGCGGCCGAGGGGGCCTTCCGACAGGACGTCGTGCAAGGAGAGCAGCAGCGTCGCGTCGACCGTGTCGTCGGTGCGCCACAGGCCCTGCATCACCGACGGCAGGCCGCCGCCTTTGTGGCGGTGGAGGAACATCTCGTCCACGACGCTCAATCGGTTCACGGCTCCGACGGTAGCGCCGACCGTTGACCGAAGCACTGAATCACGGTTCAATCCTTGATGTGGCGTACCGACGCACCCCCGCCGTACAGGAACGGCTCGACGCCCAGCGCGAGGCGATCGCCGCTGCGGCGGTCTCCATGCTGACCGAGGGCGGATACCGCGCCCTGTCCGTCGCCGCGGTCGCCGACCGGGCGGGCGTCGCGACGGGCAGCGTCTACCGCCACTACGCCGACAAGTCCGACCTGATGGTGCGGATCTTCCGGGAACTGTGCACCCGCGAGGTCGAGGCGGTCACGGCCGCGGCCGCACACGGATCCGGAGTGCAGCGGGTGACCGCGGTGGTCGAGACCTTCGCGCGGCGCGCCCTGCGCAATCCCACCCTCGCCTACGCCCTGCTCGCCGAACCTGTCGACGCCGCCGTCGACGCCGAACGCCTCGTGCTGCGCCGCGCCTTCGCCGGGGCCTTCGCGTCGGCGCTGCGTCACGGCATCGACAACGGCGAATTCCCGTGCCAGGACGTCGATCTCACCGCCGCTTCCCTCGTCGGGGCGGTCGGTGAGGTCCTCACCGGCCGCCTTCGCGACGGTGCGGCCGGGTCCACCGTCCCCGATCTCGTCGTTCTCGCCCTGCGAGCGGCGGGGCACCTGCCTTCCGGAACGACATCCTGTCAGGAGTGAAGCCGTGAATTTCCCCGCCACCCACGAAGTGTTCAACCAGGCGCCGGACCTCGAGCCCTACCAGGCCGCCGACGATGCGGCCCTGCTCGAAGGACTGCGCCGCGAAGGCGCGAGCTGGGCCGAGGACGAGGTCCGCGAACTCGGCGCCCTCGCCGGCACCACCCGGGCCCAGGACTGGGGCCGTCTCGCCAACGAGTACCCGCCCGTCCTGCACACCCACGACCGCTACGGTCACCGCATCGACGAGGTCGAGTTCCACCCGCACTGGCACGACCTGATGACCGTCGCCGTCGAGCACGGCCTGCACGCCGCGCCCTGGCGCGATCCGCGTCCCGGCGCGCACGTCGCCCGCGCCGCCAAGTTCTACGTGTGGGGACACACCGACGCCGGGCACATGTGCCCGATCTCGATGACCTACGCGGCGGTCCCCGCGCTGCGCCACGACGCCGAACTCGCCGCGAAGTACGAACCGCTGCTCGCCGCACCGCACTACGACTTCGGGCTGCGCGAACCGTCCACCAAACGCGGTCTCATCGCCGGCATGTCGATGACCGAGAAGCAGGGCGGTTCCGACGTCCGCGCCAACACCACCACCGCGACCCTCAACGCCGACGGCTCCTACACGATCGTCGGGCACAAGTGGTTCACCTCGGCCCCGATGTCCGACCTGTTCCTCACCCTCGCGAAGACCGAACACGGACCGTCCTGCTTCCTGCTGCCGCGGGTGCTGCCGGACGGCACCCGCAACCCGATCCGCATCCAGCGGCTGAAGGACAAGCTCGGCAACAAGTCGAACGCCTCGTCGGAGATCGAGTACGAGAACGCGATCGGCTGGCTCGTCGGGCCGGAGGGCCGCGGCATCAACACCATCATCGAGATGGTGAACATGACCCGCCTCGACTGCGTCATCGGCTCCGCGGTGAACATGCGGGTCGCGACCCTGCGGGCGGTGCACCACGCCCGGCACCGGAAGGCGTTCGGCGCGTTGCTCGTCGACCAGCCGCTCATGCGCAACGTGCTCGCCGATCTCGTCGTCGAATCCGACGCCGCGACCACCATGATGATGCGGCTCGCCGGGGCCACCGACCGCGCCGCCGGCGACGAGCAGGAGGCAGCCCTCCGACGCATCGCCCTGGCCGTCACCAAGTACTGGGTGTGCAAGCGGGCACCCGCGGTCGCCGCCGAAGCCCTCGAATGCCTCGGCGGCAACGGCTTCGCCGAGGAGTCCGGCATGCCCCGGCTGTACCGGGAGTCGCCGCTGATGTCCATCTGGGAGGGGTCCGGCAACGTCGCGGCCCTCGACGCGCTGCGCGCAATGGTCAAGCAGCCCGACACCCTCGATGCCTTCTTCACCGAGGTCCGGCTCGCCGAGGGCGCCGACCACCGGCTCGATTCCGCGATCTCCCGGGTGGGCAAGGAGCTGGCCGACCTCGAGAACGTCGAGTACCGCGCACGCCGCGTCGTCGAACTCATGGCGCTCGTCCTGCAGGGCGCCCAGCTGGTGCGGCACGGGCATCCGGCCGTCGCCGACGCGTTCTGCGCGAGCCGTCTCGACGACGACTGGGGAATCGCGATGGGCACACTGCCCACAGGAGTGGACACCACTGCCGTTCTGTCCCGTATCTGAGGTGTCCCGGGCCGCGCTCGGTTCGCATGTCCGCGGACCCCGGGCATACTGGGGAAGGTCATCCGGCGAATCGAGCACGGGCAGGCCCGTCATGATCGGTAGCAACGAATGGTGGGAGTGGGATCGGCAGATCGCTCTCGCCGTCACAGAGCCCTCGGCGCTGCACCGCGCCCGGATGATCGTGCGCGGCGTCGTCGCCGAGTCCGTGGCCGCGGCCGACAGTCGCAACGGCAACGCCGAGATCCACGGCGTCAACCTCGCGCAGGGCACCCCGGTGCCTCTCGGCCCGCGGCTGGCGTCGATGATCCGCTCTGCGCTGCGGGCGGCCCGCCTGACCGGCGGGACCGTCACCCCCGTCGACTCCGACGATGCCTCGCTGGACGTCGAGTCCGTCCCGCCGATCCACCCGATTCCGACCTATCTGGACATCCATCTCGACGGCGACACCGTCCGCGCACCCTTCGGGGTGAGCATCGACCTCGGCGGGACGATCTCGTCCGACACCGCCGACCACGCCGCGAGGCTGGCCGCGCGCACCCTCGAATGCGGCGTCCTCGTGCGCGTCGACTCGGTCACCGCCACCGCCGGGCACTGCCCGGCGGGCGGCTGGCAGGTGCCGCTGCCGGACCGGGGCTTCGTCGAACTGCCCACGGGGCACGCGATGGCGTCGCACACCGGCGGCGTCGACGATCCGGAGGATCGCTGGCGCATCGTCACCGTCATCGCCGACGACGCCGTCTGGGCCGACGCCGCCGCCCGGACGGCACTGCACCGGGGGATCGGGGCGGTGTCCTGGCTCGAGCAGTACGACCTCGCGGCGCGTCTCGTCGACTCGCACGGCCGGGTCCGGACCACCGCGGCGTGGTCCGATCCGAAGGCGGCTTGAGCCCTACCGCGTGTCGCCCTACCGCTTGTCGCGCAGGGTGCGGTAGGTGGTGATCAGCCGGTCGGTGGACGCATCCCCGGTATCCGGGGTGGCGTCCCCGGCCAGGACCGCCTGCAGGGCGGTGGCCTGGGCCTTGCCGAGCTCGACCCCCCACTGATCGAACGAATCGATCCCCCACACCACCCCCTGGACAAAGGTCTGGTGTTCGTAGAAGGCGATGATCTGCCCGAGCACCGACGGGGTCAGCTCCGGCGCCAGGATCGTCGTCGACGGTCGATCCCCGGGCATCACCTTGTGCGCCACCAACTCCTCGGCGGTACCGTCGCCGCGCACCTCACCGGCGTCCCGCCCGAACGCCAACACTTTGGCCTGGGCGAACATGTTCGCCAGCAGCAACTGCTGCATCGTCACGTCCCCGTCGCGGGCGGGCAGATCCTGCCCCTCGCCGGCGCGGGCGAAACCGAGGAAATCGACCGGCACCACCTCGGTGCCCTGATGCAGCAACTGGAAGAAGGCGTGCTGACCGTTCGTGCCCGGCTCACCCCAGAACACCTCCCCGGTCGGGCACGAGACCGCGGTGCCGTCGGCCCGCACGGACTTGCCGTTCGATTCCATGGTCAGCTGCTGCAGATAGGCCGGCAACCGGCCCAGATCCTGACTGTAGGGCACCACCGCGCGGGAGCGGTACCCGAGCAGGCTCGCGTTCCACACCCCGATCAGCCCGGCGAGCAGCGGCGCATTGCGGGCCGGCTCGGCGGTGGCGAAGTGGGTGTCGATGGCGTGCATGCCGGCGAGGAACTGCCCGAACCGCTCGCGGCCGATCGCGCACATCACCGACAGGCCGATCGCCGACCCCACCGAATAACGCCCGCCGACCCAGTCCCAGAACTCGAACATGTGCGCCGGGTCGATCCCGAACGCGCGGACGCGGTCGGTGTCGGTGGACACCGCCACGAAATGCGCGGCGACGGCGTCCTCGCCCAGGGCGTCGACGAGCCAGCGGCGCGCCGCGGTCGCGTTCGACAGGGTCTCGAGGGTGGAGAAGGTTTTCGAGGCGACGACGAACACGGTGGTGGCCGGGTCCAGATCCGCCAGCGCCGCGGTCAGATCCGCCGGGTCGACGTTGGAGACGAACCGCACCTGGGGGCCGTCGCAGAAACGGCGCAGGGCGCGGGTGGCCATCGCCGGTCCCAGATCCGAGCCGCCGATACCGATGTTGACCACCGTGGTGATCTTCTCGCCGGTGGCGCCGCGCCACGCACCGGAGCGGACCCGGTCGGTGAACTCACCCATCCGGTCGAGCACGGCGTGGACCTGCGCGACCACCTCCACCCCGTCGACCACCAGCTCGGAGTCACGCGGCAGCCGCAGGGCGGTGTGCAGCACCGCCCGGTCCTCGGTGACGTTGATGTGCTCACCCGAGAGCATCGCCGCCCGCGCCCGCGCCACACCCGTCTGCTCGGCCAGCTGCAGGAGGAGGTCGAGCGTGCGCGCGGTGAGGCGCTGTTTGGCGAAGTCGACCACCAGATCACCGGCGGGGACGGTCAATGCCTGTGCCCGCCGGGGTTCGATCTCGAACAACTCCCGCAGGGACACCGACGAGATCTCCTCGCAGTGGGTCACCAGCTCCTGCCACGCTGCCGTTGCGGTTGTGTCGATCATGTGGATGACAGTAGTGCGCCGGGATGGGGATCGCCGGGTTCCCCGCGGCAACGACTCGTGACGCGCATGATGGGCACATGGACACTGCAGAACTGATCCGGTCCGTACCCACCGATCTGTTCCTCGGCGGCAAATGGACCGCCGCCGAGAACGGAGCAACCTTCGCAGTCCACGATCCTGCGACCGGCGAGGAACTCGCCCGTGTGGCCGACGCCGGCCCCGGCGATGCCGTGCGTGCCCTCGATGCAGCCGTCGCGGCCGGTCCCGAATGGGCCGCTACCCCGCCGCGCGAACGCGCCGAACTGCTGCGCGCGGTCTGGCAGAAGATCGTCGACCGCGCCGACGATCTCGCCCTCCTGATGACGCTCGAGATGGGTAAGGCCCTCCCGGAGAGCAGGTCCGAGGTGACCTACGGCGCCGAGTTCCTGCGGTGGTTCTCCGAGGAGGCCGTCCGCATCGCCGGCCGCTATACCCCGGCTCCCGCCGGCACCGGACGGGTGCTCGTCACCAAGCAGCCCGTCGGGCCGTGCCTGGCGATCACCCCGTGGAACTTCCCCCTCGCGATGGGCACCCGCAAGATCGGTCCCGCGCTAGCCGCCGGCTGCACGATCATCGTCAAGCCGGCCTCCGAGACACCCCTGACACTGCTGCTGCTCGCCCGGATGTTCGAGGAGGCGGGGCTGCCCGCCGGTGTGCTGTCGGTGCTGCCCAGCTCGCACGCGAGCGAGGTGACCGGTCCGCTGCTCGAGGATCCGCGGCTGCGCAAGCTCACCTTCACCGGCTCCACCGAGGTCGGCCGCACCCTCGCCGAGAAGGCGGGACGGTCGCTGCTGCGCACCTCTCTCGAACTCGGTGGCAACGCCCCGTTCGTCGTGTTCGAGGATGCCGACCTGGACCGGGCGGTCGAGCAGGCCGTCGCCGCGAAATTGCGCAACGGGGGAGAGGCGTGCACCGCGGCGAACCGCTTCCACGTCGCGAACCCGGTCCGCGCCGAGTTCGTCGACAGGCTCGTCGAGCGCATGAAGGCGTACAAGCTGGGGCCGGGCACCGACCCGGAGTCCACGCTCGGGCCGCTGATCAACGAGAAGCAGCGCAACACCGTCGTCGAACTCGTGGAGGACGCGGTCTCGGCCGGTGCGACCGTGCGGCTCGGCGGTGCGGTCCCGGACGGCCCGGGCTGGTTCTATCCGGCCACGGTCCTCGACGACGTGCCCGCCGAGGCCCGTGTGCTGAAGGAGGAGATTTTCGGTCCGGTGGCGGCGGTGACCGGCTTCGACACCGAGGAGGAGGGCCTGGCCGCGGCCAACGACACCCGCTACGGCCTGGCCGCCTACATCTTCACCCGCGACCTCGACCGGGCACTGCGCGTCTCACACGACCTGGAATCGGGGATCGTCGGCGTCAACCGCGGGGTGGTCTCCGATGTGGCGGCACCCTTCGGCGGCATCAAGGATTCCGGGATCGGACGCGAGGGCGGGACCGAGGGCATCGAGGAGTACCTCGAGACCAAGTACATCGCCCTGCAGTAGGGCTCAGTGGTACCGCCCTGCAGCAGGGTGGAGATCAGTAGCCGAGACGGCCACGCCCGAGGCGGAGCAGCAGCATCGCCAGGGTGTGGCCTTCCTGGCCGAGTTCGCTGAAGCGCTCGAGCACCTTCATCTCGCGGCTGTGCACGAGACGGGGACCACCGGAGGCCATGCGGGTGCGGCCGATCAGACGGGACACCTCGGTGCGGCGCTTGACCGCTGCGAGGATCTCCGCATCGAGCCGGTCGATCTCCTTGCGGAGCTCCTCGATCTCGGCCTGGGTGGGGATCGCGTCCTCGACCGGGTTGCCGGGCACGGAAGCGTCGGTATTGGTGCTCATGTCGTCTCCTCGCATCTGCTCTGAAGTATTGCTCACGGATGAGGTGCCGTTTACCGGAATCGGAAGGTGGCGGCGGCCGGAAAACGGCAGCGGCACTCCGGGTGAGGTCCGAGCCGGCGAAGGACAGAAGACATGGCGTCCAGTTTGCCACCGGGCCGGAACGCGCTGCCACCCGCCCTGCCCCACCGCGTGGTATGTCGAGGGGTTTCGCTGTCCGGCCGGTCCGGTAGGTTGGTAGAACGATGAACACTCCCGTCGCGCTCGATCGTTCCCATCCCGGATCGGATGCCCTCCTCGAGGGGCTCAATCCACAGCAGCGGGAGGCAGTCGTCCACGAGGGGTCGCCCCTGCTCATCGTGGCGGGCGCCGGCTCCGGCAAGACCGCCGTGCTCACCCGCCGCATCGCCTACCTGCTCGCCGAGCGCGGGGTGCTGCCCGGGCAGATCCTCGCCATCACCTTCACGAACAAGGCCGCCGCCGAGATGCGCGAACGCGTGGCCGGGCTCGTCGGCCCGCGCGCCAACGCGATGTGGGTGTCGACCTTCCATTCGAGCTGCGTGCGCATCCTGCGTGCTCAGGCGGGCCTGCTGCAGGGAATGAACTCCAACTTCACGATCTACGACGCCGACGACTCGCGCCGGCTGCTGACGATGATCGCGAAGGACCTCGAACTCGACTCCAAGAAGTACTCGGCGCGGCTGCTGTCGACGCAGATCTCGAACCTCAAGAACGAGCTGATCGGGCCGGAGGAGGCCGCGCACGACGCGGAGACCGATCCCGCCGCGACCGAGCTCGGCCGGGTCGTCGCCCGCGTCTACGCCCACTACCAGCAGCGGCTGCGGGCCGCGAACGCCTTCGACTTCGACGACCTCATCGGCGAGACGGTGGAGCTGCTGCAGAACCACCCGCAGGTCGCCGAGTACTACCGCCGCCGCTTCCGGCACGTGCTCGTCGACGAGTACCAGGACACCAACCACGCCCAGTACGTGCTGGTGCGCACCCTGGTCGGCGACCCCGACGAGGAGTCCGCCGTCGAACCGAGCGAACTGTGCGTGGTGGGCGACGCCGACCAGTCGATCTACGCCTTCCGCGGCGCCACGATCCGCAACATCGAGGAATTCGAGCGCGACTACCCGCAGGCCCGCACCATCCTGCTCGAGCAGAACTACCGCTCGACCCAGAACATCCTGTCCGCGGCCAACGCCGTCATCTCCCGCAACGCCGGCCGTCGCGAGAAGCGGCTGTGGACGGATTCCGGTGAGGGCGAGCTCATCACCGGTTACGTCGCCGACAACGAGCACGACGAGGCACGGTTCGTCGCCGCCGAGATCGACCGGCTCGTCGACACCGGTGAGGTCACCTATTCGGACATCGCGGTCTTCTACCGCACCAACAACGCCTCCCGCGCCTTCGAGGACGTCTTCATCCGGCACGGTGTGCCCTACAAGGTCGTCGGTGGGGTGCGGTTCTACGAGCGCAAGGAGGTGCGCGACGTCGTCGCCTACCTGAAGGTGCTCGACAATCCCGACGACACCGTGAGCCTGCGTCGCATCCTCAACACCCCGCGTCGCGGTATCGGCGACCGGGCGGAGGCGTGCGTCGCGGTGCACGCCGAGCGGCTCGGCGTGAGCTTCGGCCAGGCGCTCCTCGACGCGGCGGCCGGACAGGTCGCGCTGCTGAACACGCGGGCGCAGAAGGCGATTGCCGGTTTCGTCGAGATGCTCGACGATCTGCGGTCGATGCTGGTCGTCAACGACGCCGACGGCAACGACGTCGCGGACATCGGCGACGTGGTCGAGGCCGTCCTCGACCGCACCGGATACCGCGCCGAACTGTCGGCGAGCGACGACCCGCAGGACGGCGCCCGGCTGGACAACCTCAATGAACTCGTCAGCGTCGCACGGGAATTCAGCGCCGATGTGCGCAACGCCGCGGGATTCGTCGACGACGAGCGCGAGGAGGGCGATCCGGAGCCGGGATCGCTCGCGGCGTTCCTCGAGAAGGTCTCGCTGGTCGCGGACGCCGACCAGATCCCCGAGAACGAGGCCGGGGTGGTCACCCTCATGACGCTGCACACGGCGAAGGGCCTCGAGTTCCCGGTCGTGTTCGTCACCGGTTGGGAGGACGGGCAGTTCCCGCACATGCGCGCCCTCGGTGATCCGGCCGAGCTGTCCGAGGAACGACGGCTTGCCTATGTGGGGATCACCCGCGCCCGTCGCCGTCTCTACGTGACGCGCGCGGTGCTGCGCTCGTCCTGGGGTCAGCCCATGACGAACCCGGAATCACGCTTCCTGCAAGAGATTCCGCAACATCTTCTCGACTGGCGCCGCACGGAGCCGGCCCCCGCGCGGGGTGGGGCGATCGGTGCCGGGACGGGTTCGCGGTTCGGTGCGGGCGAGCGGCGCGGTGCGTCGGGTCCGTCCGGATTCGGTGCGGCCCGCGGTCGTGGCAACCAGCTGGTCCTCGCCGTCGGCGATCGTGTCAGCCACGACAAGTACGGGCTGGGCACGGTGCTCGAGACGCGGGGGTCGGGACCCACGGCGACCGTCGTCATCGACTTCGGCAGCGCGGGCAAGGTGCGCTTGATGCTCGTCGGCGGTGTGCCGATGGTCAAGCTGTAGGAGGATGCGCCCGGGGCGGGTCCGCTCCGGAGGATGCGGCGGGCTCCGCGGAAGGGGCGGTGGACCCCGGTCAGTCGCTGAGGATACCGAGGGCGATGCCGCGGGTGGCGAGCCACGGCACGGGATCGATCTTGTCGAGGCCGTTGAGGTGGACCTCGAAGTGCAGGTGCGGGCCGGTGGAGAAGCCACGGTTGCCCACGGTGGCGATCTGGTCGCCGGCCATGACCTTCTGGCCCACGGTGACCAGCGACTGGTCGATGTGGCCGTAGACGGTGATGGTGCCGTCGGCGTGCAGCAGGCGGACCCACATTCCGAAGCCGGAGGCCGGACCGGAGTCGATGACCTCGCCGTCGGCGACCGCGAAGATCGGGGTGCCGATCGGGGCGGCGATGTCGATGCCGCCGTGGATGGTGCCCCAGCGCGAACCGTAGGTGGAGGTGAAGGTGCCGCTGACGGGGAGCACGAACAGCGGCCGGCGGGCCGCGGCCTCCCGGGCGGCGCGTTCCTCGCTGAACCGCTGACCCTTGGCCAGCAGGTTGGAGAACTGCGACAGGTCGTTCGGATCGGCGATGTTGAGGACCTGCGGGGCCTGCGACGGTTCGGCGTCGGCGGTCGACGTGAACTGGGCGGCCTGCGGGACCGCGGTCGCGGCGATCACCGAGGAGTCGGACCGGTCGGCTGCAAGGGCGACCTCGGCGTGCTCGGCCTTCTCGGGGCCGTTGCCGGCGGTCTGCCCCGCGGCGACCACGGCACCGGCGGCGACCGCGAAGACGGCGGCGCGGCCCTTGAGGGCCGTGGGAGGAGTGGGGAGGCGATGGGCTCCACCGCGCGAGGCGGGAGCGGTCACATCGGTGTCGTCGAGGTCGGGGGTGCCGTCGAGATCGGGCCCGGACCAGTCGGTCGGCTCGGCGAGAGGGCCGGTGTTGCGGAAGTCCACGGTTGCGTCCCAGGCATTCCAGTCGTCGGACGCCGAGTCGGGGCGGTGGGCGTGGCTGTCGGCAAACGAGCTGCCTCGGCGCATCGCCATCCTCCGTTTCGTGACCTCATCGTTACTTCGACCAGCTGACGGTAACGAAGTGGTCGCGAACGTGGCAAGCCGTAGAACGAACGGGTGACGTTATGTGATCGGCCTCACAGCGTGGATCCGGGCATTCGGGGCATCGCGGTTCCCTCGCTCGACGTCCGCGCGGACCCGCTCGCTGTGACGCAGCAGGGGATGGGATGCCGGTGTGATCCGCCCCGCGGCGACCTGTCATCCTGAACCCGGTGCTCCTCCCGGTCGCGGCACGTTCTCCACGCCTCGGGCCGGGAGGGGATCCACGAAGTCGTCCCGGGCCTACGCGCGCGTGAGCTGTGCCACATGCGGGAGGCGCACGTGATTCGTAGACCGGTCGAGAAACTAGAGTCCGACACGGCCCGCTCGATACCCCGGAGCGGGCGTGAACGCAGACGAGACGGTGAGCAGATGGATCTCTTCGAATACCAGGCGAAGGAACTCTTCGCCAAGCATGACGTGCCGACGTCGGCCGGCCGTGTTACCGACACTGTCGCCGGTGCCCGCGAGATCGCGGAGGAAATCGGCAAGCCGGTCATGGTCAAGGCTCAGGTCAAGACCGGTGGCCGTGGCAAGGCCGGTGGCGTGAAGTACGCCGCCACCGCAGACGACGCGCAGACCCACGCCGAGAACATCCTCGGCCTCGACATCAAGGGTCACATCGTCAAGAAGCTGCTGGTCGCCGAGGCGAGCGAGATCGCGGAGGAGTACTACATCTCCTTCCTGCTCGACCGCACCAACCGCACCTACCTGGCCATGTGCTCGGTCGAGGGTGGCATGGAGATCGAAGAGGTCGCCGCCACCAAGCCGGAGCGTCTCGCCAAGGTTCCCGTCGACGCCGTCAAGGGCGTCGACCTCGCGTTCGCGCGTGAGATCGCCGAGAAGGGCCATCTGCCCGCCGAGGTTCTCGACGCCGCGGCCGTGACCATCCAGAAGCTGTGGGAGGTCTTCACCAAGGAAGACGCTCTCCTCGTGGAGGTCAACCCCCTCGTCCGCACCCCGGACGACCAGATCCTCGCCCTCGACGGCAAGATCACCCTGGATGCCAACGCCGACTTCCGTCAGCCCGGCCACGCCGAGTTCGAGGACAAGGACGCCACGGATCCGCTCGAGCTCAAGGCCAAGGAGAACGACCTCAACTACGTCAAACTCGACGGCGAGGTCGGCATCATCGGTAACGGCGCCGGTCTGGTCATGTCGACCCTCGACGTCGTCGCCTACGCGGGTGAGAAGCACGGTGGCGTCAAGCCCGCCAACTTCCTCGACATCGGTGGCGGCGCCTCCGCTGCGGTCATGGCTGCCGGTCTCGACGTCATCCTGAACGACGCCCAGGTCAAGAGCGTGTTCGTCAACGTCTTCGGTGGCATCACCGCCTGCGACGCCGTCGCCAACGGCATCGTCAAGGCTCTCGAGATCCTCGGCGACGAGGCCAACAAGCCGCTCGTCGTCCGCCTCGACGGCAACAACGTCGACGAGGGACGCCGCATCCTCGCCGAGGCCAACCACCCGCTGGTCACGCTCGTCGCCACCATGGACGAAGCTGCCGACAAGGCTGCCGAGCTCGCCGCCGCAGCGAAGTAAAAGGACACAACAACAATGGCAATCTTCCTTACCAAGGATTCCAAGGTCATCGTCCAGGGCATCACCGGCGGCGAGGGCACCAAGCACACCGCGCTGATGCTGAAGGCCGGCACTCAGGTCGTCGGCGGCGTCAACGCCCGCAAGGCCGGCACCACGGTCTCGCACACCGACAAGGACGGCAACCCGGTCGAGCTCCCCGTCTTCGGCTCCGTCGCCGAGGCCATGAAGGAGACCGGCGCGGACGTCTCCATCGCCTTCGTGCCGCCGGCGTTCTCCAAGGACGCCATCGTCGAGGCGATCGACGCCGAGATCCCGCTGCTCGTCGTCATCACCGAGGGCATCCCGGTGCAGGACACCGCCTACGCCTGGGCCTACAACGTCCAGAAGGGCAACAAGACCCGCATCATCGGCCCCAACTGCCCCGGCATCATCACCCCGGAAGAGGCGCTCGTCGGCATCACCCCGGCGAACATCGCCGGCAAGGGCCCGATCGGTCTCGTCTCCAAGTCGGGCACGCTGACCTACCAGATGATGTACGAGCTGCGTGAGTACGGCTTCTCCACCGCCATCGGTATCGGCGGCGACCCGGTCATCGGCACCACCCACATCGACGCCATCGAGGCGTTCGAAAAGGACCCGGAGACCAAGGTCATCGTCATGATCGGTGAGATCGGCGGCGACGCCGAGGAGCGCGCGGCCGACTACATCAAGGCCAACGTGACCAAGCCGGTCGTCGGCTATGTCGCGGGCTTCACCGCTCCCGAGGGCAAGACCATGGGCCACGCCGGCGCCATCGTCTCCGGCTCCTCGGGCACCGCTCAGGCCAAGAAGGATGCCCTCGAGGCGGCCGGCGTCAAGGTCGGCAAGACGCCGTCCGAGACCGCGGCCCTCGCTCGCGAGATCCTGAAGTCGCTCTGACGCAGTAGCGTCACCGCCCGTGCGCGGTCCCGACGACCTTCCGTCATCGGGACCGCGCACGCGGCGTTTCGGGACCGGTCAGGCGTCGATCCAGTCGGCGCCCGCCGGTTCCAGTTCTCCGGCACCGGAGGTCAGCGAGGCCACCAGGCCCGCGAGTTCGCCGCGGTCACCGCTCGCGACGGTGAACTCCACGGAGTTCGTGTAGGCGACGTCGAGCACCGGGACACCCCGCCCCCGCAGTTCCGACTCCACCCGGCCCGCATCCGCGTGACCGACGGTGAACGTGAACTTCTCCTGCTTGCGGCGCTCCACCAGCGTCGCGCCGTCGAGGGCCACCGAGACCGCCCCCGAGTACGCACGCACCAGCCCGCCCGCGCCCAGCTTGATGCCGCCGAACCAGCGGGTCACCACCGCAACGACGTTCACCAGGTCGCGGTGGTGGAGCACCTGCAGCATCGGCACCCCTGCCGTGCCGCCCGGCTCGCCGTCGTCGCTCGATCGTTCCGCCCGCGCCGTGATGTCGTCGCCGACGACGAATGCCCAGCAGTGGTGGCGCGCATCGGGATACAGTCTGCGTTGTCGGTCCACGAATGCCAGCGCGGCCTCGGCGGTGTCGACACGACGGAGGGCAGCGCGGAATCGAGAGTGCTTGACCTCCGTCTCGACCACGACATCCGGACCGGGAGCGAGAGTGTGCGGCATGGCCCCCATTCTCGCGGGTGGTGCATAGGCTGGAGCGCAGCGGTCGGACACGGCCGGACCGCGGACCCGATCGCAGCAGGAGGCTCGATGACATTTCCCGCAGGTGCATCCGCCCAGAGCAGGATGGTGCCGTTGCTGTTGCCCCTGGCCGTGGCGGTACTCGGCTTCCTGAACTTCGTGCTCGGCCTGGCCCCGTTCGTGAACATCACCTTCGGTTCCCACGTCGCCCTGTCGTCCTTCGACTTCGGGTTCGCTGTGGTGCCCCTGGCGTTCCTGCTCTTCGGCGGTGCGAGCGCAGCGCTGTCGCTGCTGCCCGGGCAGGACCTGCGGGCCGTGTCGGTGGCGGCATCCGGGGTCGGCTTCGTGACGTCGCTGTTCCAGCTGTTCCACCTGCCGGAGGACACCGGCATCGCGTGGGGTGGGGTGACGATCCTCGTCCTCGGTTTCCTGCAGTTCGCCCTCGCCCTCGTCGGACTGCTGTTCGGGCTCGGCATCCTCGTGTCCGGCCGGTCCGGTCAGCGCAGCGGCGCCGGTTCGCCGCAGTTCGGGGGAGCGCCCGGCTTCGCTCCGGGCCAGGGTTACGGACCCCAGTCGTTCGGCCAGCAGGGACTCGGCCAACAGGCATTCGGCCAGCAGCAGGGCGGATTCGGGCAGCCGCAGGGCTACGGCGCGCCACAGACCGGACCCCAGCCGCAGTACCCCCAGCCGCAGTATCCGGGCGGTCAGCAGTACCCCTTCGGGGGGCGCAGCAGTACCAGCAGTACGGCGGTGCCCAGCAGCAGTACCCGGGCAGCGGGCAGTACGGCAGCGGCCGGTACGGCGGGGGAGAGTACTACTCCGGCGCCCAGCAGTACACGGGAGCGCAGCAGTACACGGGAGCGCAGCCTTCGGAGGCACGGTCCGCGGAGGCGCAGCCCACGGAGACGCAGCCCGCGGAGACGCAGCACACGGAGGAGACCGACGCGGCGAGGACCGAACCCGCCGAGAACGGTGGCCCGGACGCCACCCGGGCCTTCCGTGCCCCGGACGAACAGCGGTGAACGGCGCGCCTGACCCCACGACCGTCCGGTCGGTGACACCCTCGAATCGATGACTTCGACGCTCGGCCGGTCCGCCCGGCATGTTCCAACCGACGATGACGACGACCAGCTCGACCCGGAACGCTTCCGGATCCTGATCGGGACGGCGACACGTCTTCCCGCGGTGACCCTCGCGGTCGTCGCGACCGTGGTGGTGACGACGATGGTCGTCGCCAGCAGCGACCTCACCGGCATCTACGCCGCGATCGCCGGTACCTGGCTGGCGCTGCACCAGGTGACCCTCACGATCGACGGGGTGTCCCTCGGGGTGCTGCCGCTGCTGCCTACCGCCGTACTCGTGTGGCTGGCCGCCCGCAGCTGTGGCGGCGCGGTGGACGCCGTCGTCGAGAGCAAGGGCCGCCCGCTCGACCGGCAGGACGCCTCCCGGATCACCGCCGCCACGCTCGTCGGGCCGCTCGCGGTGACGGCGGTCGCGCTCGTGGTGATGCAGGACGCCGCGGCGGTGCTGCCGGTGTCGCCGCCGAACCCCGCTGCCGCGCTGGCCTGGGTGACCGGGCTGTACCTGCTCGCGGCGGTCCTCGGCATCGGCTCCCGCGTGTGGCGGCCGTTGGTGCGGCACTACGCGCTGCCGGACTGGTTCGTGCTCGCCTTCCGGCCCGCCGTGCGGGTGCTCGCGGGCATGTTCGCGGCTGGCGGTGTCGTGGTGGTGCTCGGCATGCTGTGGTCGTGGAGCACCGTCGGTGATCTGCTCGCCCGCGGCGGCGACTGGACCGGGGTGCTCGGCCTGACGATCCTGTCGATCCTGTACCTCCCCAACGTCGTCGTCGGTGCCGCCGCCGTCCTGGCGGGCAGCACCGTGGACTTCGGCGAGGTCCACCTGAGCCTGTTCGAGGCGACGGGGGGAGACCTGCCCGCGCTGCCGGTGCTCGCGGCGATCCCGTCGGGTCCGGCCGCGTCGTTCTGGCCTGTGCTGCTGGCCGTGCCGGCGACGGTCGGCGCACTGCTCGGCCGTTTCGCCGCCGACCGCACCCTGCAGGCGCAGGCGGCGGGTGTCCCTGTCGGCAGCACCGACGCGGCGTGGACCGTGCTGGTCGCGGCCGCCGGGGCGGGAGTCGTGACCGCGGTGGTCGTCTGGGCGGCCGGTGGTCCCCTCGGGGTGTTCGGGATCGTCGGGGCGAACTGGTGGTTGTCGGGGCTGCTCGTCTTCGCGTGGGCGGGTCTGCTCGGCGTCGTCACCGCGCAGCTGCTGATGTGGCGTGAGGGCCGGCTGACCGCCCGGTCGCTGCGGGTCGCGGCCGCCGCCGATGCCGCGGCGAAGGAGGCGGCGGCCCCCAGGGAGAACACCGCGAACACCGCGAACACCGCGAACACCGCGAACGCCGCGAAGGCCGACGCGGACGAGAGTGAGGCACGGGACGACACCGAGGGCGAGGCACGGGACGACACCGAGGACGACGGGGAGACGGACGCCGCAGTCGCCTCCGCGGATGCCGAAGCTGTCGATGCCGAAGCTGTCGATGCCGATTCGTCGCCGGACGCCGACGACACCGAGGAGGATTCGGAGGAGGACTCCGCCGAGGACGACACCGAGGACCCGGGCGAGGACACGGCTGCCGCGGCCGACGACCCGGAATCCGAGGACACCACCGACGAACCGGAGGAGGACGCGGGAAAGGACACCGACGACGCGGGAAAGGACACCGACATGGAGGTCGCGGACAAGGCCGGGAAGGGCGCCGACTAGGCTTCCCTACGGTCGGTTCAGCGACCGACCCACCTCGACCTCACAGGAGTGGACCCTGACTGCCTCGCGTGACCAGCTGCCGCCCACCGCGCCGGCGCGGCTCGTCGTACTCGCTTCGGGCACCGGCAGCCTGTTGCGTTCGCTGATCGATGCCACCCGCACCGACGACTATCCCGCGACGATCGTCGCCGTCGGTGTGGACCGCGAATGCGCCGCCGAAGGCCATGCCGCCGACGCCGGTATCCCGTCCTTCCGTGTGCGGCTGCGCGACTTCGAGAACCGGTCCGCCTGGGACTGTGCCCTCACCGACGCGGTCGCCGAGCACGAACCCGACATCGTCGTGACCGCCGGGTTCATGAAGATCCTCGGTTCGGCCTTCCTCGAACGTTTCGGGGGCCGGATCATCAACACGCATCCGGCGTTGCTGCCGTCCTTCCCGGGCGCGCACGCCGTCCCCGACGCTCTCGCCTACGGCGTCAAGGTCACCGGATCGACGGTGCACCTCGTCGACGGCGGAGTCGACACGGGCCCGATTCTCGCGCAGGAAGCCGTTCCCGTCCTCGAGCACGACGACGAGGCCACCCTGCACGAGCGCATCAAGGTTGTCGAGCGACGGTTACTGACCGAGGTGGTCGCCGCCGTCGTCACCCGTGGAGTTGTATCCGATGGACGAAAGGCCGTGATCCCCGGTGACCGAACGTAGGACTGTTCGCCGCGCGCTGGTCAGCGTGTACGACAAGAGCGGACTGGTGGAGCTCGCGACCGGGCTGCACGAGGCGGGCGTCGAGCTGGTCTCGACCGGTTCCACCGCGAAGACCATTGCCGACGCCGGTGTGCCGGTGACCAAGGTCGAGGAGCTGACCGGCTTCCCCGAGTGCCTCGAGGGCCGCGTGAAGACGCTGCACCCGCGCGTGCACGCCGGTATCCTCGCCGACACCCGCAAGCAGGACCACCTCGACCAGATCGCCGAGCTCGGCATCGAGACCTTCGAACTGGTCGTCGTCAACCTGTACCCGTTCACGCAGACCGTCGCCTCGGGTGCGAGCCCCGACGAGTGCGTCGAGCAGATCGACATCGGTGGCCCGTCGATGGTGCGCGCCGCCGCGAAGAACCACCCGTCGGTGGCCGTGGTCGTCGATCCCGCCGCCTACGGTGACGTGCTCGAGTCGGTGAAGGCCGGTGGATTCACCCTTGCGCAGCGCAAGCGTCTGGCCGCGCAGGCCTTCCAGCACACCGCCGCCTACGACGTGGCGGTCGCGAGCTGGATGAACTCCGGCTACGCCACCGAGGGGGACGACGCGCAGTTCCCGGCGTGGACCGGTGCGACCTGGACCCGCGCGAACGTGCTGCGTTACGGCGAGAACCCGCACCAGGCCGCCGCGCTGTACGTGAACGAGGCCGGTGAGCCGGGCCTGGCGCAGGCCGAGCAGTTGCACGGCAAGGAGATGTCCTACAACAACTACCAGGACGCCGACGCCGCCTGGCGCGCCGCGCACGACCACAGCGAGCCGTGCGTCGCGATCATCAAGCACGCCAACCCCTGCGGCATCGCGATCGCCGACGACATCGCCACCGCGCACCGCAACGCGCACGAGTGCGACCCGGTGTCGGCCTTCGGTGGCGTCATCGCCGCCAACCGCGAGGTCAGCGTCGAGATGGCCGAGCAGGTCGCCGAGATCTTCACCGAGGTGATCATCGCCCCGGCCTACGCCGACGGTGCCGTCGACGTGCTCTCCCGCAAGAAGAACATCCGCATCCTGCGGGCCGACTCGCCGACCTCGGCGCCGCTCGAGATCCGTCAGGTCTCCGGCGGTCTGCTCCTGCAGGAGCGCGACGTGCTCACCGCCGAGGGCGACGACCCGGCGAACTGGCAGCTCGCGTGCGGTGAGGCCGCGGACGAGGCCACCCTGCGCGATCTCGAGTTCGCGTGGCGTGCCTGCCGTGCCGTGAAGTCCAACGCGATCCTGCTGGCCTCCGGCGGCGCGACCGTCGGTGTCGGCATGGGCCAGGTCAACCGCGTCGACTCGGCGCGTCTGGCCGTCACCCGCGCCGGGGACCGCGTGGTCGGCTCGGTGGCCGCCTCCGACGCGTTCTTCCCGTTCGCGGACGGCCTGCAGGTACTCACCGAGGCCGGTGTGAAGGCGATCGTGCAGCCGGGTGGATCCGTGCGCGACAACGAGGTCATCGAGGCGGCCCGGGAAGCCGGCGTCACCCTCTACCTGACCGGCGCGCGGCACTTCGCGCACTAGGAACGAGTGGGCGGCGCCCGCGTGCACTCCGCTCAGGCGGCGTGTGCGTGGGCGCCGTTCCCGTGTTCGGTGCGGGGACGCTTGCCGCGGCCTTCCGAGATGACCAGCTTGGCCGCACCGCGGTCGATCAGCTCGCGGATCAGGTCGGCCGACGCCGCACCGCTCTCGGTGCCGCTCACCCGGCTCAGGTCGATGGTGATGGCGTGACCGGTCAGGTCCTCGGGCAGATCCTTGGGCACGGTGCCACCGGATTCGATGCGCAGTTTCATGGTGTTCTCCTGTCGGTGATGGTGATGGGGTGTGCGGCAGGCGATCGGATAAAGGAAAGGGCACCCGGGGCGAATGTGCCCCGAGTGCCCGAGAACGAGTCGTCGTGTGACTTCTATTCTCGGGACCGCTCCGCCGCGAAGTGGAAGAAGAGGTGCGAAAACGGTACGGAGCAACCGGATACGTACATGTGCTTGTATCGCATCGAACCGTACCTTTCTCGTGTGAACCAGCGGGTTAACGGATCACCATACACGAACAACGCAAAAATGACATTCGTTGTTTCGCGCAGGGGCGGAGATCAGGCCTTCAGGCTGTCGAGCCAGGCCTCGAAACCGGACGTGAACTCCTCCGAATAGGGCAGATCGGCGACGTAGTCGGCGCCGGTGGACTGCTGGTCGCCGATGTCCTTGAGCACGTGGTTGGTCCGCGTCATCCGCAGCGACGTGAGCCGGGTGTGCACGAGCGCCGCGTCGAGGGCGTCGACGTCCTCGATCCGCACCTGGATGTCCTTGGACGACACGCTCGTCAGCACCGGCAGGTCGCCGGCGATCTGCGCCGCGAGCATCCGCGGATCGAGCGAGTCCTCCTCGGCGAGGGCCTTGGCGTTGGCCGGGACGAGACCGGCGTTGCGCAGCGGTTCGGGCAGGTCGTCGGAGAGGGTGCCGTCGGCGCGCAGCGACTCCACGGCACCGGTGAGCGCGACGCGCAGTTCGTCGGCGATCTGCAGGGGCAGCTGCCCGGCGGCGACGACGGCGTCGAGCTGAGCGTCGATCTGCGCGGTCAGCAGGTCGAGCAGCCGCACCGCGAGGGGCTCGAGCAGGCCGAGCCCGGCGATCGAGTCGTTGTCCTGGGCCAGCGCGAGCGCGATGAGGGAGCCCTCGCTGTGGCCGATGACGTAGAGACGTTCGGGGTCGACACCGCGCTGGGAGCCGAGGAAGGCCAGACCGTCCGCGGCAGCGTCGATGAAGGTGGAGAAGCCGAGATCGGCGACGTCCTCGACGTCGTAGGGACCGAGACCGGTGGTGCCGCTGCCGAGCTTGTCGTAGCGCAGGCTCGCGAAGCCCTTGCGCTCGAGCACGTCGGTGAGGTGCCGCAGGGTGCCGATGGAACCGGGCAGCAGGGCGCTGTCGCCGTTGCGATCGGTGGGGCCGCTGCCGGCCAGCAGCAGCACGCCGGGCACCGGTCCTCTCATGGAGACGGGCACCCGCACACTGCCGTGCAGGGTGACGTCGCCGCTGGAAAAACTGATCTCGGTGTCCGACATGCACATGTGTCTATCAGAAGCCGCCGGGGTGTCCCGCAGCGAGGCGGTTCACGCCGCGCGCGTCGCGCGTGCGCGTCGCACCCGCCGCATCCCCTTGAATCCGAGCCAGCCGAACAGCACCAGCAGCGGCAGCACGAGCAGCGGCACGATCAGGGCGATCAGCGAGGTGACGAACGAGACGGCGCTCTCGACGATCGACACCACGGGGTTGCCGAAACCGGCGGTGCCCGCGGTGGTCGCCATCCGCGTGCCGGTCTGCGCGGTGCTCACCGCCAGCGCGGTCGGGGCGCCGATGACGATCCCGGCCAGCGCGGCCATCGCCGGGTCGAGGCTCGCGAACGCCGCCCACGCCGCGATGGCCCCGGCGACCGGCCGGGTGACCGTGCCGATCATCGACAGGGCGTTGTCGACCAGCGGGATCATGTCGGCGACGAGCTCGGCGACCGTGGCGACCGTGAGCGCGACGAGCGCCCCGGTGGAGCCCAGCCACTGCATCGACTCGTTGAGGACGATGCCGAACAGCTCGAAGTGGACCGCGGCGGCGAGGAGCAGCAGCGGAAGGAAGGTGCGCAGCCCGGTCGCGGCGGCGAGGCCGAGTCCGAGGAAGGCCGCCAGGATCCACGTGTCCATGCGGCGAGTGTAGGCGGGCGACACTCCTGTTCGGAGAGATGCCGAAATGCCGGTTCGGTCGTACCTTGGGTGGGGTGACGTCACCCACACCGCGCCCCGCCACTCTCGGAGAGCTCCGCGCCTCCGGTCACGTGTACCGGTCCGTCAAGGACGAGATCCGCCACAACCTGCTCGCCGCCCTGCGGGACGGCGCCGATCCGTGGCCCGGCATCCTCGGTTTCGAGGACACCGTCGTCCCGCAGCTCGAACGGGCGCTGATCGCCGGTCACGACGTGGTGCTGCTCGGGGAACGCGGTCAGGGCAAGACCCGCCTGCTGCGCACCCTGCCGTTGCTGCTCGACGAGTGGACCCCGGTCATCGCCGGTTCCGAGCTCGGCGAGCATCCCTACGAGCCGATCACCCCGGCGTCGATCCGCCGCGCCGCCGAACTCGGCGACGACCTGCCGGTCGCGTGGCGGCACCGCAGCGAGCGGTACGCCGAGAAGCTCGCGACCCCCGACACCTCCGTGGCCGACCTCGTCGGCGACGTCGACCCGGTGAAGGTCGCCGAGGGCCGCAGCCTCGGCGACCCCGAGACCATCCACTTCGGTCTGGTGCCCCGCGCGCACCGCGGCATCGTCGCGGTCAACGAGCTGCCCGATCTCGCCGAACGCATCCAGGTGGCGCTGCTCAACGTCATGGAGGAACGCGACATCCAGGTGCGCGGCTACACCCTGCGCCTGCCGCTGGACGTGTTGCTCGTCGCGAGCGCGAACCCCGAGGACTACACCAACCGCGGCCGGATCATCACCCCGCTCAAGGACCGCTTCGGGGCGGAGATCCGCACCCACTACCCGCCGCGCCTCGAGGACGAGGTCGCCGTCATCGAGCAGGAGGCCACGCTCCACGCCCGCGTCCCCGACTATCTGCTCGAGATCCTCGCCCGTTTCACCCGGTTGCTGCGCGAATCCACCTCCGTCGACCAGAGATCCGGTGTCTCGGCGCGGTTCGCGGTCGCCGGTGCGGAGACCGTCGCGGCGTCGGCGATGCACCGCGGCGCGATCCTCGGCGAGGACGATCCGGTCGCCCGGCCCGTCGACCTCGGCATCGTCGTGGAGGTGTTGCGTGGCAAGGTCGAGTTCGAATCCGGCGAGGAGGGAAGGGAATTCGAGATCCTCGACCATCTCCTGCGGCGCGCCACCGCGGAGACGGCACGGTCGCGGCTCGCGGGCATCGACCTCGCCCCGCTCGTTGCCGCCGTCGAACAGGGCGATCCGGTGATCACCGGCGAGCGCGTCACCGCCAAGGTGCTGCTCGACGAGCTGCCCGAACTGCCGGTGCTCGACGCCGTCGCCGATCGCCTCGGCGCCACCGACACCGGAACCCGCGCCGCGGCCGTAGAACTCGCGCTCGAGGGCCTGTACCTCGCGCGGCGGATCGCCAAGGAGACCGACGCGGACGGTTCGGCGGTGTACTCCTGATGAGCAGGTCGGCCCGTTACGGCCCGTACACCGGGGGTGATCCGCTCGCCCCGCCGGTGGACCTGCGCGACGCGCTCGCGGCGATCGGCGACGACGTCATGGCCGGGACGTCGCCGCACCGTGCCCTGCAGGAGTTGCTGCGACGCGGCTACGACGGCATGCGCGGCCTCGACAAGCTCGCCGCCCAGGCCAACCGGCGGCGCCGGGAGCTGCTGAACCGCACCAACCTCGACGGCACCCTCCGCGAGGTCCGCGAGCTGCTCGACCGGGCGGTACTCGAGGAACGCAAGGAACTGGCGCGGGCCCTCGACGACGACGCGCGGTTCGCGGAGATGCGCATCGCGGAACTGCCGCCCTCGACGGCCCGGGCCGTCCTGGAACTCGCCGATTACGACTGGCGCAGCTCCCAGGCCCGGGAGGACTACGAGAAGATCCGCGACCTGCTCGGCCGTGAGATGCTCGACCAGCGTTTCTCCGGGATGAAACAGGCCCTCGAGAACGCCACCGACGAGGATCGGCAACGCATCTCGGAGATGCTGAACGACCTCAACGACCTGCTCGACAAGCACGCCCGCGGTGAGGACACCGAGGAGGACTTCGAGCAGTTCATGGCCGAGCACGGCGAGTTCTTCCCGGAGAACCCGCAGAATGTCGAGGAACTGCTCGACTCCCTGGCCCGCCGCGCCGCCGCCGCACAACGGCTGCGCAACTCGCTCACCCCGGAGCAACGCGACGAACTCGACGCGCTGGCCCAGCAGGCGTTCGGTTCCCCGGACCTGATGAACCAGCTCGACCGGCTCGACGGGCACCTGCGCGCTGCCCGGCCGGGGGAGGACTGGAACGGCTCCGAACACGTCCGTGGCGAACAGGGTATGGGTCTCGGCGAGGCCACCACGGCGCTGCAGGAGATCTCGGAACTCGACCAGCTCGCCGAACAGCTGTCGCAGCAGTACGCGGGGGCGGCGCTCGACGACATCGACCTCGACCTGCTCGCCAGGCATCTCGGTCCCGAGGCCGCGGCGGACGCCCGCACCCTCGCCGAACTGGAGAAGGAACTGCAGCGGCAGGGCTTCTTCGACCGGGGTGCCGACGGACAGTGGCGTCTGTCGCCCAAGGCGATGCGCCGGCTCGGTGAGACCGCGCTGCGCGACGTCATGAACAGCATCTCCGCACGCACCGGGCAACGCGAGTCGCGGCGGGCGGGGATGCTGGGGGAGCCGACCGGCGCGTCGAAGGCATGGGAGTTCGGCGACACCGAACCGTGGGACGTCGTGCGCACCCTCACCAACGCGACACTGCGCAGTCCCGGCCTGCCCGTGCGGATGTCGGTGCAGGACGTCGAGGTGGTCGAGACCGAGCACCGGACCCAGGCGGCGGTCGCGCTGCTCGTCGACACGTCGTTCTCGATGGTCATGGACGGTCGCTGGGTGCCGATGAAACGCACCGCGCTGGCCCTGAACCACCTGGTGTCCACCCGTTTCCGCGGGGACGCGCTGCAGCTCATCGCGTTCGGCCGGCACGCCCGGGTGGTCACCGCCCCCGAACTCGCCGGGCTCGACGGAGTGTACGAGCAGGGGACCAACCTGCACCACGCCCTGATGCTCGCGGGCCGGCATCTTCGGCGGCATCCCAACGCGCAGCCGGTGGTCTTCGTCGTCACCGACGGCGAACCCACCGCGCACCTCGAGGCCGACGGCTACGCGGTCTTCGACTACCCGCCGAGCTCACGCACGCTGGGGCTGACCGTGCGGGAACTCGACCACATCACGAACCTCGGTGCGCAGGTGACCATCTTCCGGCTCGGCAACGACCCCGGACTCGCGCGGGTCGTGGACGCGCTGGCCCGGCGCGCGGGCGGACGGGTCGTCGCACCGGATCTCGACGGTCTCGGGGCGGCGGTGGTCGGCGACTACATGCGGGTGCGGCGCCGCTAGGCGGATCGGACGGACGGGAAGGCCCGCCAGGTCGACCACGCCGCGCTGCTCAGCATCGCCGCGGTGACCCAGAACAGCGACGCGACACCCGTGGTGCCCGCGACGGCACCGGCACCCAGGGGCACCGCGACCTGGGCGAGCCGGTTGCCGGTGAGCCGCACCGCGAGTGCCGACGCCCGGTCCGAGGGCGCCACCAGCTCCACCACCCAGGTCATCGTCAGCGGCTGGCCGGCGCCCCAGAACACCCCGCACACCGCGAGCATCGCACCGATGAACCACGGATTCGGCACCAGCGGCACGAGGGCGATCGGAACGACGGTGCCGGCGGTCGCGGCGAACAGCACCCACTTGCGGGGCAGACGGTGCAACGCCCAGGGCAGCAATGCGCGGGAGACGATCGACGCGACGGTGCGGGCGGTGAGCAGCACCGTCACCAGCAGCACGCTGAAACCGAATTCCTCACCCAGCAACGGCAGGTAGGCGACGACCAGGTCCAGCGACGCGAGCACCACCATGCTCGACAGCAAGGCGGGTTTCATACCGCGCATGCCGAGCATGGACCGCACCGATTGGGGTGCCTTGTCGCCGGCCTGCCGTCCCGAACCCGGTTCCTGTCGCAGCCCGAGGATCAAAGGCAGCGCCAGTGCCGCGGCGACGGTCATGGTGAGCAGGGCACCCGTCGTCTCCACGGGGCCGCCGTCCGAACCGGTATGGGCGATGAGACCCGCCACCGGAACGCCGAGGGCCTGGCCGATCGACACGCCGAGCGTCATGCCTGCGAAGCCGCGGTCGAGTTCGCCGGGACGCGACAGGATCGACACGAACGCCTGCCCCGACACCGTCGCCAGCAACTGGCCGAGACCGAGGACGACGTTGCCCAGGGCCAGCACGACCAGGCCCGAACTGAACGCGATCAGCGCGCCGCCGAGGGCGGTGACCGCGATGCCGAGCCGCAGCACGAGGGTGGCGTGCCCGCGGTCGACGGTGCGTCCGAGCCACACCGCGGCGAGGAGGGGCACCAGCGCGTAGAGGGCGGTGATGATGCCGATCGTCGTCGCGTCGCCGCCGAGGGCGAGGGTCCGGTAGGACACCAGGACACGGATCGACTGGAAGGCGGCGTGCAGCAGGGCAGTGGACACGCTCAGGTAGAGCAGCCAGTGCCGCGGGGCGCGGGCCGTCACGCCGTGGCGGCAGTGAGGACGATCGTTCGCATGGCTACACAGTAGTCACGGCGCGGTCACCGACCGGCGCACGGAGCGGCACCTCGAGGATCCCGGTGACGGCGATCATGATGCACATCCGGTCCTGTGCCTCCGGCAGGGTCCCGCCGACGAGCGTCACCTCCACCAGTTCGTCGGTCTCGGTGACGGTCGCGTCCACCCCGAAGCACTCGGGGGTGCCCGTCTCGAAGTGCAGCGCGATCCGGTCGTCGGCGACCTGCGACCACGAGTCGACGGGAAGCGGATGGGGTTCGACGACGTCCGGTCGCGGCTCGAACACCGTCGCACCCTCCGGCACGGGACGCTCGGGAACCGCCAGGACGTCGGGTCCGCTCGACCCGCAGGACACGGTCACCAGGCTGCACAGGGCGAGGACGAGCGCACGCATGCCCCCACCGTAGGGGCACGGGAGGAGAGTCAGGCGAGCAATCCGGCGATCACACCGATCGCCGGGATCGACGCGAGGGTGGTGACCAGCGCGGAATCGCGGGCGAGCACCATGCCCCGCCCGTACGCGCTGGCGTAGACGAACACGTTCTGCGCGGTGGGCAGCGCGGCGACCACGACCACGGCGAACAACGCGTGGTCCTCGAGGCCGAACAGGAACCGGCCCATCAGGTAGGCGAGCACCGGCTGCACGAGGATCTTCAGCACCGACGCGAGCGCGATGTCGCGGCGCGGGCTCGTGCCTTTCTCCAGCACCCGCACACCCTGCAGCGACAATCCGAACGCGAGCAGCGCTCCGGGCACCGAGGCCCCACCGAGCAGGCTGAACGGTTCCATGACCGCCTCGGGCGGGGTCCATCCGCTGATCGCGATCGCCAGACCGGCCGCGGCCGCCACGACGATTGGGTTCTTGAACGGCGCGAGCAGGGTGTCGAGCCGTGACGCCCCCGCCCGCATCGTCGACAGGTCGAGCATCGTCAGCGCGATGGGTGAGAGCACGACGATCTGGAACAACAGCAGCGGAGCGACGATGGACGCGTCGCCGAGCACGAACACCGCGATCGGGATGCCGAGGTTCGCGGAGTTCACGTAGCCCGCGCACAGCGCCCCGATGGTCAGTTCGGGAACCGCGCGGCGCAGCCAGATCCTCGCGACGACGAAGTACAGGATCGCCACCGCGAACGCCGTCGCTGCGGCGATGTAGAGGTTCGCGGAGAAGATCACCGACAGGTCGGACGACGCGAGCACGTCGAACAGCAGCGCGGGGGTGGCGACGAAGAAGACGAGCCGGCTGAGCACGGTCTGCGCTTCGAGTCCGAGGGTGCCGAGGCGCCCGAGCATGAAGCCGATCGCGATGATCACGAAGATGACAGTGAAACCCGCGACCACGCCCGACACGGTTGCTCAGTCTAAGGATCCCGCGATATCCACCCGGCACCGGACCGGACGAAGAGCCGAGACCGGTGTTGTTCTCGATTCTCCTGCGGATTCCCGCGAACAACGTCGGTCTCGGCAGACGTACACACGACGAAGCCGCCCCGGCCGATGCAGGCGGGGCGGCTTCGTGACGCTTCGTCCTACTTGCTGCTGACGTAGGGGAGCAGAGCCATCTCGCGGGCGTTCTTCACCGCAGTGGCGACCTGACGCTGCTGCTGCGGGGTCAGGCCCGTGACGCGACGGCTGCGGATCTTGCCGCGGTCCGAGATGAAGGTACGGAGGAGGTTCACGTCCTTGTAGTCGACGTGGTCGATCTTCGCCGCGAAGAGCGGGTTCTTCTTGGGCTTGCGGCCCTCGACGGCACGCGACTTCTTCGACGTTCCTCGCTTGTTTGCCATATCTCGCTCCTCACCAGCTCTACCAGCGGACGCCGGGGCTTCCCTCGCCGGGCGAGCTCACCGTTCGACTACGTCCCGTATCGGTCCATGGTAACGGAGACACCGAGGGGTCCGTTCCGCCAGGACGACATCACACTCCCGCTCTCAGGACGTTCTCATGGGGACGGTCCACAATGGTGATCATGCGCATTCTGGTGGTCGACGACGACCGGGCAGTGCGGGAGTCGCTACGCCGGTCACTCAGCTTCAACGGATACAGCGTCGACCTCGCGACCGACGGACAGGACGCTCTCGAACAGGTTGCGGCGTCACGGCCCGACGCCATGGTGCTCGACGTCATGATGCCGCGCGTCGACGGCCTCGAGGTGTGCCGGCGGCTGCGCAGCACCGGCGACGACCTGCCGATCCTCGTCCTGACCGCGCGCGACTCCGTCTCCGAGCGGGTCGCCGGTCTGGATGCGGGAGCCGACGACTACCTGCCCAAGCCGTTCGCACTGGAGGAACTGCTCGCCCGTCTGCGGGCGCTGTTGCGGCGGGCCGCGCCCGATCCGGATGCATCCGCCGACGAGGTACTGCGGTTCGAGGATCTGAGCCTCAATCCGGCGACCCGCGAGGTGAAGCGGGGCGACCGGGACATCAGCCTCACCCGCACGGAGTTCTCGCTCATGGAGATGCTCATGGCGAATCCGCGCCGGGTGCTCTCACGCAGCCGCATCCTCGAGGAAGTGTGGGGCTACGACTTCCCGACCTCGGGCAACGCACTCGAGGTGTACATCGGGTATCTGCGGCGCAAGACCGAGGCGGGCGGGGAGCCGCGCCTGATCCACACCGTGCGCGGGGTCGGGTACGTGCTGCGCGAGACGCCGCCGTGAGTTCCCCGATGCGGCCTCCTCTCCTGTTGACCCGTTCGGTTCCCTTGCGCACCCGCGTCACCCTGCTGGCGGCGGGCGCGGTGGCCCTCGCCGTCGCGGTCACCTCCATCGCCGCCTACGCCGTGGTGTCGCGGGCACTGTACGCCGACGTCGACACGCAGCTGCGGGCCCGGGCGTCCGCGCTCGTCGAGTCGAGCACGCTCATCACCTACGACCCCCGCTACATCGGTGGGGCGCAGCTCTACAGCTCCGACATCAGCGTCGCGCTGATCTACTCCGATCTCCGGCGCTACGTGCCGCCCGGCTCGTCGGTGCCGATCGGCGAACCCGAACTCGCCGTGGCGGAGGGCGAACGCGACTCGTCGCTGCGCACCGTCGCGCAGCAGCGGGTGCTCGCGCAGCGCATGCCCGACGGCAGCACCGTCGTCATCGCCCAGCGGCTGCGGCCCACAGCGGAGATCCTCAACCGGCTCGCGAGCGTGCTGTTCGTCGTCGGCGGATGCGGGGTGGTGCTCGCCGCGGCGGTCGGCGCCACGGTCGGCCGCACCGGCCTGCGACCGGTCGCCCGGCTCACCGCCGCGGCGGAACGCGTCGCCCGCACCGACGACCTGCGGCCCATCCGCGTGACCGGCCACGACGAGCTCGCCCGCCTCACCGAGAGCTTCAACATGATGCTGCGGGCGCTCGCCGAGTCGCGGGAGCGGCAGAGCCGTCTGGTCGCCGATGCCGGCCACGAACTCAAGACCCCGCTGACCTCGCTGCGCACCAACATGGAGTTGCTCATCGCCGCGAGCCGGCCGGGCGCGCCGAGCCTGCCCGACGAGGACATGGCCGAACTCCGCGAGGACGTCATGGCCCAGATCGAGGAACTGTCGACGCTGGTCGGCGACCTCGTCGACCTCGCCCGGGAGGACGCGCCGGAGACGGTGTTCGAGGTGGTCGACGTCGCCGAGGTGGTCGACCGCAGCCTCGAACGCGCGCGACGCCGCCGCACCGACGTCGAGTTCCGGGTGACCACCGAGCCGTGGTTCGTCTTCGGTGACCACGCCGGGCTCACCCGCGCGGTGGTCAACGTGCTCGACAACGCCGCGAAGTGGAGCCCGGCGGGGGAGGACGTGCTGGTGCGGATGCGGCAGCTCGGCACCGGCCTGATGGAACTGACCGTCGACGACGCCGGCCCGGGTATCCCCGAGGAGGAACGCGAGCTCGTGTTCGAGCGGTTCTACCGCGCGACGACAGCCCGGTCGATGCCCGGCTCCGGGTTGGGTCTGGCCATCGTGCGGCAGATCGTCATGAAGCACGGCGGCACCATCGCCGTCGACCGTTCCGAACGCGGCGGTGCCCTGATCCGCATCGTGCTGCCGGGCGCCTCCCATCTCGAGGACGAACCGTCCCGGGAACACGGATGAACGACACATTTTCGACAGGGAACTCGAGGTTGCTTCTGAGCCGGCTCTCAGACTGCGGGGCCATCCTGGAGACAGGACGGGCGTCCGGGAGACGCCCTCGAGCGATTCGGGCACCTGCCGCCGTCGAGCCGGTGCGGTGTCCCCGGCCGACGAAGATGGGAAGTGACGAATGACCGATGATCCGACCCGCGGTGCCGGCGTGCCGCAGCAGCCCCAGCCCGGTCCCTACGGTGCCGGGGGGTACAACCCGTACGCCCACACGACGCCGCAGCCGACCCAGCCCTATCAGGTGCCGCCGCAGGCACCCCAGCCCGGCCAGGCACCCCAGCCGGCGCAGTCCCCGCGGATGCCGGGTCGTTCCGCGCTGGTGATCGGAGCCGTCGCGCTCGCACTGGTCAGCGGCGGTATCGGTGGTGCGGTGGGCGCCTGGTCGGTGCGCGACTCGTCGGACGGCGCGGTGGTCAATGCCCTGGACGCCCCCACCCCGCAGACCACGACGGTCTCGAACGCGCCCGAGGGCAGCGTGCAGGCCGTCGCCGACAGGGTGGTTCCGAGCGTCGTGCGCATCGAGGTCCTGGGCCGGACCGGTGCAGGCGAGGGATCGGGTGTGATCCTGTCCTCCGACGGACTGATCCTCACCAACAACCACGTCGTCTCGGGCGCCGGGCCGGGTGCGCGGCTCACCGTCTACTTCTCCGACGGGTCCACCGCCCCCGCGACGGTCGTCGGTGCCGACGCCGTCTCGGACGTCGCGGTGATCCGCACCGAGGGACGCAACGACCTGACGCCCATCGAGCTCGGCAGCGCCGCGAACCTCGACGTCGGTCAGGCCGTGGTGGCGGTCGGTTCACCGCTCGGCCTGCAGAGCACGGTCACTGCGGGCATCGTCTCGGCGCTCAACCGACCCGTCTCCACCAGCGGCGACATGGCCAGCCAGGCGTCGGTGATCGACGCCATCCAGACCGACGCCGCGATCAACCCGGGCAACTCGGGGGGTGCGCTCGTCGACATGGAGGGCCGCCTCGTCGGCATCAACACCGCCATCGCGACCGCGGGCGGGCAGTCGGGATCCATCGGTCTCGGCTTCGCCATCCCCGTCGAGCAGGCCCGGCGGGTCGCGCAGGAGCTGATCGACACCGGTAAGGCCACCCACGCGATCATCGGCGTGCAGGTCCCCTCGCAGGACAACGTCTACGGGGCGCGCGTCGTGGAGATCGTGCCCGACGGGCCGGCCGCCCGGGCGGGGATCCCCAAGGACGCCGTCATCGTCCGTGTCGACGACCGGGTGATCACCGACGGCGACTCGCTCATCGCTGCGATCCGGTCGAAGGCACCGGGGGAGAGCGTGAAGATCACCTACCGCACTCCCGACGGCACCGAGACCACGGTCGACGTCGAAACCGCCGCGGACTCCGCCGGCCGATAGGAACCGACATGGACATAGTTCGCAATCCGGTACAAGAGCCGCGTTCGTCCGGGGCTCGAACTACCGTGGACCTCATGGAACTCGAAGCCCCCAGGATCGGTCGCGCACTGGTCGTGATCGTCGACGATCGTGTCTCCCACGGCGACAGCGAGGACTCGGCGGGACCTCTCGTCACCGAGCTTCTCGTCGAGGGTGGTTTCGCCGTCGACGGTGTCGTCACCGTCGCCGCCGACGAGGTCGAGATCCGGAATGCGCTGAACACCGCGGTGATCGGTGGCGTGGACCTGGTGGTGTCCGTGGGTGGCACCGGAGTGACCCCGCGCGACGTGACCCCCGACGCGACCGAGAACGTGCTCGACCACGAGATCCGCGGTATCGCCGAGGCGTTGCGCGCGTCCGGCCTGGCCTCGGGTGCGCTCGACGCCGGCTTGTCGCGCGGACTGGTCGGGGTGTCGGGGTCGACGTTGGTGGCCAATCTCGCGTCGTCGCGGCCCGCGATCCGCGACGGGATGGCGACGCTGCTTCCGCTGGCGTCGCATGTCATCGAGGAACTGTCGCGGGTGGAGGAGTAGAAGCAGTGACGAACGGTCGCTCTCGCGAGCACGACGAGAAGAGCGACTCGCAGAAGGCGAGCCGGGCCCGGATCGATCGGGCGCGGCTCGCCCGTATCTTCGGCGACGTACTGCCGGAGACCACGCGGGACGAACGAGGAGTGGACGACGCCCGGGGCGAGAGCGCCGACGAGTGGCTCCGCAGGCAGGTGCCGCCCCACCACGGTGGATGATCCGCCGCTCGACTCGCCGAGCGGCGACCCCGTCGTACCGAGGGGGCGTACTGCGGGGGCCGGTTACTCGGTGCGGGGAGCGGGCTTGGCGTGCGCGCCACCCGCGCCGGACTGCGTGGCCTGTGCTTCGAGGATGTCGCGGATCTGGATGAGCAGATCCTCGGCGCTGGCCTGCTTGTCCTCGGGCTCGGTGACGAACTTCTTCTTCGCGGCGTTGGCCGGGACGATGAGGACGAAGTAGACCACCGCGGCGATGATGACGAAGTTGATGATCGCCGAGACCACCGCGCCGATGTTGACGAAGGTCGCGGGGTTGTCGCCGATGATCTGGAAGCCCCAGCCCATCTCGTTGTCGCCGCCGACCGCGCTGATGAGCGGCTCGATGATGTACTCGGTGAAGGCCGTGACGATCGCGGTGAACGCCGCGCCGACCACGACGGCGACGGCCAGGTCGAGAACGTTGCCTCTGAGCAGGAAGTCCTTGAAGCCCTTCAGCATGGTGTGCTCCTTCTCGCGGCCGGTCCGTCGGAGCCGCGCTGTGCGGGTGGGTCGCAGGGACTTCCACACGATAGACCGGTAGGTCCGTTTCCAGGGGCGATTCCGGGCATCGCGATGCCCCTGTGGCGGCTGTGTCCTCGAGCACGGACGAAGTCCCTCGGGTGCAGATGCAGGCAGATGTGGTCAGTGCAGGGTGACGGTGAGAGCACTGACGAGGGATGCCGCCGCGACCGCCGTGGCCTGCTCGGCCTCCAGCGCGACCAGCACCACCCGTTCGCTGCGGTCCCGCGCCGGGCCGGCCGCCTCCGCCAGCACGACGATCGCCCCGCGCGCCAGGACGTGCGCGCCCGGCAGTGCGTCCTCGGCGCCGTCGGCCACGGTGAGGACGTCGACCCGGTCGCCTTCGCGGAGGAGTTCGCCGACTCCGGCGTCGGCGAGACGGATGGGCACCACACGCGCCTCGGGGGTGCCGGTCGCCGCAGCGGCCAGGCGCGGCCCGAGGATCCGCAGGTCCACGAGGGCCTCCCCGGCGGGGACCGGGCCGGCGAGGATGTGCCCGAGGGCCTCGTCGGCCTCGGTCAGGGTTCCCGAGGCGAGGGTCGAGGCGTCGCGGTCGACCACCGTGACGTCGTCGGCGGTCAGGACGTGGCCGGGCGGGAGATCGCGGGTGGCGACGAGGGCGGGCGCACGATCGCCGTCCGGGTCGCTGCGCAGTGCGAGGAGCACGGCGAGGGCGGTGAGCACCCCCGCGGCGATCCGGCGGGCCCGGAGGATGCGGGTGCGGCCGGGGCGGAGCAGTTCGGCGAGCCGATCGGGCAGTGTCGGTTGCAGTGCACCGGACCGCACCGGCTGCCGCGCGGTGCGGTGCGCGGAGGAACTCTCACGACGGGTGAACGAGAACGGGCCGGCGGGCATGTCCCGAACCTAGGAGGTCGGAACGGCCCGTCGGCCTCGTGAAGCGTTCTCCGGCGGCGTTCTGTGGATGAACTCGCCGCCTGTGGATTACCGGGTGATCAGCTCGCTGCGGCGGCCGCGGTGGACGAGCTGCTGTCGCTCGACGAGGAGCTCGAGCTCGACGAGGCCGACTCGCTGGCGGTGCTGCCGTTGCGGGAGTCGGTGCGGTAGAAACCGCTGCCCTTGAAGACGATGCCGACGGAGTTGAACAGCTTGCGCAGCTTGCCCTGGCACTGCGGGCACTCGGTGAGGGAATCGTCGCTGAAGGACTGCACGATGTCGAACTTGTTGTCGCAGGCCGTGCAGGCATATGAGTAGGTGGGCACCGGTTGATCCTCCGCCAGTTCGTCGTACCACAGCGTTCGTGGGGCTGCAGTCTTAGCACTCTACCGTCGACAGTGCCAACAGCGCTAGGAAGTGTGTTGTTCCGCACGGTCGTCGCTACCGAGGCGGACCAGCCCTTTCCCCGGCGTGAGGGCCCAGCCCATGCGGACGTCGTGCGGATCCTCCGGAAGTTCGTCGACCAGCTCGTCGTCCCGGACCACCGCGATGATCGCCGCGTCGGGGGAGACCAGGTGCAGACTGCGGTCGTAGAAACCCGCGCCGCGTCCCAGGCGCACGCCCCGCACGTCCACCGCGAGAGCCGGGACGAGCACCGTGTGGGCCCGCGCGACGGCCTCGGGCGGCAGGATCTCCCCGCCCGGCTCACGGAGACCGAAATCCGCCGCGACCAGCGAATCCTCTCCGAGATAGGGGGCCCACGACAACGGCTCACCGGCGCGGGTGACGGGCACGAGCACCGTGCACCCCGCCTCCACCAGCACGTCGAGCAGGGCCAGGGAACCGGGTTCGGAACCGACCGGTACGTACGCGCACACGACGGAGCCGGCGGGGGCGAGCGTCGCGGCCACGGTGGCGAGGGCGGTGTCCTCGATCCGCCGCCTGGCCGCAGGCAGCCCGCGGCGGGCTGTCAGAATGCGGTCACGCCAGACGGCCTTGGGGGAAGAGGTCATGTCGGCGCCTTACGATCACGGAGCCACCGTTCCAGGTGGTCGAAGTTAGGGTGGGAGTCTATGACGAACAGTACGACCGGAGGCACGCGGCACTTCAAGACCGCGGTTGTCCCCGCAGCAGGCATGGGGACACGCTTCCTTCCCGCGACCAAGACGGTCCCGAAGGAACTTCTTCCGGTGGTCGACACGCCCGGTATCGAGCTGGTTGCGGGCGAGGCGGCCGACTCGGGCGCCGAGCGCCTTCTCATCGTGACCTCGCCGGGCAAGGACGGCGTGGTCGCCCATTTCGTCGAGGACCTCGTCCTCGAGTCGAAGCTGGAGGAGAAGGGCAAGTACGAGCTCCTCGCGAAGGTCCGCAAGGCGCCGGGCCTGCTCGAGGTGGAGTCGGTGATCCAGGAGCAGCCGCTCGGTCTCGGGCACGCCGTGGCGTGCGCGGAGTCGGCGCTCGATCCCGACGAGGACGCCATCGCCGTGCTGCTGCCCGACGACCTCGTGCTGCCCGTCGGCGTGCTCGAGACCATGCAGCGTGTCCGCGCCAAGCGCGGCGGCTCGGTGCTGTGCGCGATCGACGTTCCCAAGGATCAGGTCAGCGCCTACGGCGTCTTCGACGTCGAGCCCGTGCCCGACGCGGTGAACCCCGACGTCCTCAAGGTGCTCGGCATGGTCGAGAAGCCCGCCATCGAGGATGCGCCGTCGACCTTCGCCGCGGCCGGCCGCTACCTGCTCGACCGTGCGATCTTCGACGCGCTGCGCCGCATCGAGCCCGGCGCCGGCGGAGAACTGCAGCTCACCGACGCGATCGCGCTGCTCATCTCCGAGGGCCACCCGGTCCACGTGGTGGTGCACCGCGGCACCCGACACGACCTCGGAAATCCCGGGGGCTATCTGCGCGCTGCGGTTGACTCGGCGTTGAACACGGAAGAGTACGGGCCCTCGCTGCGCGAGTGGCTCATCGAGCGCCTGAAGCGCTGACTGCCGGACGGGCTGGAGGACGAGAAGCAGTATGCGGTCGGTTGAGGATCAGCAGGCCAGGGTCACGGCAGCAGCGGTGGCGCCCCGGCCGGTCCGGGTGGCGATCTCCGAGGCGCAGGGTCTGCTGTGCGCGGAGGAAGTGGTCACCGAGCGGCCACTGCCCGGCTTCGACCAGGCCGCCATCGACGGCTACGCCGTCCGCAGCGTCGACCTCCAGCCCCCGGCCGCCGACCAGGACTCCGGCGAGGAGGGTGCCGCGCCTGCCGAGGTGACCCTTCCCGTCGTCGGGGAGGTGCGGGCCGGGTCCCGGCAGCCCATCCGGCTGCAGCCGCGTCAGGCCGTGCGCGTCGACACGGGCGCCCCGCTGCCGACCCTCGCCGACGCCGTGCTGCCGCTCGACAACACCGACCGCGGCGCGGCCCGGATCAAGGTGCTCGAACCGGTCCGGTCCGGCGACTACGTGCGCCGCACCGGCGACGACGTCCAGCCGGGCGACGTCGCGGTACGGGCCGGCACGATCATCGGCGCCGCCCAGGTCGGCCTGCTCGCGGCGGTCGGCCGCGACAAGGTGCTCGTCCATCCGCGTCCCCGCCTGTCGGTCATCTCGGTGGGCGGTGAACTCGTCGACATCGACCGCACGCCCGGCCCCGGCCAGGTCTACGACGTGAACTCCTACGCGCTCGCCGCCGCGGCCCGTGACGCCGGCGCCGACGTCAACCGGGTCGGCATCGCCGGTACCGACCCGAAGCGGCTGCGCGAGGTCGTCGAGGGTCAGCTGATCCGCGCCGAGATCGTGGTGATCGCCGGTGCCGTGGGCGGCGGTGCCCTCGAGGAGGTCCGCGAGGCGCTGTCCGATCTCGGGGAACTCGAGGTCGAGCGGATCGCGATGCACCCCGGCTCGGTCCAGGGCTTCGGCCGGCTCGGCCGCGACGAGGTCCCGACCTTCCTGCTGCCCGCCAACCCGGTGAGCGCGCTGGTCGTCTTCGAGGTGATGGTCCGTCCGCTGATCCGCATCGCCCTCGGCCGCCGCCAGCCGATGCGCCGCATCGTCTCGGCCCGCACGGTCGCGCCGATCACCTCAATCCCGGGTCGCAAGGGCTTCCTGCGCGGGCAGCTCATGCGCGACGAGACCACCGGCGACTATCTCGTGCAGGCCCTCGGTGGGGCGGCCGGGTCGTCGTCGCACCTGCTCGCCACCCTCGCCGAGGCCAACTGTCTCGTCATCGTCGACCCCGACGTCTCCGAGATCCGCACGGGAGATCAGGTGGACGTCGCGTTCCTCGGGCAGCGTGGTTGATGACCCGTCATCCGGGCTGGCCGGCTGAGCTCGGGCCGTTGCGGGTGGCGGGGGGAGTGGTGACCGTGCGGCCCGTGCGGCTGCGCGACGCCTCAGCGTGGAGCCGCCTCCGTCTCCGCGACCGCGCCCATCTCGAACCATGGGAACCCACCGGCGAGGCCCCCTGGGACCTGCGGCACCACATCTCCGTGTGGCCCGGCCTGTACCGGAGCCTGCGCGCCGAGGCGCGCAAGGGCGGCATGTTGCCGATGGTGATCGAACTCGACGGCCGGTTCTGCGGTCAGCTCACCGTCGGCAACATCGTGCGTGGCGCGCTGCGGTCGGCGTGGATCGGCTACTGGGTCGAGAAGGAGGTCAACGGCCTCGGTGTGGCGACCGCCGCGGTGGCGCTCGGCCTCGACCACTGTTTCGGCCCCGTGGGACTGCATCGCGTGGAGGCCACCGTGCGGCCCGAGAACGACGCCAGCCGCGCGGTACTGCGCAACGTCGGTTTCCGTGAGGAGGGCCTGCTGAAACGCTATCTCGACGTGGCGGGCCGTTTCCGTGATCATCTTCTGGTGGCCATGACGGTCGAGGAGGTTCCGGGGACGGTCTCGGATCGCCTCGTCCGCGCCGGTCGCGCCTCCTGGACCTGAACCCCGGCATTCCTCTCGAGTCGGATACGTCCGGATGTGTAACGCAGGTTACGTCGAACTCGAGTAACAGTCCCCAGCGCAAGTGGGATTTGTGTGATTAGAGTGAAGAAAGTGTCAGTTGGTTTCGCGTGACTCGAGTGACTTCTGTGTCGTTTGAGTCGGCGTTTCTGAACGGGTAATTGCAGTGATGCCATTAGCCTGATGTAGGTCGGTGGCGTCGACGGGCTGGTAAGGCGACGACTGGGAGGAGGGCCGCCGGATGCCGAATTCGCTTCTGTGGATCGGGCTCGTTGCCGTGTGGCTGTTCGTTCTGGTGCCGATGCTGGTCACGAAGCGTCCTCGAATCCGGCAGACGACCGACGTCGCTCTCGCCACGAGAGTCCTGCGCCGCGGAGACGACGAGCCGATCACCCCTCGCGGGCCGGCCGCCGGGCACCGCAGCGATCCCCATTGGCGTCCGAGTCGCGACCGCACGCACCGCCATCCCGCGGAGGACCGCATGAACACTCAACTCGACGACACATCCGATCTCGATTCCGACGACACGGTCTCGTCCGGCGAGCCGGTGACCGCCGCAGCCGAGCGCGAGTTCGTGCCGCAGCGGCGGGGACGCGGTGGTTTCGACCCCCAGGCCGACGCCGCCGCCCGTGCCGCCCGCTACGAGTTCCGGCAGCGGACGGTCCTCGGCCTGCTGATCGCCGCCATCATGACGGGCGCGCTCGCGCTCATCGTCTCGCCGGCGATGTGGTGGCTGGCCGGTCTCGCGGGCGTCGCGCTCGTCGGCTACCTCTTCTATCTGCGCCGCCAGGTGCGGCTCGAGCAGGAGATCCGGCGGCGTCGTCTCGCGCGGTTGCAGCGCTCCCGTCACTCCGGCGCCCATGCAGACGAGGACCGTGCGGACGTCCCGGATCGGCTGCGTCGCCCCGGCGCGGTGGTGCTCGAGGTCGACGACGAGGACCCGGCCTTCGAACATCTCGACCGCTACGACGCCGACCTCGGTCACGGCCCCGACGTCCGGTCGCGGGGCTACGACGATCACGACGACTACGTGGTTCCCCGCGCCGCCGGGGAGTGATCTTCGACTCCGGAGAGGGGTCCGCATCGGCGGTGCGGGCCCCTCTTCTCGTCGTCCGGGCCCTGCGAAACGCCGTCCCATCTGCGCGGATACCCCGATTTCGTGATGCGGGACCCGGTTTGCTAGAGTTTGCTGGTCGGTTCCGCGAGGAACCGAATGGGGCTGTGGCGCAGTTGGTAGCGCGCTTCGTTCGCATCGAAGAGGTCAGGGGTTCGATTCCCCTCAGCTCCACCCCCTACGAAAGCCCCGCCTCAGGCGGGGCTTTCGTCGTTCCGCCGTCAATCCGTGGAAAGTCCCGAACGAACCCGGCAGACTTGTGTCATGGACCACAGGATGAGTGACGACGAACTTCGCCGCGCGATCCGAACGCTGCGCGAGCGTGCGGATCTGGCGCGTAACGAAGGACGCAACGACGACGCAGAGATGATCGAACGCACCATTCAGGAGTATCAGGAGGAGATGGCCCAGCGACTGTGAGTGTCCGATCCCGGTAACACCCATCCGCAGGGCGGTCCCGTGGCGCGCCGGACCCCTGCGCGTGGCCACGACCATTAGTGTGTCGCCATGGCGATCACTGACCTGCGCGGAACCAAATTCCTCGTCACGGGCGCGGCCAGCGGCATCGGCCGCGCCCTCGCCCTGTCCGCCGCCGACCGGGGAGCCCGGCTCGTCCTCACCGACCTGAAGGCCGACGCCCTCGCCGAGGTCGTCCGCCTCGTCGAGGAACGCGGCGGCACCGTGCTGCACGCCGCGGCTCTCGACATCGCCGACCACGACGCCGTCACCGCCTTCGCCGAGGACGTGCACGCCGAACACGGGTCGCTCGACATCGTCGCCAACGTCGCCGGGGTGTCGGTGTGGGGCACCGTCGACCGGCTGAAGCACGAGCACTGGAAGCTCATGGTCGACGTCAACCTCATGGGCCCCATCCACGTGATCGAGAACTTCGTCCCACCCATGATCGAGGCCGGCCGCGGCGGGCACATCGTCAACGTCTCCTCGGCCGCCGGTCTGCTGGCCCTGCCCTGGCACGCCGCCTACAGCGCGAGCAAGTTCGGTCTGCGCGGCGTCTCCGAGGTGCTGCGCTTCGACCTCAAGCGCGACGGCATCGGTGTGTCCCTCGTCGTGCCGGGCGCGGTGCGCACCCCGCTCGTCGACACGGTGCAGATAGTCGGCGTCGACCGCGACCGGCCCGAGGTCCGCAAGCTCACCGAACGGTTCGTGCGTCACGCGGCGAGCCCGGAGAAGGTGGCCGAACGCATCGTCACCGGCATCCTGAAGAACCGGTTCATGGTCTACACGTCCTTCGACACCCGGTTCGGCTACTGGTGGGCCCGCAAGTTCGCCCCGCCCTACAACCTCGTCATGCAGGCGGCCAACGACTACTTCCGGCGGGTCGTCGGCACGAAGTGACGATTCCGGTGGATCCGACCCCGCTTCCCGGGGTTCGATCCACCGAAGTCGGGTGGACCGAGGTCAGGCGGACGCGCGCCGCAGCTCGGCGTGCAGATGATGCGTCAGCGGGGTGTCCGCGTGCGCCATCCACAGGTCGTAGACCAGCACGTCGCCGTCCAGCTCGAAACGCCGCCGTACCTCGTGCACCGGCTTGGCGTCCGGCGACCGCTCGAGGACGTGGGTGGCGAAGTCGAGAACCCCACCCTCGGGGCGGGTCCGCTGGATCTCGACGAACCCGGTGGGCTGCGAGACGAGCAGCTCGACGTCGTCCCCGCAGCGCCTCAGGTAGCCGTTCTCCGTGTGCAGGGGGCGGCCCTCGGTGCGGTGCCGGGTGCGGCTGACGTACATGAGGAAGGGCTTGCCGGGCACGGTGGCGAACTCGATCGTCTCGTCGTACGAGAAGTCGTCGATGGTGGGGTAGTGGCCGTCGCCGCCCCCTGCCCAGCGTCCGGCGAACGGTGCCAGGCACCCGAGCGGGTCGTCGGTCATGGGATCCCTTCCGTGTGCTCTTCGTTGCGCATGTGTTCTTCGTTGCGTTGTCGCGGCAACTCGACGCGCCTGACCCGGATGGTGGGACGCTGCGCGATACCGTGAGCATATGAGTCATCACTGGGGTGTCGAGTCCGAAGTCGGTGAACTCCGCGCAGTGATGCTGCACCGGCCCGGCGCCGAACTCGAGCGCCTCACACCGCGCAACAACGACCAGCTGCTGTTCGACGCGCTGCCCTGGGTCGCACGGGCCCAGGAGGAACACGACGCCTTCGCCGAGCTGCTCCGTAGCCGCGGCGTGCAGGTCCACCTGCTGTCGGATCTGCTCACCGAGACACTCGAGGTCAGCGGCGCCGCCCGCGTGCAGAGCGTCTCGTCCGCCGTCGACGCACGCCGCCTCGGGTTCGCGCTCGCGGACGAGCTGGCCGGTCACCTGCGGTCGCTGCCCGCCCCCGAACTCGCCCGGATCCTCATTGCGGGCATGACCTTCGACGAACTGCCCGCCGTGGGGAGCGGCGCGGCTCCCTCGCTCGTGCGGCTGATGCACCACGGCTCGGATTTCGCGATCGACCCGCTGCCGAACCTGCTGTTCACCCGCGACTCGTCGTTCTGGATCGGCTCGCGCGTCGCGATCCCCACGCTGGCGCTGCCGGCGCGGCGCCGGGAGACGAGCCTGACCGACCTCATCTACGCCTTCCACCCGCAGTTCCTCAACGTGCGGCGCGCCTACGAGTCGCACACCGCGCCCGTCGAGGGCGGCGACGTGTTGCTGCTCGCTCCCGGTGTCGTCGCGGTGGGGGTGGGGGAGCGGACCAGCCCCGCCGGCGCGGAGGCACTGGCCCGCAGCGTCTTCGAGGACGGGCTCGCGCACACGGTGCTGGCGGTGCCGATCGCGCAGCAGCGGGCGTCGATGCACCTCGACACGGTGTGCACGATGGTCGACGTCGATGCGGTGGTGATGTACCCGGCGATCCGGGACAGCCTGCAGGCGTTCACCCTCCACCAGGAGGACGGCACGGTGCGGATCTCCGGGCCGCGCCCCTTCCTGGAGGCCGCCGCCGACGCGATGGGCATCGAGAAACTGCGGGTGATCGACACCGGGCTCGATTCCGTCGTCGCCGAACGGGAACAGTGGGACGACGGGAACAACACCCTCGCGGTCGCGCCCGGGGTGGTCGTCGCCTACGAACGCAACGTCGAGACGAACACCCGGCTCGAGGACTCGGGGATCGAGGTGCTGCGGATCGCCGGGTCGGAACTCGGTTCCGGCCGCGGCGGTCCGCGATGCATGTCGTGCCCGCTCGCGCGGGCGGCACTCTAGGCCCTCGGGGCCGTCATGCTCCGGGCCGTCAGAGGATCTCGCGTACCTTGTCGACGGGCCGGGCGAGCACGGTGCCCTTGTCGGTCACGACGAGCGGACGCTCGATGAGGATCGGATTCTCGACCATCGCCGCGAGCAGTTCGTCCTCCGACGCCTCGGCCAGATCCAGTTCCTTGTAGAGCGATTCCTTCTTCCGGATCGCCTGGCTGGGTGTGAGTCCCGCCGCATCGAGCAGCGCCCGAAGCTCGTCCGCGGAGGGCGGCGTCTCGAGATATTTGATGACGGTGGGTTCGATCCCGTTCTCCTTCAGCAACGCCAAAGTGTTGCGTGACGTGCTGCAGCGCGGGTTGTGATAGATCGTCGCCGTAGTTGCCATGGCCCGATTCTGCCCTGCCGCGACCCGCCCCCCGAGGTGGCGGCGCCCCGTGTTGCCGGAATTGTCTCTGTTGAAGGCGGTGCGGAGCATTATTACGATTCTCGGGCCCCGAAAATCCGAATTCCCTCGAGAAAAGGCACGGAGCGCTCATGCTCAAAGGTTTCAAGGACTTCCTGCTGCGCGGAAACGTGGTCGAGCTCGCGGTGGCCGTCGTGGTCGGCGCGGCGTTCACCGCCATCGTCACGGCGTTCACCGATCACATCGTCAATCCGCTCGTCGCGGTCGTCGGCGGGAACAACGAGTTGGGCTTCGGCTTCCGCCTGATCTCCTCGAACGACGCCACCTTCGTCAACCTCGGTGCGGTGATCTCGGCGGCGATCAACTTCTTCATCATCGCCGCGGTCGTGTACTTCGTGCTGATCGTGCCGGTCAACGCCGCCAAGGCCCGGTTCGCGCCGGAGAAGGAGCCGGAGGACGAGCCGCTGAGCGAGACCGATCTGCTCATCCAGATCCGCGACCTCCTCGAGAAGGGCTCCTACAACCACGCTCCGGCCGAAGCGCCGGATGCGCCTGTCAGCGCCTCCGAACGCTGATAACCTGCGAAGATGCTCGACATCACCATCGACCCGGACTCGCCCGTCCCGCCGTTCGAGCAGCTGCGGCGCCGGATCGTCGACCTCGTGCACGATGGTGAACTGATCGCGGGAACCAAGCTGCCCACCGTCCGGGGCCTCGCGGACACCCTCGGCATCGCTCCCAACACCGTCGCCAAGACGTACCGGGAACTGGAGAAGCTGGGAGTCCTCGAGGCCCACGGGCGGGCCGGGACGTTCGTCGCCGACACCGGCGACCCGACCCGCACCCGCGCCCAGCAGGCGACGAGCGCGTACGTCGGGGAGGTGCGGGCGCTGGGCATGTCGGACGACGAGATCCTCGAGTTCGTCGCCGCGGCGCTACGGGCCGGCTGAGGCGCCGTACGGGTATCACCTTCCTCACATCGCGGGGCCGATTCCGCAGGGCACACCGGTGTGCGGGTGATCCGACCCCGCTCGGTTCGCCGATTCGGCTCCGAGTGCGGTCGAAACTTGCAAGGTTTGACCCATGAATGTACCTGCCGATCGGCCCGGGGCCGGAACCGTTCCGGACACCGGTGCACCTGTGGTTCCCGAACCTCCGACCCCGGCCGCACAGACGGATCGCGTCGTCTTCGGTGTCGCCGCCGCGGCTGTCGCAGCGATCGTGGTGTGGGGACTGACGGCGACCGACAACTTCGGGTCGGTCACCGGCGCAATCCTCGAGTGGATCGTCGACGAACTCGGCTGGTTGTTCGTGATCACCGCCAGCGGATTCGTGTTCTTCGCGCTGTGGCTGGCCGTCAGCCGCTACGGCCGCATCCCGCTGGGCAAGGACGGCGAGCAGCCCGAGTTCCGGACCGTCAGCTGGATCTCGATGATGTTCGCGGCCGGTATGGGCATCGGCCTGATGTTCTTCGGTGTCGCCGAACCGCTGTCGCACTACGTCGACCCGCCACCCGGCACCAACGGCGGAACCGGTGTCGCCATGGCGACGTCGATGTTCCACTGGAGCCTGCATCCCTGGTCGATCTACGCCGTGGTCGGCCTGGCCATCGCGTACGGCACCTTCCGCAAGGGCCGCAGACAGCTGATCAGCTCCGCGTTCGTGCCCCTGCTCGGGCGGCGGTCGGAGGGCCCGCTCGGCAAGGCCATCGACATCCTCGCCCTGTTCGCCACTCTCTTCGGCACCGCCGCCTCCCTCGGCCTCGGCGCCCTGCAGATCGGCTCCGGATTCGAGGTCAACGGCTGGATCGAATCCGTCGGCGTGATGCTGCTCGTCGCGATCGTCGCCCTGCTCACCCTCGCGTTCATCGCCTCGGCGGTCACCGGCGTCGCGAAGGGCATCCAGTGGCTGTCGAACATCAACATGGTGCTCGCCGCGGCCCTCGCCCTGTTCGTCTTCGTGCTCGGCCCGACGGTGTTCATCCTCAACCTCGTGCCCACCACCCTCGGCGCGTACGCCGCGGAATTCGCCCGCATGTCGGCCCGCACCGCCGCGTCGAGCGAGGCCGCCGGTGAATGGCTGTCGAGCTGGACGATCTTCTACTGGGCGTGGTGGGTGTCGTGGGCGCCCTTCGTCGGCATGTTCCTCGCTCGCATCAGCCGCGGCCGCACCATCCGCGAATTCGTCGTCGGGGTGATCCTCGTGCCGAGCATGGTCAGCCTCGTCTGGTTCTCCACCTTCGGCGGCGCCGGCATCGGCCAGCAGATCGACGGACTCGACGTCGCCGACGCCGACAGCGTCGAGGGCCAGCTGTTCGGTGTGCTCGGCCACCTGCCGCTCACCGGCATCGCCACGACCGTCGCGATGCTGCTCATCGCCATCTTCTTCGTCTCCGGCGCCGACTCCGCGTCCATGGTGATGGGCACCCTCAGCCAGCGCGGCACCCTCGCACCCCGGCGCGCGGTGGTCGTGTTCTGGGGTGCACTCACCGGCGGGGTCGCGGCGCTGCTGCTGTGGAGCGGCGGCGCGGAGGCACTGAACGCTCTGCAGACCATGACGATCATCGCCGCGGCGCCTTTCGTCGTCGTCATGATCGGGCTGTGCGTGTCGTTGTACCGGGATCTGCAGCGCGACCCGATGATCACCGGTGGCCGGCGGAAACGGACCCTGCGCCGCGTCGCATGAGCGACGGCACCGGATTCCTCCGGGAACTCCTCGTGGCCACCGCGGCCGGGTCCGTGTCGGCTATCGGCACGGACCCGGCCGTGCTGGGAATCGGCACGGACCCGGCCGTGCTGGGAATCGGCACGGACCCGGCCGTGCGGCGGGCCGCCGACCTGCTGCCGGGCCGGGTGAAGGTCGCGGAGTCGCCGGCGCGGGCCCGTGCACGGTTCGGCGGGCGGGAGGCGTTCGGCTGCATCTACACCGTGGCCGTGCCCGAGTTCCACACCGACCCCGGTGAGGTGGCCGCCCTCGTCCCGCTGCTCGCCCCGGACGCCGCACTGTGGGTGTTCGACGAGGCCGGGCCGGGGGAGGACATCGGGGCCCTGTCGATGAGGGTGAGCACGGTCCTCGCGCGCGGCGGTTTCGTGATCGTGGACATGCTCGAACACGGGTCGTGGGTCGCGGTGTGGGCGGCCGCCGCAGGTCGGGATCACGGCTGACGACGCGCCCCGCGTGCCTGCGGAGAGTTGTCGTCCGCCGCGAGTACGGTGTCGCCTGCCCGCAGTTGCTCTTCGAGGGGAGTGTGCGTGACCGATACCGACGGATTCGACGAGATGCTCGATCGCGACTGGACCCGCTACGCGTCCCGGCTCGTGCGGCACCTCACGACCCTCACCGCGCCGGGCGGGTTCGAACTGCTCGCCGAGACCCCCACCGGCCCCGAACCCCGCATCCACGTGCAGCGGAACGCCGGCGACGACGTCACCGTCACCGTCGCCGGGACCGGATCGGTCACCCGCACCACCGGCGAGGCCGACGACCTCGCCCGGCACATCGTGTCCGTGCTCCGCACCGACGCCTCGGTGCCGCATCCGGCCTTCCTGCAGGCCGTGCCCCCGTTCCCCCTCGGTGGTCTGCGCGAGCGCGTCAGCGACACCCTCGCCCGCACCCTGGGCCGGCCCGCGCCAGTCGACGCCGACGGCGACTTCGTCGTGGTCCTCGACGCGCAGGTGATCTTCGTGGTGGTCGACGCCGACGGGCCCGGGGTGCGGCTGTGGGCCCCGCTGCTGCACGGCATCCCGGAGACCGGGGAGTCGGAGGATCCGGAGGTACGCGTGCGAGTCCTCGAGGAACTCACCGAACTCAACCTCGAATGGCCGCACATCAAGGTGGTCCTCGTCGAGGACCGGCTGGTCGCGACCGTCGACATGCTCGGCGATCCCTTCGTCCCGCGGCACCTGTCGGAGATGCTCGACAGGCTCCGCGGATTCCTCGGGGCGGTCGACGACCGGTTCGCCCGCCGTTTCGACGGGGTGCGCTACGGCTGCGACTCCGAATCCGAGGCCGACACCCACTGGGCCGACGACCAGAACTGACGGCTCAACGCCAGCTCGGCAGCCACAGCTGGCTGTGCCAGCGCTCCACCGAGATGGGCAGCGCCGTAAGGATCGGCCACAGCCACACGAAGTTCGCCACCACCAGACCCACGTACAGGCACACCACGAGCAGACCCGTCGTCCGGCGTTCCCGCGACGCGGCCGGGGAGCCGAGGACGTCGCCGAGCACCAGCGCGAGACCCATGACCAGGAAGGGTGCGAGCGGCACCGCGTAGAAGTAGTACATCTGCCGGTCGAGCGTCGCGAACCAGGGCAGCAGACCGGCGCCGTACCCGGTGAGCACCGCCGCCCACCGCCAGTCGCGGCGGACGAACGCCTGCCACAGACCCCACAGCAGCACCGGCAGCGACACCCACCACAGCGCCGGGGTCCCGACCAGCATGACGGCCTTGACGCACTGCTCGGCGCCGCAGCCCTTGATCTGTTCGCCCTCGGCGAAGTAGTAGAGCATCGGGCGCAGCCCCATCGGCCACGTCCACGGCTTCGATTCCCAGGGATGCTGGTTGCCTGCGGAGTTGGTGAGCCCCGAGTGGAACTCGAGCACGCTGGCGCTGTAGTACCAGAGCGACCGCAGTGCGTCGGGCACGAAACCGAGCGTGCTGTCGTGCCCGATGCGGGTGCCGACCGCGTGGCGGTAGACGCCGGTCTCGCTGGCGAACCACGCCCAGTAGGTCGACAGATAGACGGCCACCGGGATCACGACCAGCGCGTACAGGGCCGGCCCGATGTCGCGCAGCGCCGTGCCGATCCACGGTCGCTGCACCCCGTAGGCGCGGCGCGCCGCGAGGTCGAAGGCGACGGACATCAGTCCGAAGAAGGCGATGAAGTACAGGCCCGACCACTTGGTACCCAGTGCCAGGCCCAGCAGCACACCGGCCCCGAAGCGCCACCAGCGCACCCCGAAGCGCGGCCCCCACACGCTGTCGAGCACCCGGCCCTCGGCGTGCACCCGCGCCATCCGGGCCCGCACGTCGTCGCGGTCGACGATCAGGCAGCCGAACGCGCCGACGACGAAGACCGCCTGGAAGATGTCGAGCATGCCGAGACGGGACGACACGAAGGTCACCCCGTCGACGACCAGCAGCAGACCCGCGATCGCGCCGAGCATCGTCGACCGGGTCAGCCGCCGTGCGATGCGCACGACGAGCAGCACCAGCACGACCCCGGCCACCGCGGCGGAGAACCGCCAGCCCCATGCGTTGTAACCGAACAGGGCCTCACCGAGCGCGATCAACTGTTTCCCGACCGGCGGGTGGACGACGAGCCCGTATCCGGGGTTGTCCTCGATCCCACCGCCGGTGAGCACCTGCCAGCCCTGCGGGGCGTAGTGCTTCTCGTCGAAGACGGGCGTGCGCGCGTCGGTGGGGTAGTTGAGCATCGTGAACCGCGTGATCGCGGCGAGCGCCGTGACGAACAGGGTCACGATCCACCCGCGCGTCCGGTCGCCCGGAAGCGCCTCGGGCACCGGCGCGAGCGGACCCGGGCTGAGAAGGCGGCGGTCCGGGGCCTCGGAAGGGCTGCGGTCCGTCACGGTCACCTCCCGATCGTAGGCTGAGCCGTATGCAGGCAGCGAAACCGGTACAGGGCGCGAATCCGGAACAGGGCCGGCTCGTGCTGGCGGCGACCCCGATGGGCGACATCGGCGACGCCTCGGCGAGGCTGCGTGAGGCGCTGGCCACCGCCGACGTGATCGCTGCGGAGGACACCCGCCGCACCCGCAATCTCGCCGCCGCCCTGGACGTCACCCTCACCGGCCGCGTCGTCAGCTTCTACGACCAGGTCGAGGTGTCGCGACTGCCGGGGCTCGTCGCCGAGGTCGAACAGGGACGTACCGTGCTGCTCGTCACCGACGCCGGGATGCCCTCGGTGAGCGACCCCGGCTACCGGCTCGTCGCGGCGTGCGTCGACGCGGGTCTGCCCGTGACCTGCCTGCCGGGCCCGTCCGCGGTCACCACGGCCCTCGCGCTGTCGGGGCTGCCGGTCGAGCGGTTCTGCTTCGACGGTTTCCCGCCCCGCAAGCCCGGCCAGCGCCGCGCGTGGCTCGAGACCCTCGTGCGCGAACCCCGCGCGGTGGTCTTCTTCGAGGCTCCGCACCGGCTCGCGGCGTGCCTGGCCGACGCGGTGGAGGTGCTCGGGGGCGAGCGCCGCGCCGCGGTGTGCCGGGAATTGACCAAGACCTACGAGGAGGTGCGCCGCGGCACCCTCGCCGAACTGGCCGACTGGGCCGTCGAGGGGGCGCGCGGGGAGATCACCGTCGTCCTCGAGGGGGCCACCGCGGTGGCCACCGACCCCGTCGATCTCGTCGAGGAGGTCGAGCGGCTCGTCGAGGAGGGGACACGGCTGAAGGACGCCTGCGCGCAGGTCGCCGAGTCGGCGTCGCGGACGTCCGGGGCGGCGGTGTCGAAACGGGAACTGTACGACGCGGTGCTCGAGGCACGTCGCGCCTGATTCGTTCCGATTGCGTTTCCCGTCGGCGGTTCGTGTGACCCTCGGTGCCAGAGAGGGCCTACACTCTCCCGGCACACATGTTGCCGACGCGATCAGAGCGGGACGCCGGTGGCACGCGATCGAGCGGAAGGACGCGTATGGACTCGGTGAACGATTTCCTCGTCGAGGTCGCAGGGGTGGTGTGGGGGCCCTACCTCCTCATCCCGCTGCTGCTGGGAACCGGTCTGGTCCTCACCGTCCGGCTGCGCGGACTGCAGTTCCGCAAGCTGGGCCCTGCGCTGCGGCTGGGCCTGATCCAACGTCACGACGAAGGTGCCACCGAAGGTGACATCTCGCAGTACCAGGCGCTGACCACTGCGCTGGCCGCGACCGTCGGCGTGGGCAACATCGCCGGTGTCGCCACCGCCATCTACTTCGGTGGTCCGGGCGCACTGTTCTGGATGTGGGTCACCGGCCTGGTCGGTATGGCCAGCAAGTACTCCGAGGCCTTCCTCGGCGTGAAGTACCGCACCACCGACGCCAAGGGTGAACAGAGCGGCGGTCCGCAGTACTACCTGGCCCGCGCGATCCCCAACAAGCTGGGTCTGGTGCTGAGCCTGCTGTTCGCGGTGTTCGCGGTCCTCGCCAGCTTCGGTATCGGCAACATGACGCAGGCGAACACGGTCGCCACCCAGCTCGACGACACCTTCGGCGTGCCGACCTGGGTCAGCGGCGCGATCATGACGGTCCTCGCCGCCGCGGTGCTGCTCGGCGGCATCAAGTCCATCGGCAAGGTCACTGCCGGTTTCGTGCCCGCCATGATCCTGCTCTACGTGGGCGCCGGCATCATCGTCCTCGCCGTCAACATCACCGAGATCCCGAGCGCGTTCGCGCTGGTGTTCACCGACGCGTTCACCGGCACCGCCGCGACCGGCGGCTTCATCGGCTCGGTGTTCATGATCGCCCTGCGCTACGGCGTGGCGCGCGGCATCTTCTCCAACGAGTCGGGCATGGGTAGCGCGGCCATCGCCGCGGCGGCCGCCCAGACCTCGCACCCGGTCCGTCAGGGCCTGGTGTCGATGACGCAGACCTTCATCGACACGATCGTCGTGGTGACCTTCACGGGTCTGGTCATCATCTCCACGGGAGCCTGGGAGTCGGGGGAGAAGGGCGCGGCGATGACGTCGGCGGCCTTCGCCGACGGCCTCGGCGGCGACTGGGGTCACTGGATCGTCGCCGTCTCGGTGGTCTTCTTCGCCTTCTCGACCATCCTCGGCTGGTCCTACTACGGCGAGCGGTGCATCGAGCGGCTCGTGGGCCGCGGCGGCGTGGTGCCCTACCGCGCGGTGTTCGTGGTGGTCGTGTTCATCGGTGCCACCACCCAGCTCGAGGTGGTCTGGAACTTCTCCGACGTGATGAACGGGCTCATGGCCCTGCCGAACCTCATCGGTCTGCTGGTGCTGTCGGGTCTGATCGCCCGGGAGACGAAGGCCTATCTGGACCGCGATCCGGATCTGACGAACCCGGCCGCGGTGAAGGACGGCTGGGGTTCCGAACCGGTCAAGTAACCGGGTCCCGAGACGACGAAGGGCTCCCGATTCGGGAGCCCGGAGGAGATGGCGAGGCGTTCCTTCACGCCGATGTGGGACTACCCCTCGTTAGCCCCTGATCGACGTGAAGGCCCCCGCCTCACGCTGCAAGGTTGTGCCCCTTGCGTGGTCTCCACTTTTCCCCACCACGGGTGGGACGGAAAACGGCGTCCCCAGCGGAACAGCTATCATCCCTGTTCAGACAGGGTGAGGAATTTTTCCGCAGCGGAAGTTTCCGCGCTGGGATCAGGAGTACGAGGGGCGCGGAACGGATGGCGGACGACGGCGGCAACCCCACAGCGGCGCAGGGGACACAGCCGGCGCAGTCGGCGCAGGGGCAGCGGCAGTTCTTCGCCGACCAGCTGCGGATGCTCTTCGCCGCGGCCGGCCGGCCCGCCCTGAAGAAGGTCGTCTCCGAGGCCACGGCCGTCGCCCGGTCCGTGGGCAGCGACCGCACGATCTCCGTCCAACGCGTCAGCGACTGGCGCAGCGGCAACCGCCTGCCCGCCACCTTCGAGGCGGTGCACCCCGTGCTCGTGGTGCTCATCCGCGCGGCCCGCGAACTCAACTCCGAGCCACCCGTGCCCGGGCTCTACTCGCTCAAGCAGTGGGAGAACTGGTGGAAGGCCGCCCGCGGCCAGACCGGCTCACCGCGCGCCGAGAAGACCGCCGGGCCGACGGTGCCGCCCGGTATCCGCCCCTACAAGGGCCTCGCCTCCTACGGTGAACAGGACGCCCGGCTGTTCTTCGGACGCACCCAGAGCGTGCGCAGCCTGACCGACGTCGTGATCGCCTCGCACGGCCAGGGACCGGTCGTCGTCACCGGCGCGTCCGGGGTCGGCAAGTCCTCGCTGGTGCGCGCCGGCCTCATCCCGCAGCTGTGCTCCGGGACGGAGTGCCACCCCGTGGTGATCACCCCCGGCACCGATCCCGTGAAGCGTCTCGTCGACGCCCTGCCCGAGCTGGCCGAGGTCTCCGATCCCACCGACTACGAGGCCGTGCACGCCGCCCTGCGCGCGGTGTGCGAGCGGACCTCCACGACGCTGCTGGTGATCGTCGTCGACCAGATCGAGGAACTGTTCACCCACTGCACCGACTCCGCCGAGCGCACCCGCTTCCTGGCGCTGCTCGAGACGGCCTCCACCGGGCACGAGGAGGACGCGCCCGCGCTCGTCGTCGCCACCATGCGGTCGGACTTCTACGACCAGGCCGTCGCCTATCCGGTACTGGCCCGGGCTCTGGAACGCCGCACCAAGACGGTCCAACCCCTCGACCGCGACGACCTGGTCGAGGTCATCACGGCGCCGGCCAAGCTCGTCGGCGCGCGGCTCGAGGCCGGTCTCGTCGACCTCATCCTCCACGACCTGGCGGGCATGACCCGCGGTGAGATCAGCGGCACCGAACTCCCGCTGCTGTCGCACCTGCTCGACTCGCTGTGGGACAAGCGCAGCGGCGGTGCGCTCACCGTCGCCGCCTACCGCGCGACCGGTGGGGTCCGCGGATCGGTCGCCGCCAGCGCGGAACGGGCCTGGGAGAGCCTCGGCGACGACGCCGACCGGGCGCGCGCCCGGGCGATGCTCGTGCACCTGGTGTACGTCACCGCGACCGGCACCGACGTCAAGATCGCCCGGCCGCTGAACGAACTGCTGGCTGTCGCCGGCGACGACCGCGATGCCGCCGCCCGGGTGCTCGACCACTTCGTGTCGGCCCGGGTGCTGGTGGTCGACGCGGGCACCGTCGAACTCATCCACGACGCGGTGATCGACGCGTGGCCGCGGCTGAAGTCGTGGATCCAGCAGGACCGCGCCCACGCCGCGATGCGGCAGCAGATCGAGGCCGACGCGCAGACCTGGCTGGAGAGCGGCCGCAATCGTGGCCTGCTCTACCAGCGGGGACGCATGGACGTCGTCGCCGAACAGAACCCGCAGCTCGCCGAGACGTCGGCCTCCTCGCGGGGGCTGGTGGCCCTCAGCCCCGCCGCGGTCGCCTTCCTCGACGCCTCGCGACGTCAGATCGCCCGCCAGACCCGTCTGCGGCACGCCGTCATCGCGGTGCTCGCGGGGTCCACCATCGTCGCCCTGGTGATGTCCGGCCTGGCCTGGGACGCGAAGAGCCGCGCCGAGACGGAACGGAGCACGGCACAGTTCCAGCAGATCGTCGCGTTGTCGGACTCGCTCAAGGACGACGACCCCACGACCTCCGCGCACCTCGCGCTGGCCGCCGCGGGCCTACAGCCCGACAATCCCATCGCCTACTCACGGCTGATCGCGACCCAGGCCGTGCCCCTCGCCTACACCCTCACCGGGCACACGGGCCCGATCTACGGGGTCGTCGTCTCACCCGACGGTTCGACCCTCGCCTCGGCCAGCGACGACGGCAGCGTGCGGTTGTGGTCGCTGGAAGGCGATCACCCCACCCCGATCGGGGAGCCGCTGCAGCTGTCGTCGAAGTACATGGCCTCGGTGTCGTTCACCCCGGACGGCCGCTACCTCGCGGTGGGGGCGGCCGACAGCGGCGTGTGGATCTTCGACGTCTCCGACCGGGCCGCGCCGAAGGCCGTCCTCGAGCGACAGGCCTACGCGGAGGGCGCCGTGCACAACGTGCGGTTCTCGCCCACCGGCCGGGTCCTGGCCGTGCCCTACGACGACGGGCGCGTCGCCCTCGTCGACACCTCCGATCCCGCCTCCGGCCGGTTCCCCACGACGCTGATCACCGGACACGAGGGCGGCGTGCGCACCGCCGCCTTCCGCCCGGGCGGCGACGTGCTCGCCACCTCCAGCGACGACCGCACCGTCCGCCTGTGGAACGTGCACGATCCGTCGCATCCGGTGCCGCTCGGCGAACCGCTCACCGGTTTCGGGGACGTCGCGCACTCGGTCGCCTTCAACGGCGACGGTTCGATCCTCGCCGCCAGCAGCGACGACGGGGTGCTGCACCTGTTCGACACCTCCGATCCCCGGCGCGCACACCGGGTGGGGATACCGAAGAACGCGCACACCGGCGGAGTCTGGAACATCGCCTTCCTGCCGGACGGCGCCACGCTGGCGAGCGCGTCGTGGGACGGAACCGTGAAGCTGTGGAATCTCACCCCCGGCGAGTGGACCCTCGACGAACTCGGCCCGCCGTTGACCGGCCACGGCGGCGGCGTGCCCACCCTCACCGTCGGGCCGCAGGGCGGCATGCTCGTCACCGGTGGCCAGGACGCCAACATCCGTATCTGGACGATGCCGCACACCCGCATCGCGGTCGCCGACACCGCGCTCACCCGGCCCGCGATCAGCCGCGCCGGAGACCTCGTCGCGACCGGCAGCTACGGCCCCGACATCAGCCTGTGGCGGGTCGGCGCCGACGGCGACTGGACCCGGGCCGGCGGCATCGAACTGCCGCGTCCGCTCGGCGGCGCCTACGTGTGCGCGCTGTCGCCCTCCGGAACCGTGCTGGCCACCGCCCCGACCTCCGGCGGCAGCGTCCAGCTGTGGGACGTGCGCGACCCGTCGTCGCCGAAACCGCTCGGCGAACCCGTCGCGCTGGGCACCCGCTTCACGTCGGCGCTGGGCTTCGGACCCGACGGCACGACCCTGGTGACCGGCTCCGACGACTTCTCCGTGCAGTTGTGGGACATCGCCGACCCCGCCCATCCCGTGCCCTGGGGCGATCCGCTCGAGGGCCCGCGGAACCTGGTGCGGGTGGCGACGATCAGCCCCGACGGTCGCAGCCTCGTCGTCACGAGCGCCGACAGCGACATCTACGCCTGGGACATCACCGACCCGCGGCAGCCGAAGCGGGTGGACGTCGCGGACGGGCACACCGGAGGGGTCAACGGCGCTGCCTTCGGCAAGGACGGCGACGTGCTCGTGACAGGCGGGGACGATCACGTCGTCCGGGTCTGGGACCGCGACGACGCCGGGAACTTCACCCTCCGCCCGACGGCCCTCGAGGGCCACAGCGGCACCGTCTACTCGGTGTCGATCGACCGCACCGCCACCCGCGCGGTGAGCGGCAGCGACGACGGCACCATCCGGTTGTGGGACGTCTCCGACCCGGACGACATGCGGGAGATGGGGGGACCGGTCACCGATATCGGCGTGGGCCGCTGGCAGGTGGTGCTCGCCCCGGACGGCACCATCGTCGGTGCCGGCGGCGACGGGGTCCTCCGCACCTGGGGACTCGACGCGGATGCGGTCGTCAGCAGGATCTGCCGGTCGACGTCGGCACGTCTCGAGGACGTGCTCGACCGCTTCGAGCTTCCTCCGCCGGCTCGCGAGGTGTGCTGAGCGCGAGGATGCTCGCAGCCTTGTCCAGGCATTCCTGCCATTCGGCGTCGGGATCGGAGTCGATCGTGATGCCCCCACCGACGCCGAGCGCGCACACCCGCGACCCGTCGGGCCCGTACCCGAACTCGACGGTGCGGATCGCGACGTTCAGTTCGGTGCCGGCGAGCGGGCTCGTCATGCCGACGGTGCCGCAGTACACCCCGCGCGGCGCCGGCTCCCACCGCATCAGCAGGTCGCGGGCCCGCAGCTTCGGGCAACCCGTCACCGAGGCGGGCGGGAAGGCGGCTTCGAGCAGGTCGGCGACGGTCGCGTCCGGCCGGCGGGTGGCCGCGACGGTGGACACGAGATGCCACACCCCGGGTGCGGGCCGCACCGCGAGCAGCTCCTCGACGGTGACCGTCCCGGTCTCGGCGACCCGGCTCAGGTCGTTGCGCACCAGGTCCACGATCATGACGTTCTCGGCGACGTCCTTGACCGAGGCGCGCAGAGCAGCGGGGTCGGCGGTCAGCGGCAGGGTGCCCTTGATCGGGCTCGACCGCAGCGTGTCGCCGTGCAGCGAGACGAACAGCTCCGGGGACAACGACGCGACCGCACCCCACGGTCCTTGCAGGTAGACGGCGCGGGCCGGGGCGGTGCGGGCGATGCCGTCGGCGAAGAACGCCAGCGGGTCGCCGTCCCAGACACCGGTGAACCGGGTGCACACGCACGCCTGGTAGACCTCGCCGGCGCGGATCGCCTCGAGGCACTGCTGCACGCCGTGGCGGTGCACCTCGCGGTCCGGGGCGGTCCAGTCGATGTGCCAGCCGCCGGCAGGTGCCGCGGGAGCGGTGACGGCGACGGAGAGCTCGTCGGGACACGGCTCGTCGCCGAGGGTTTCGTACCACCAGCAGCCGGTGTGGTCGAGGCGCAGCACGGTGTCGGTCCAGCCGCTCGCCGCGACAGGCAACGCCGGCTGCTGCGGGGCCCGGTCGGGATACGCGACGAACCCGACGCGGCCGCCGCCGACGAGCGGCCCGCCGTCCGGGCGGGTGGCGGGCACCATCCCTTCGGCGAACGCCTCCTCCGGTGCGACCGCGCCGGCCTCGAGGGAGGGGACGAGGATCGCGGAGGAGGAGAACCAGTCGCCGGACAGTGCCGCCGGGGCCGGGATGCCGAGCCGGCGGGCACGGTCGGCGAGCGCTGTGAGGACACGATCCGGGGTGCCGCCGCGGCCGAGACGTTCCATCCGCATGGCGTCAGCTTGTCACGACGGCTCCCCGTTTCCGGTGCGCGCCCCGAGGTGTGTCAGTTTGTCGGGATTGCGCACCACGTAGACACCGGTGACCCGGCCCTCGTCGATCTCGAGCTGCAGCACCAGGTCGAGCACACCCGCGGAGTACACGAGGATGCCCGGCATCGCGTTCACCGAGGCGATCTCGAGGGTCATGTCAGGCAGCGGATGCCGCACCAATCCGAGGAACAGGCGCGCCACCCGCGCGGCACCCGTCACCGGCACCCGGGCCGCGGTGACCTTGCCGCCACCGTCCGCCAGGTACACCACGTCGGGATCGAGGAGGGTGAGCAGCCCGTCGAGGTCGCCGGTGGTCGCCGCGACGAGAAATGCCTCCACCACCCGGGCGGTCTCGTCGCCGAGGGGCTCGAACCGCCGCTGCCGCGACCGCACGTGTTCGCGGGCACGGTGGGCGATCTGCCGGACCGCGCTCTCGCTGCGGTCGACGGTCTCGGCGATCCGGTCGTAGTCGAACCCGAAGACCTCCCGCATCACGAAGACCACCCGCTCGACCGGCTTGAGCGTCTCGAGCACGAGCAGCATCGCGGTGGACACCGACTCGGCGAGTTCGACCTCCTGCGCGGCATCGGGGGAGGTGAGCAGCGGTTCCGGCAGCCACGGACCGACGTACTCCTCCCGCCGCCGCTGCGCCGACCGCAGCGAGTTCAGCGCCTGCCGGGTGACGATCTGCGCCGCGTAGGCGCGCGGATCGGCGACCTCGGCGGTGTCGGCGCGCGCCCAGCGGATGTAGCTCTCCTGCAGCACGTCCTCGCTGTCGGCGACGCTGCCCGTGATCTCGTAGGCGATCGAGAACAGCAGGCCGCGGTGCTCGGTGAAGACTTCGTCGGTGTTCACGACACGCCGGCCTCCTGCCGGGACGCTTCGGGGGCCGGGCCCCGTCGCGTCGGGACGGGGACACCGCGCGCCTGCAGTCGCATGGACCGGATGGTCCCACGGACCACCGCTTCCTTGACAGGGGCGGCGAGACGGCCGCGCAGCCCCCAGCGCACGGGAACGTCGTCGCGACCGGACAGTTGCACGACGCCCCGGTCGCGGCCGAGCGAGATGCAGCGGGCGACGAATCCGAGCGACAAGGGTGCCGGTGCGCGGCCCTGCAGCAGATCCCACACGGTGTCGGCGCCGTGGGCACCGAGGGGCATCGCGGCCTGGCAGCTCATCCGGACGTGGTCGTTGCCCTCGATGCGCACGGCGTCGCCCACTCCGACGATCGGTGTGCCGTCGACGACCTGCAGGGTGGAGCGCAGCCGCAGGCGGCCGTCGGCGTCGACGGGCAGGCCGCTGCGCCGGGCCAGTTCGGGTACCGAGAAACCCGCCGTCCACACCGCGATCGCCGCGGGGAGTTCGGTGCCGTCGTCGAGCAGGACGGAGTCGTCGGTGATCCGGACGGCCTTCACACCGGTGCGGACCTCCACGTCCATCCCGTCGAGCGTGCGCCGGACGTAGCGGCGGCTGGTCTCGGGCAGTTCGGCGCCCGGGTCGCCGACGAGGGTGATCCGGTGCCGGGGCCACGCCTCGGCCAGTTCGGTCGCGGTCTCGAGACCGGTGAGCCCACCGCCGATCACCACGACCGGGGCCGGGGCCTCGGCGGTGAGCAGCGCCTCGTGCAGGGCCGTCGCGGACTCCAGATCGGAGACCGGCCGGGCCTTCTCCCGGCCGGGGATCGAGCTCGTGCCCGGTCCGCTGCCCACCGCGTAGACCACCGCGTCGCACCGCAGTTCGGTGCCGTCGGCGAGGGTGACGGTGTGCGGTGCGACCTGCACGGCCGTACCGACCTGCAGCACGGCGCGGGGATGCAGGAGCTCGGTCAGTTCGTGTGTGGCCGTCCCCGAACCGGCGGCCACCTGGTGCAGGCGGACCCGCTCCACGAACACCGGCCGGGGGTTGACCACCGTGACGTCGACCTCGGGGTGGGTTGCGAGCAGCCGGTTCGCTGCCGTCACACCGGCGTAGCCGGCTCCGACCACCACCACATGGAATCGCGTAGTCATCACTGCCGCCCTTCGTCTCGTCCTTCGGTTGTCGCCCATAGGACACCGGCGGGCGTGTGACTGTGACAGTGCGCGCGGATCAATGTGGGACGGATCTCCGCTCCGGGCCGAGGGAGGCTGCGTCGGCGGCGTCGCGACCGGCATGGAAACCGTCGGCGTCGACGCCGCGGCTGCGTGAGTCGCGGGTGACGGGGAACAGGCGGCGGAATTCGGTGTCGACGGCGTCGGAGCGGCGGGCCAGGATCGGCGCGAGCGCGGTCATGGGGACGTGTGCGTCGGCGGCAGCCTCGGCGGTGGCCCGGACGTCGGCCTCGCGCAGCCGCTCGCCGATGCGATGGGCGTAGCCGGTGAGGAACGCGCGGCGGAAGGATGTGGCGGATGCGCCCCGGCGACCGGCGGTACCGGCGGCCTGCACCGCCCGGGTGGCCTGCACGAGCAGCGAGGCGAACAGCATCTCGACCTGCTGCAGGTCGGTGACGGCCCCGACGATCGTGGCGATCTGCACACGGGTGAACCACACCGTGCGGACGCGGTTGGCGTCGCCGATGGCCGTCAGCAGCAGCACCTTCTCCTTGATGTAGGTGCCGTCGAGGTGCAGGCGTCGTCCGGCCACCGGGCCGGTGCCGGAGGTGGGGGCCGTGAGCAGGGCCGCTCCCACCGCATGCCGGGACACCAGCTCCTGAGCCTTGGCGGTGAGGGCCTCGGCCTCCTCGGGAAAATCGGTGGACTCGGCCTTCGACAGCAGGGCGCGGATACGCCCGAGGAGGCGGGGGTCGGGTGCGGGAGCGGACTCGCCGGCCGCCCGCCGGTTCGAGGGCCACTGCGAGGGCGGTGGGGTGAGGAGCGCGAAGGAGGGCAGGTACTTCCAGGTGAAGGCGACCCCTTCGACCTGGTAGCGGGTGACGTGCGGGCAGGCGTGCCGCAGGCCCTCGGCGAGATCGGGGAACGCGGCGGCACGGACGAGGTGCGGGCGCTGACGGCCGATCTCGTCGAGTTGCCGCGTCCAGTCGGTGGGGGCCCGCTCGGCGGCCCGGCCGACGCGGGCGTCGAACAACACTGCGGTGGCCGCGAGGGCGACGTCGGAGGCGTCGCCGGAGCGCGCCGTGATGTGCACGAGATCGACGGGTTGCCAGCCGCGCTCGTAGGCGTCGGCGAGTTCGGTGAGCAGGGTGTGCTCGCTCAGACCCTCTGTTCGAAAGTATGTTCTATCGCTCCGCATGCGCGAAGTGTGGCGGAGGGCACCGACAGGTTTCGATCATGACAGGGGAACGCGCTGGTCGGGCGCATTCCCCTGTCAAGTCTCGCTCAGTCCTCGTCTACGTAGCGCGGGAACACCGGCGAGGGCGCCGGCAGCTTCGTGCCCGGTGCGAGGCGGGTGCCGACGGAGTCGAACTGCCGCGCCTCCGGCGCCTGGCCGAGCAGGTCGAGGATCTTCGCACCGGCATCCGGCATCACCGGCTGGACCAGCAGGCCCACGATCCGCACGACCTCGAGCGTCACGTACAGGACGGTCGCCATACGGTCCGGGTCGGTCTTGCGGAGCACCCACGGCTGCTGCGCCGAGAAGTAGCGGTTGGTCTCGCCCAGTACGTGCCAGATCGCCTCGAGACCGAGGTGCAGCGCCTGCGCGTCGAACTCGGCGCGCACCTTCTCGAGCAGCGCGTCTGCCTGGGCGAGCAGGGCCTCGTCGTCGGCGGTGAACTCGCCCGGCGTCGGCACCGTGCCCTCGAGATTCTTCGCGACCATCGTCAGCGACCGCTGTGCGAGGTTGCCCAGGTCGTTGGCGAGATCGGCGTTGATACGGGTGACGATGCCCTCGTGACTGTAGCTGCCGTCCTGGCCGTAGGAGATCTCCCGGAGCAGGAAGAAACGCAGCTGGTCGAGGCCGTAGCGCTCCACCATCTCGAGCGGGTCGACGACGTTGCCGACCGACTTCGACATCTTCTCGCCCTTGTTGAACAGGAAGCCGTGCACGAACACGCGCTTGGGCAGCTCGAGACCCGCCGACATGAGGAAGGCCGGCCAGTAGACGGTGTGGAAGCGCGTGATGTCCTTGCCGATGATGTGCAGGTCGGCGGGCCAGTAGCGGCGGTAGGACTCCGACCCGGTGTCGGGGAAGCCGGCGCCGGTCAGGTAGTTGGTCAGCGCGTCGACCCACACGTACATGACGTGATCCGGGTGATCCGGGACGGGCACACCCCAGTCGAAGGTGGTGCGGGAGATCGACAGATCCTTCAGGCCGCCCGAGACGAAGCTGACGATCTCGTTGCGGCGGGTCGCCGGAGCGATGAAGTCCGGATGCTCCTCGTAGAGCTTCAGCAGCCTGTCCTGGTAGGCGGACAGCCGGAAGAAGTAGGTCGACTCCTCGGTCCACTCCACCGGGGTGCCGGTCTCGGTGGCGATGCGCGAGCCGTCCTCGAGCAGCGTGGTCTCGCCGTCGGTGTAGAACGCCTCGTCGCGGACCGAGTACCAGCCCGCATAGGTGTCGAGGTAGATGTCGCCCGCATCCACCATGCGCTGCCAAATCGCCTTGCTCGCCTCGATGTGGTCCGCGTCCGTCGTCCGGATGAACCGGTCGTAGGAGATGTTCAGCGCCTTGTCCATGGCCTGGAACACGTCCGAGTTGCGGGACGCCAGCTCGGTGACCGGGATCCCTTCCTTCGCGGCGGTCTGCTGCATCTTCAGACCGTGCTCGTCGGTACCGGTCAGGAAGCGCACGTCGAAGCCGTCGAGTCGCTTGAACCGCGCGATCGCGTCGGTCGAGATGTACTCGTAGGCGTGCCCGATGTGCGGGACGCCGTTCGGGTACGCGATCGCGGTGGTGACGTAGAACGGCGGGCGGGTGGGATCGCCGACAGCCGGGCGGGAGGAATCAGGCGCAGTCATGGTGGACAGTAGTTTATAGGGCGTGAGCGCAGCCCGTCCCGCCCCCGAAGCCCCGCAGCCGTTGACCCCCCTCGTCGACGCCCACACGCACCTCGACGCGTGCGGCGCGACGGACCCCGCAACGACCGCCGCGATCGTCGACCGGGCGGCCGCCGTCGGCGTCGGCCGGGTGGTCACCGTCGCCGACGATCTCGAGGCGGCGCGGTTCGCCGTGCGGGCCGCGCACTGGGACGACCGCATCTACGCGGCCGTCGCTATCCACCCCACCCGCGCGAACGTCCTCGACGACGCCACCCGCGCCGAGATCGAGACGCTCGCCGCCGACCCGCGCTGCGTCGCGGTGGGGGAGACCGGCCTCGACCTGTACTGGCCCGGCAAGCTCGACGGTTGCGCCGAGCCGGCGGAACAGGAGGAGGGTTTCCGCTGGCACATCGACCTCGCCAAGCGACTCGGCAAGCCGCTGATGATCCACAACCGCGAGGCCGACGCCGAGCTGCTGCGGGTGCTGCACGACGAGGGTGCCCCGGAGACGGTGATCTTCCACTGCTTCTCCTCGGACGCCGACATGGCCCGCCGCTGCGTCGACGCCGGCTACCTGCTGAGCTTCTCCGGCACGGTGAGCTTCAAGAACGCCAAGGCCCTGCACGAGGCGGCGCCGCTGGTGCCGCGCGAGCTGGTGCTCGTGGAGACCGACGCGCCGTTCCTCACGCCGCACCCCTTCCGGGGCGCGCCGAACGAGTCGTACTGCCTGCCGTACACGGTGCGGGCGCTCGCCGAGCTGCGCGGGGAGGATCCCGAGGAACTGGCCGCCGCGACCACCGCGAACGCGGAACGGGTGTACGGACTTTCGTGAAGCCGACGCGGGGGTGCCCGGGCGCCGTGACAATACGGGCATGCACTCCTTCGTCTACACCTCCCATCCGGTACGTGTGATCTTCGGTCCCGGCACCGCCGCGCGAGTCGCAGACGAAGTGCGTCGTCTCGGACGGTCCCGGGTCCTGTTGCTCGGCGGGGAACACGTCCGTCCCCAGGCCGAGCTCGTCGAGCGCACGCTCGGCGCGCTGCAGGTCGCCCGTTTCGACGGCGCGGTGATCCACACCCCGGTGGAGGTCACCGAACGGGCGTTGCGGCAGGTCGAGGAGCACGGGGTCGACGCGGTCGTCGCCGTGGGCGGCGGCTCGACGACCGGGCTGGCGAAGGCGCTGGCCGTGCGCACGGGGATCGATCAGGTGATCCTGCCGACCACCTATGCCGGCTCCGAGGTGACCCCGGTGCTGGGGGAGACCGAGGACGGGGTGAAGACCACCCGGTCGTCGCCGGACATCCTGCCGGAGACGGTGATCTACGACGTCGAGTTCACCGCGAGCATGCCCATCCCGATGGCCCTCACCAGTGCGATCAACGCGATGGCGCACGCGGTCGAGTCGCTCTACGCCGAGGACGCCAATCCCATCGTCGACACCCTGGCGCTCGAGGCGATCTCCGCGATCGGCCGGGGCCTGCCCGCTCTGGGCGCGGACTCGGTGGATCCCGAGGGCCGGTCCGACCTGCTGCTCGCGGCGTGGCTGGCGGGGACCTGCCTGGCCTCGGCCGGAATGGGTCTGCACCACAAGCTCTGTCACGTGCTGGGCGGGTCCTTCGACCTGCCGCACGCCGCCACCCACACCGTGCTGCTGCCCCACGTCATGGCCTTCAACGAACCGTCGGTGCCGCACGTGATGAAGCGGATCGCCGAGGCGCTCGGTACCGACTCGGCCCCGGCCGGGGTCTACGACCTCGTCGCGGCCGCCGGGGGTCCCACCACGCTCGAGGAACTCGGCATGGCGGAGCGGGATCTCGACGAGGCGGCGCGGCTGGCCACCGAGAAGGCGTATCCGAATCCGAGGGAGGTGACACAGGTGGGGGTCCGCCGCCTGCTCGGCGAGGCCTACGCCGGAATCCGTCCGAGCCCCGTGGGATAGGTGGTTGAAGCTACAACCATCTCTTGCTAGCTTGGTTGTCGCTTCAACCATGCGGGGCTTTTCGCCTCCGTCACGAAAGGCTCGTTGTGAAGACCTCTCTCGTTCGCGACATCGGCATCCTGATCGCACGACTCGTCCTCGGCGTCATCTTCCTGGCCCACGGCCTGCAGAAGCTCACGGTCTGGGGCTACGACGGCACCAAGGCCGGCTTCGAGGGCATGGGCGTGCCCGCCCCGGCGATCTCGGCCTTCGTCGCCACCTGGGTCGAGACGCTCGGCGGGATCGCCCTCATCCTGGGCGTGCTCGTGCCGATCTTCGGGGTCCTGCTGTTCCTGGTCATGGCCGGTGCCTTCTTCATCGTGCACGTGGACAACGGCATCTACGTCTCCGACGGCGGCTTCGAGCTCGTCGCCGCACTCGGTGCGGGCGCGCTGCTGCTCGCGGCGGTCGGTGCGGGTGCCTTCAGCGTCGACCGGTTCCTTGCACCCAAGGTGCCCTTCCTGCAGAACGCCTGACACGGGGAAGCCGGGTACCGCGGGCGATTCGAGCATCGCCCGCGATACTCGGTTCGTCCGAAGTGCCCTCGACGAGAGGGTCGTCCTGTTACGCTCGGGCGCGAATCTGCTCCCACGGAACGCGTCGACAGGACCGGATATGACCGTGCAGCAAGCCGTTCCGCGGCGTGACAACACCTGGAACCTCGACCGGCGGACCTTCCTCCTCGGCGCCGGTGCCCTCCTCGCGGCGGGGCTGGTCGGAGCCCGTCCCTCCTCGGCGCAGACACGGATCCCGCGGCGCCCCAACATCCTGATCGTCATCACCGACCAGGAACGGCAGCCGATGCACTGGCCCGCCGACTGGGCCCGCACCAACCTGCCCAACCGTCAGCGCCTGGCCGACACGGGACTCACGTTCACCCGGTCGTTCTGCAACGCCGCGATGTGTTCGCCCAGCCGCAGCACGCTCTTCACCGGTCTCTACCCGGCCCAGCACGGTGTGGTGAGCACCCTCACCGAGGGGGGCACGCTCTCGCCCACCGAACCGGTGCTCTCGCCGGACACCCAGAACATGGCGAAGATGCTGCGCTCCGCCGGGTACGACGTCCAGTACCGGGGCAAGTGGCACATGAGCAAGGGCGCCGACGGTGGCGACCCGTCGCCGGAGGACATCGCGCGCTTCGGATTCGACGGCTGGCAACCCCCCGAGGCCGGGCAGGACACCTCGCCGGAGAACTTCGGTGGCGGTTGCGCCGACCGCGACCGGAAGATCGCCGCCGACGCCGCCGACTACCTGCGCTCACGGGATCCGAACGACGACAACCCCTTCGCGCTCGTGGTGTCGTTCGCCAATCCCCACGACATCCTCTCGTATCCGAAGACCTGGGATCAGGTCGACGGCGACTGCAACAACTACGGCGCGTTCGTCCCCGAGGCGTTCGAGCAGGGGATCGACCTGCCGCCCACCTACGGCGAGGAACTGCTCCGCAACGGCAAACCCACCGCGCAGGCCCAGCTGCAGCTGCTGCTCGCCGGTGCGCTCGGGCCGCTCGTCGGGCCCGCGGAGGCCCGCCGGTACGTCAACCTCTACGCCTACATGCACAAGGTCGTCGACCAGCACATCGGCACCGTTCTCGATGCGCTGGAATCGGTTTCGGGCATGCGCGAGGACACGATCGTTTTCCGTGTCTCCGACCACGGCGAGATGGGACTGTCGCACGGCGGACTCCGGCAGAAGGCCTTCAACGCCTACGAGGAGACGCTGAACGTTCCTCTCGTGGTGAGCAATCCGGTGATGTTCCCCCGCCCGGTGAGCACCGACGCGCTCGCCTCGCTCATCGATGTCGTGCCCACCCTGGCGACCCTCGCCGACGTGCCCGACCGGTCCGCGTGGACGTTCAAGGGCGTCGACCTGACGCCGGTGATCGAAAGTGCCTCCGCCGGAGGGTCCTCCGGCCAGGTGCAGGACGTCGTCCTGTTCACCTTCGACGACGAGAACGCCGCGGCACCCAACGGGCAGACGACGGTCGAGCAGCCCAACCACATCCGCGCGGTCCGGCAGGACCGCTGGAAGTACGCGATGTACTTCGATCCCTCTGGCCGGGAACTGCCGCAGTTCGAACTCTACGACTTGCACGACGATCCGCTCGAGACACGAAACCGCGCCAACCCGCTCGACTTCGCGAACTTCGATCCCGTGCAGGTCGCCGCGATGCACGCCGTACTCATGGACGTGATGGCACGGACGGGAACCATGCCGTCGGTGCCGATTCCGCAGTTCCCACCGGTTCCGAGCGGATCCGCGAGCGGTTCGTCCGGGAACTGATCAGCCGAAGGCCATCCGGAACCCGCTGTGCCCCGTCGACGTGTCGGGGGTGTTGGCGATGCGCGCGGAGGTTCGGTAGCGGTGGCAGTAGGACTCGTGGCACAGATACGACCCGCCGCGCAGCACCGGACGGGAGTCGTCGGGGGAGAAGGGACTCGACGTCCACTCCCACACGTTCCCGGTCGTGTTGAACAGACCGAACCCGTTGGGGGCGAAGGCATCCACCGGCACCGTTCCCACCGGGGCCGTCGGCCCGTAGGGGAACGACCCACGGAAGACGTTCATCGCCGGTTCGCCTCCTGGTTCGAACTCGTCACCCCACGGGAACCGGCGCTGCACCAGCCCGCCCCGGGCGGCGAACTCCCATTCCTCCTCCGTCGGTAGTCGGCCCCCGGCCCACGCGCAGTAGGCGAGCGCGTCGAGGTGGGAGACGTGCACGACCGGATGGTCGTCCCTGCCTTCGAGATCGGAGCTTGGCCCCTCGGGGTGCCGCCAGGACGCCCCGGGCACGACGCGCCACCACGGTGCCGCCGCGACCACCAGGTGCGGCCGGTCCGTGGTGAGCCGGCCCGCGAAGACGAGCGAGTCGCCGAACCGTTCCGCCGTCGTCACGTGCCCGGTCTCCTCGACGAACCGGGCGAACTCGGTGTTGGTCACGGCCGTGGCCGAGATGGCGAAGCGGGCCACGGTCACCGGCCGTACCGGTCCCTCGCCGTCGGCGGGATCCGCGACGGGGTCGTCGGTGCCCATGAGGAACTCCGCTCTCGGTGAGCCGTCCGGGGGCAGTTCCACCATCCGGGGAGGCGTCACCGCGCCCGTGTGAGCCGGTGCCGGATGCGTGGCCGGGGTGTGCGGGCCGGCCGGATCGGGGTCCGGGCGAGTCGGTGCACAGCAGGGGCGGGAAGGGTCGCTCATCACATCGGAGTGTAGGCAGTGACCGGCCGCTCCGGAGTGAATTCCAATAATGTAATTCCGATCTTGAATTGCGCCGACCGGTCAGTTCGTGAGGCTTGCGAAAATCACTCTCCGTGATATTCGCTACCCGCGTCGTGATCTGACAGAGATCTGAAAGAGAGCAGCTAATGGCACTGAAGTTGCACGAACAATTTCATCTCGTTACCGTGCTGTGATCGAAGTTGTCCACAGTCTGGAAATGTCGTGTCACCTTTCACCAAGATCAATCGCGCCAAATCGCCGGTGTTCTACTCCGTCGTCGCCGCCATGCTCGTCACCGTCGGTGCGGGCGGTGCCACCGCGGTCGTGCAGCACAAGGATCTCGTGCTCGACGTCGACGGTGAACAGCGTTCCTTCGGCACCATGAGCTCCAATGTCGGGGACATCCTCGCCGCCGCGGGGTACACCGTCGACGAGCACGATCTCGTCGCCCCCGCCGTCGACTCCTCGGTCTCCGACGGCGACACCATCGTGCTGCGCCAAGCCCGCGAGGTGCGGCTCAGCGTGGACGGTGAGGAGCGCACGGTGTGGACCACCGCGCTGACCGTCGACGAGGCCCTCGACCAGTTCCGTCTCTCCGACGACGTCTACGTCTCGGCCTCGCGTTCGCACCGGCTGCCCCTCGAGGGCGCCGACCTCGAGGTCGTCAATCCCAAGAACGTGCGCTTCGTCGACAACGGCGCTCCCGCCGTCGACGTGCGGGTCGCCGCACCCACCGTCGGCGAGTTCCTGAAGGCGCAGAACGCCGCGCTCGAACAGGCCGACAGCGTCACCCCGGCCCTCGACGCCCCGCTCACCGACGGCGTCGAGATCGTCGTCACCCGCGACCGCGTCGAATCCCGCACCGAGAACCAGCCGATCGCCCCGCCGGAGAACCGCGTGGACGATCCGAGCATGTTCGAGGGCGAGACCGTCGTCGAGAACCCCGGTGTCCCCGGCGAGCGCTCCGTCACCTTCGACGTGCACACCGTCAACGGTGTCGAGGTCGGACGCAACGAGACCGCCTCGAAGACCCTCACCGAGCCGCAGCCGGCGATCGTGCGGGTGGGCACCAAGGCCAAGCCCGCCGTCCCCGCCTCGGGTCGCGCCTCCACCTGGGACGCCCTCGCGCAGTGCGAGGCCACCGGCAACTGGGCCATCAACACCGGCAACGGCTTCTACGGCGGTCTGCAGTTCACGCAGCAGACCTGGGCCGGTTTCGGGGGCACCCAGTACGCCCCGCGCGCCGACCTGGCGACCCGCGAGCAGCAGATCGCGATCGCGGAGAAGGTCCAGGCCGCCCAGGGTTGGGGTGCCTGGCCGGCGTGCACCAGCAAGCTCGGCCTGCGGTGACGGGTAGCGCTCTGCCCGCCACCGTCCGGGCAGCGGTGCGCTAGGTTCACCTCGTGCCAGCAGACGAACCCGACACCACCCCGGCTTCTCCGCGCGGCCGCGCCGCGCTGCTCGGCCCCGCCGAGGTCCGCGCCCTCGCGGAGGAGTTCGGGGTGCGTCCCACCAAGCAGCTCGGACAGAACTTCGTGCACGACGCGAACACGGTGCGCCGCATCGTGAACGTCGCCGGCGTCGGCCGCGACGACGTGGTGCTCGAGGTCGGTCCCGGCCTCGGCTCGCTCACCCTCGCGTTGCTCGACGTCGTCGACCGCGTGGTCGCGGTGGAGCTCGATCCCGTTCTCGCGCAGCGTCTTCCGTCGACGGTGCACGACCGGGCGCCCGAGCTCGCCGACCGGCTCGACGTCGTGCACATGGACGCGATGAAGGTGCTCCCGCGCGACCTGCCCGCCACGCCGACCGCGCTCGTGGCGAACCTACCGTACAACGTCGCGGTGCCCGTCCTGTTGCACCTGTTCTCCGAATTCCCCAGCCTGCGAACGGCTCTCGTGATGGTCCAGTCGGAGGTCGCCGACCGGCTCGCTGCCGAACCGGGCGGGAAGATCTACGGCGTACCCAGCGTCAAGGCGCGCTTCTTCGGCGACGTCCGGCGCGCCGGTGCGGTGGGGCGCGCGGTGTTCTGGCCCGTGCCGCAGGTCGAATCCGGCCTGGTCCGCATCGACCGCTACGCCGAACCGCCCTGGCCCACCGACGAGGCGACACGCGCCCGCGTGTTCACCGTCGTCGACGCGGCCTTCGCGCAGCGCCGCAAGACGCTGCGCGCCGCGCTCGCCGGATGGGCCGGTTCGCCCGCCGAGGCCGAACGACGGCTGCTCGCGGCCGGTATCGAGCCGTCGACGCGCGGTGAGAAACTCGACGCCGCAGCGTTCGTACGCCTGGCCACCACGGAGTGATCTGCATCACCTGCCCTGGCGGGTGGGTGACCGATGTGGTTAAGTGGTTCTCGGTCGTTAGGTAGTGTGTTCGTGGTTTACCCCTCGCACATTTCTGGTTGCGAGCGGATGCGATAGCCACGATGGAATCGTCTCAGCCGTGAAGTGACAGACCCGGGAAGCAGACAGTTTCCCGACGAGACGGGACGCCTACGAGCATCCCGCCTGCAAGTGAAGGATCAGCAACATGGCTGAAGGTATCGTGAAGTGGTTCAACGGCGAAAAGGGCTTCGGCTTCATCGCTCCGTCCGACGGATCCGCTGACGTCTTCGTGCACTTCTCCGAGATCCAGGGCCGCGGCTTCCGCACCCTCGAGGAGAACCAGCGCGTGAGCTTCGAGATCGGCCAGGGCCAGAAGGGCCCGCAGGCCACCGGCGTCACCGTCATCGGCTGACACAGGCTTCTCATCGATCGGGCCGGCACCCTCACGGGGTGCCGGCCCGATCGGCGTTCGTGGGTCGATCAGTCGAGCAGACGCTCCCGCAGGGACTCCCGCTCCGCGTCCGTCACGAGGAGGACCTCGGACAGATAGCGGTCGAACGAGCCGTACACGTCGCGCATCGTGTCCAGGGCGGTCTGCAGGTACTCGCGCCGCACACCGAGCACCGCCTCGAGGTCGGCGCGGTCGACACCCTGCTTCACGATGGGCTCGAACAGCGGCTCGAGCGCCGGCAGCAGCATGTCGTTGGTGCGCAGGTAGTCCTCGAACACCGTGTCCTCGTCCGCGCCGAGGGTGAACAGGACGATCGCGGCGGCCCAGCCCGTGCGGTCCTTGCCGGTGGTGCAGTGGAACAGCAGGGGGCGATCGTCGTCGATCAGGGTGCGCATCAACGTCCGGTAGGAGGTGTGCGCGCTCGGCAACGTCACCAGATCGTGGTAGCTGCGCCGCAGATACTCGGCGCCGCGGCCGTCACCCAGCACACGCTTCGCGAACGAGGCGTCGGTCAGCAGGTCCTGCATGTGCGCGGCGAGCGAGCCCAGCTGCGCGGCGAGATCACCCACGCCCCGGTCCGCGAACACGTCCAGGGGCAGTTCCTTCACCCCCGGCGGAACCCGGTCCGGCAGGGCCTCCCGCTCCGACGCGGTCCGCAGGTCCGCCACCGTGCCGAGTCCGAGCTGCCCCAGGGCCTGCACGGCCTCGTCGCGGATGCGGCCGAGATCCGTCGAGCGGAACACCGCGCCGCTGCGCACCACGGCACCGTAGCGGGTGGCGTAACCGCCGAGATCACGGAAGTTGAGGATGTCCACGGACAGGGCCGTGGGGGAGGGCGGGGGCACGACGCTTTCGCTCATGGGACGCACGCTAACCGGACCGGGAGGAAGCCTTCCGGCGATCCACTCCGGGTCCGCACCGAATTCACCCCCGCATTCCACCCTCCGCACGGAGTCGTTCGACCGGCTGCCGCCATCGAGCCGGACCGGCTGCCGCGATCGAGCCGGACCGGCTGCCGCGATCGAGCCGGACCGGCTGCCGCGATCGAGCCGGACCGGCTGCCGCGATCGAGCCGGACCGGCTGCCGCGATCGAGCCGGACCGGCTGCCGCGATCGAGCCGGACCGGCTGCCGCGAGTAAGCTTGTCAATCGTGCTTTCCGTCGTTCCGACCCCCGTGACCGTGCGGGTCCCGTCCAAGGTCAACCTGCATCTCGCGGTCGGTGACCTCCGTCCCGACGGCTACCACGACCTGCACACCGTCTTCCAGGCGCTGTCGCTGTACGACGAGGTGTCGGTGGTCCCGGCGGAACAGCTCGCCGTCCACGTCCGGGGTACGGGTGCCGACGTGGTGCCCACCGACTCGACGAACCTGGCCTGGCGGGCCGCCGAGCTGATGGCCGAACGCGCCGCCCGCAGGCCCGACGTGGCGATCACCATCGACAAGGGCATCCCCGTCGCTGGTGGCATGGCCGGTGGCAGCGCCGACGCCGCGGCGACCCTCGTCGCCCTCGACGCCCTGTGGGGCCTCGGCGCCACCCGCGACGACCTCGCCGAGCTCGCCGCCGAGCTGGGCAGCGACGTGCCCTTCTGTCTCCACGGCGGGACGGCCATCGGCACCGGTCGCGGCGAGAAGCTCGTGCCGGTGCTCACGCGCGGCACCTTCCACTGGGTGCTCGCCCTGTCGAAGGGTGGACTGTCCACGCCCGTCGTGTTCCGTGAACTCGACCGGCTCCGCGCCGAGGGCAGACCGCAGCGGGTCGGCGACGCCGACGCGGTGCTGTCCGCGCTGGGTTCCGGCGACGCCCACGAACTCGCGCCCCTGCTCGGCAACGACCTGCAGGCCGCCGCGCTGTCGCTCGACCCCACGCTGCGACGCACCCTCCGCGCCGGCATCGAGGCCGGGGCCCTCGCCGGGATCGTCTCCGGCTCCGGGCCCACCTGCGCGTTCCTCGTCGAGGACCAGCACGCCGCGGTCACGGTGAGCGCGGAACTGGCGGGAGCCGGGGTGTGCCGCACGGTGCGCGTCGCCTCCGGCCCGGTCCCGGGCGCCCGCGTCGTCACCGACACCGACCCCGCACATCCCTGACCGGTCGCGGACGCATCCGTCCGCACCGGACCTCACCGCAATACTCGGAAGGCATTGCTCCACGTGGCGAATCTGATCAACCTCGAACAGGTCTCGAAGTCCTTCGGCATCAAGCCCCTGCTCGATTCGGTGTCCCTCGGCGTGAACGAAGGGGAGCGGATCGGCGTCGTCGGCCTCAACGGCGGCGGCAAGACGACGATGCTCGAAGTGCTCGCCGGGATCGAGGAACCCGACTCGGGCCGGGTGAGCCGCGTGAACGGTCTCCGCATGGCCGTCGTCACCCAGCGCGGCGGTCTGCCCGAGGGTTCGACCGTCGGCCAGGCCGTCCTCGGCCCGCTCGGTGTGGCCGAGCACGAATGGGCCGGTGACGCCCGCATCCGTTCGGTGCTGGCCGGTATCGGCATCGACAAGCTCGGGCTCGACGCGGTCGTCGACAGCCTCTCCGGTGGCGAGCGCCGCCGCGTCGCCCTCGCCGCCGCGCTGGTGCAGGACCTCGACCTGCTGGTGCTCGACGAGCCCACCAACCACCTCGACGTCGAGGGTGTGCAGTGGCTGGCCCGGCACCTGCTGGACCGGCGCAGCGCCCTCGTCGTCGTCACCCACGACCGCTGGTTCCTCGACACCGTCGCGACCCGCACCTGGGAGGTCGTGAACGGCAGGGTCGAGAGCTACGACGGTGGCTACAACGACTGGATCTTCGCCCGCGCCGAGCGGGCCCGCCAGGCCGACGCGATGGAGGAACGCCGCCGCAATCTCGCCCGCAAGGAACTCGCGTGGCTGCGTCGCGGGGCGCCCGCCCGCACGTCCAAGCCGAAGTATCGGGTCGAGGCCGCCGAGGCGCTGATCGCCGACGTGCCGCCGCCGCGCGACTCGGTGGCGCTTGCCTCGTTCGCCAAGCGCCGCCTGGGCCGCGTCGTCATCGAACTCGAGGACGCGACGCTCACCACCCCGGACGGCCGCGAACTCGTCCACGACCTCACCTGGCGCCTCGGCCCGGGTGAGCGCATCGGTCTGGTCGGGGTCAACGGCTCCGGCAAGACAACGCTGCTGCGCACCCTCGCGGGTGAGCTGGAACCGGCGCAGGGCCGGCGCATCCAGGGCCAGACCGTCCAGATCGGCTGGCTGCGGCAGGAACTCGACGACCTGCCCACCGACATGCGGGTGCTCGAGGCCGTCAAGGACGTCGCCGAACGGATCACGCTGGGCGACAAGGAGATCTCGGCCGGTCAGCTCGCCGAGCGGCTCGGGTTCTCACCCGCCCGGCAGCGCACCCCCGTCGGCGATCTGTCCGGCGGTGAACGCCGCCGCCTGCAGCTGACCCGCGTGCTCATGGCCGAGCCGAACGTGCTGCTGCTCGACGAGCCCACCAACGACCTCGACATCGACACGCTGCAGCAGCTCGAGGACCTGCTCGACGGCTGGGCCGGCACCCTCGTCGTCATCAGCCACGACCGCTATCTCATCGAGCGCATCTGCGAGTCGACCTGGGCGCTGTTCGGCGACGGGAAGCTCACCAACCTGCCCGGCGGTATCGAGGAGTACCTGCGCCGTCGCGCCGCGATGGGCGACGGGGGGGTGCCGTCGGTGGCGTCGACGGTCTCGAAGTCCGCGGATGCCCCGGCGAAGCCGAAGCGGGACGGCGCGGCCGAACGCGCGGCCCGCAAGGAACTGTCCCGCCTCGAACGGCTCGTCGCGAAGCTGACCGAGAAGGAGGAGAAGCTGCACGTGCAGCTCGCCGAGGCCGCGACCGACCCGGAGAAGCTGCAGAAGCTCGACGCGCAGCTGCGCGAGGTGGTGGCGGAGAAGGAAGCGGCCGAGGAGCAGTGGATGGAGCTCGCCGAAGATCTCGACTGATTCCTCTTGACCTCGAGTCGGCTCGAGGTCGCAGGATGGGTGTCGTCAGAAGGAACGCCCATCAGGAGGATTCATGTCCGTCACCGAAACATCCGGTACCTCTACGCATCTCCCGCAGTCCCGGCTCGCGCGTTCCGCGGTGGTGATTGCCGCGGCCGTCGTGACCGCACTGGTGGTCGACCTCGTGCTGTGGGCCGTCGGGCTCGTCGCGGGTGGCTCGTTCGAACACACCGACGCCGGTGAGGTGATGAGCGCGGCGCCCGGTGGCGTGGTGCTCATGTCCGTCGTCCCGCTCGCCGTCGGTCTCGCCGTCGCCGCCCTGCTCACCCTGTGGTGGAACGGTTTCGCGCGGATCGCGCAGGTCGTCGGGGCGTTGCTGCCGCTGGCGACGATCCAGGGCACGATCTCTGCGGACTTCGACACGCCGAGCACCGTCGCGCTGGCGCTGATGCACGTCGTGATCGCCGTGGTGGTCGTCGTCGCCCTGGAGATGCTCCGTGCGCGTGACTGAAACGAGTAGGGGGAGGAAATGTGCGCTTCCGCAAGGAAAGTCGCACATTTCCTCCCCCGAGTTCGGGCGGAGACCTACAGGCCGAGCAGCTTGCTGATGATCTCGTTCATGATCTCGTTGGTGCCGCCGCCGATGCCGAGGACGCGGGCGTCGCGGAAGTGGCGCTCGACCTCGCTCTCACGCATCAGGCCGATACCACCGGCGAGCTGAACGGCCTCCATCACGGCGTGGTCGCACGCCTTGACGGCGTTGTTCTTCGCCATCGACGTCTCGAGCAGCATGCCCTCGCCGTTGACCCACCGCTCGGCGACCGAGCGGCAGAAGGTCTTCGCCGCGGTGATCTCCGTGGCCAGCTCGGCGAGGCGGTGCCGCACCACCTGGCGCTTGGACAGCGGTCGGCCCATCGTCTCGCGGGACTTGACCCACTCGACGGTCAGGTCGAAGCAGCGCTGCGCGGTCGCGACGGCCTGGAAGGCCAGTGACAGCCGCTCGCCCTGGAACTGCTGCGCGATCTGCGCGAAGGCCGTGTTCTCGGCGCCGACCAGGTTGCTCGCCGGCACCCGCACGTCGTCGTAGAACAGCTCGGCGGTGTCCGAGCACAGCCAGCCCATCTTGTCGAGCTTGCGTGAGACCGTGAAACCCGGTGTGTCGGTGGGGACGACGATCAGCGAGATACCGCCGGCACCGGCGTCGCCCGTGCGCACCGCGGTGGTGACGAAGTCGGCGCGGGTGCCCGAGGTGATGTAGAGCTTGGCGCCGTTGATGACGTACTCGTCGCCCTCGCGCCGCGCGGTGGTGCGGATGTTCGCGACGTCGGAGCCGCCGCTGGGCTCGGTGATCGCGAGCGAGGCGATCAGCCGGCCCTCGAGCGCCGGGCGGGCGAACCGGTCGATGAGGTCCTGGTTGCCCGAGGCGATGATGTGGGGCGTGGCGATGCCGTGGCTGAACAGCGCCGAGATCAGGCCCGACGAGCCACCGGCGAGGATGATCTCCTCGAGGATCGCGAGCATGTCGAGGGCGTTGCCGCCCGACCCGCCGTGCTCCTCGGCGACGGAGGCGCCGAGCAGGCCCGCGTCCGCGGCCTTGCGGTGCAGTTCGCGCGGGATCTCACCGGCACGCTCCCACTCGTCGAGGTGGGGGACGATCTCCTTGCGGGTGAAGTCGGCGGCGAGCTGACGCAGCGCCTTCTGCTCGTCGGTGTCCCAGCGGATCGCTTCGGTGGTGGTCATGCTCATTCGCCCTTCCAGACGGGTTCGCGCTTCTGCATGAAGGCCATGACGCCTTCGAGGGTGTCGGCGCTGGTGGTCAGACGCGCGAGGGCCTTGTCGGTGAGTTCCCAGGCCTGGTCCTCGGCCGGGATGTTGCCGTCGATGATGCCGCGCGCGACGGTCTTGCTGGCCTGCACGGCGAGCGGGGCACCCTTCGCGATGTCGGCGGCGAGGGCGAGGGCGGTGTCGAGGACCTCGGCCTGCGGCACCACGCGGTTGACCAGACCCCAGCGCAGGGCGTCGGCCGCCGACATCGGCTTGCCGGTGAGGACGAGTTCCATCGCGACGGCGCGGGGGATGGCCTGGCCGATGCGGAAGACGCCGCCGGCACCGGCGATCAGGCCGCGGTGCACCTCGGGCAGACCGAATTCGGCGGTCTCGGAGGCGACGACGAGATCGCTGGCGAGCGCGAGTTCGGTGCCGCCGCCGAGTGCGGTGCCGTTGACCGCGGCCACGACCGGCTTGGAGATGTGGTGCTTGACGACGCCGGCGAAGCCCCAGTGGGCGGTCTCGGGCGGGGTGACCCCGTCCGGTCCCTTGGTGCCGAGGGCCTTCAGGTCGGCGCCGCCGCAGAAGACGGCATCGCCGGCGCCGGTGAGGACCACGACGCGCACGTCCTTCTCGGCCTCGGCCCGCTCCCAGGCCTCACCGAGGGCCTGGTGCACGTCGGCGTTGATGCTGTTGGCGGCCTTCGGGCGGTTGATGGTGACGAGCAGGACGTGCTCGCGCTGTTCGACGAGAACGACGGGTTCGCTCACGACTGGGACTCCTGTTCGATGCGGGTAACGGTGAGGTGACCGCCGTTGTCGGTGACGTGCAGGTCCTCGCCGACGATGTCGGCTCCGGCGGCGAGGATCGCGGCGCCGGCGGCGTCGGTCTGGCCGGAGACGCGGCGACCGTCCGGGGTCAGACCCACGAGGAAGCCGATCGACGGGTTGCCGTCACGGCCGTATTCGGCGGTGGCGGTGACGATCCGGACCTCGCCGCTGTAATCGGTGGCGGTCTCGGGGGCGGACGGCTCGAGCAGGACGTGCTCGGGGTCGCCGACGTAGCCGTCGGTGTGCGGGGCGCAGCCGAGCACCACGACGTGCTGGTAGGTGAGGTAGCCGCCGTTGCCGTGCACGAGAGCGAGCTCGCCGTCCTCGCGCAGCCGCTTGGCCACCGCGACGATCGAGTGCAGCGTGTAGCTGTTGAGTGGGCCGCCGAAGAAGGAGTGGCCGCCGGTCACCGACGGGACGGTGTCGCGGGGGAGGCCGAGCTGTTCGATCAGCAGCTTGGGTACCACCGGGAAGCAGCTGTAGGCGTCGATGATGTCGAAGTCGGAGGGCCGCAGGTCGGTGGCGGACAGGGTGCGGCGCAGCGCGTCGTCGAGGGCGGCGGACCGGCCGAAGTCACCGCGGGCGAGGACGTCGCCCGGTTCGGTCGCGCCCGCGCCGCCCCACACGTAGAGCAGCTTCTCCTCGGCGACACCCAGTTCGCGGGCGACGGCGAGGGAGGTGACGACCACGGCGGCGGCCTGGTCGACGAACGGCATCGCGTTGAGCATCAGCGGGTACGCCTCGGTGACGAGACGGTTCTTGCCGCCGATGGTGCGGATCTCCTCGGCGGTGTGCCGTTCGGGGTTCCAGGACGCCGGGTTCTCCGCCGCGAACTCGGAGAACGCCGCGTACAGATTCGACGACCATTCGAGCGACTTCTCGCGCGAGTGCCCGAGATCGTGGCTGAGCCGGTTCTCGAACAGTGGGTACACGCGGGTGGGAACGATCATCCCGGCGCGCTGCATGGCGGGGCTGCCGAGATCGTCGGTGCCGATGGGGGCGGGTCCGCCGGGTGCGGTGGTCCAGCCGAGGGTGGCCGGGTCGGTCCCCGACTTGTACGCGTTGGTGGCCGAGGCCTGGGCCTCACCGCCGACGAGCAGCGCGACCGAGGTGGTCCCGGTGGCGATGTCGTGGCCGATGCGGTCGAGGAGCGCCGCCGGCCAGTGGCCGCCGATGGGCGTGGTCGAGGTGTGCTCGGGCTTCGCACCGAGACGCTCGGCCAGCAGGCCCGGCAGATCGTCGTAGTTCCAGCTCGCGGTCTTGATCGCGTGGATCGTGTCGATCCGCGAGGCGAGGTCGACGCCGGCGTCGGCGAGCGCGGCGCGGGTGGCGTCGTGGATGAGATCGAGCGGTTCACGCGGGTCGGCGGGGGCACCGGCGCGGCCGGAGCGCAGGTCGCCGACGCCGATGACGACGGGAACCCGGGTGGGGTCGGTCATGGCGTTCCTTCGGTCGTGCTCTGGAAGAGGAGGACGGCGCCAGCTTAATACGGACTATTTCAGTCTGTAAATCGGTGGGTGGTCTGGCACACTTGCCACACGTGACCGAACAACCCGCCCCGCGCCGTCGCGGACGACCCCGCGACGCCGACCTCGAGGACCGCGTGTTCGACGCCGTGATCGAGGTCTACTCCGAGACGAGCTGGCGTGGTTTCACGCTCGACGCGGTGGGGCGACGCGCACGAGTGGGCCGCGCCGCGCTCTACCGCCGTTGGACGAGCAAGGACGACCTGCTGGTCCAGGCCCTGGAGGCCCGCAGCCCCCTGCCCGTCCCCATCGACACCGGCGCACTGCGCTCCGACCTCGTCGAACTCGCCCGCCAGCTGCTGCGCGGCTACCGCACCACCCCCGGTCTCGTCAGCCTGCGCGTGGCCCTCGACGCCCGCGCCAACCCCGAACTGCTGGCCCGTCTGACCCTCACCCTCAACCGCAGCCGCCTGCTCGCGGCCCGCACGATCGTGCACCGCGCCGTCGAACGCGGCGAACTCCCGGCCGACACCTCCGCGACGCTGCTGCTCGAGATGGTCACCGGTGCCGTGCTCAGTCACGCCCTGTTCGCCCTCGCCACGCCCGACGAGAAGGAGGACGACGAGTACGCCGAGATCGTCGTGGACGCGACGATCCGCGCACTGCGCGCCGACAGGCACGCCGATCGGATGCCGGAAGGGACACGTTCGCGGCGGTCGTGACCGAATCGCGATGCTGCCCGCACCGCCGGCGCGGCTGATTCGGGCCGCTCGGACGCGGTTTCCGGGATAGCCTGGATGCCGATACCTGCAGGTGGACAGTGACTGGAGACCGGTGATGGATCTGCAAGCGGTCGGGGAGATCACGCGGTTGAAATACCGATACGCGCGCACGCTCGACACCAAGGCGTGGCGCGAACTCGCAGACACCCTCACCCCGGACGTCAACGCCGTGTACGGCGAATATCTCAGTTTCGAATCGCGCGACGCCTTCATCGGTTTCCTGGAGAACACACTCGGCACGCGTCTGATCACGGAGCACACCTGCAGTCATCCCGAGATCGACATCGCCGAGGACGGCCGCACCGCCACCGGAGTGTGGCTGCTGTCCGACACCGTGATCGTCCCGGAGGACGGCATGGTGCTGCGCGGATCGGCCTACTACCACGACCGGTACCGCCTCTGCGAGGACGGCTGCTGGCGCATCAGCGAGACCAGCTACCAACGCAATTGGGAGACCGTCACCCGCATGGGCGAGCCGACGTCGGTGACGTTGACCACCAACCGCTGGGGACTGCTGCAGCAGCCGCGGGCGTCGTGACGGGAAGGAGGTCTCCGTGACGGAGAACGGTTTCGCGGGTGCCACGACCGGGGGCACCGCCACCGAGGGTGCGGGCGAGTTCCCCCGGCCGGGTGCGCTCCCGTATCTCACCGTGCCCAAGGCCCACGAGGCCATCGAGTGGTACACGCGGGTCTTCGGGGCCTCGCTGGCGGCCGAGCCCGTGATGATGGACGACGGCCGGGTGGGGCACGCCGAACTCCGGTTCCCGACCGGGATGATCTACCTCGCAGACGAATTCCCCGAACTCGGTCTCACCTCGCCCGGGGAGGGAGCCGTGTCGGTGAGCCTCATGCTCGAGGTGTCCGACACCGATGCGGTGCTCGCCCGGGCCCGGCTCGCCGGGGGCTCGGTGGAGCGGTGGATCAACGAGAGCCGCGGGCACCGCAACGCGACCCTGCTCGACCCCTTCGGGCACCGGTGGATGCTCGTCGGCCCGCTCACCGGCAAGCTTCCCCCTCCCCGGAATTGACGCCGCTCCGGAATCGAGACCGCCCGGAGATGGGTAACCTGCGGCGATGAGCGACATCCCGCCCCGCAGCGAGTTCCCCGACGTCCGCGCCCGGATCCGGGCCCTGCCCGGCTCGACGGCGACCCCGCCGCCACTCGAACCCGAACCGACGCCGCAGCAGCTGTTCCTGCGCTGGCTCACCGACGCGACCGAGGCCGGGATCGTCGAACCGCACGCGGCGACGTTGTCCACCGTCGACCCCGACGGGACACCCGATGCCCGCACCCTGCTGATCAAGGACGTCACCGACGACGGCTGGTGGTTCTCCGGCGACGACCGCTCCCCGAAGGGACGCCAGCTCGGGATCACCCCTGCGGCGGCGCTGACCGTGTACTGGCGCGAACTCGGCCGACAGGTGCGGGTGCGCGGTCCCGTCCACGTCGGGTCGCCGGAACTGTGCGCCCGCGACTTCCGGGAACGCTCCGTCCTCGCCCGGGCCGTCGCCTCCACCGGCCGGCAGAGCGAGGTGCTCGCCGACCCCGCCGAGTACGACCGGCTCGTCGCCGAGCAGCTCGCCCTCCTCGACGCCGACCCCGAGCGGGTGTCCTCGCACTGGCGCGCCTGGTGCGTGGCGGCCGGGACCGTCGAGTTCTGGCAGGCCGATCCCGGACGACGGCATCTGCGGCTGCGCTACCGGCGCACCGGCGACGGCTGGTCGCGCGAGGAACTCCACCCGTGACGCGTGTCGCCGATCCCGGTGTCGTCCCGGGTGACCGGTAGGCTCCCGCCCGTGAACGAGTCCAACATCCGCACACGCGTCGCCAACGGTGTCGGCGAAGTGCAACTCGACCGGGCGGGCGCCCTCAACGCCCTCGACCGGCCGATGATCCGTGCCGTCCATGCGGCGCTGCTCGAATGGCGCGACGACCCGGCGGTCACCGCCGTCCTCGTCACCAGCACCTCCGACCGCGCGTTCTGCGCCGGCGGCGATGTCAAACCGGTACGGGAGGCGGCCCTCGCGGGCGATTTCGACGCGGTCCGGGAGGCCTTCGCCGACGAGTACCGGCTCGACGAGCTCGTTGCCGGCTATCCCAAGCCCTATCTGGCCGTCCTCGATGGCGTCACCATGGGCGGCGGCCTCGGTATCTCGGTGCACGGCGCGGTGCGGGTGACCACCGAACGGACCACGATGGCCATGCCCGAGACCGCCATCGGGTTCGTTCCCGACGTCGGCTCGAGTCACTTCCTGCCGCGGCTGCGCGGCACCACCGCCCGCTGCGACGCCGTCGGCATGTACCTCGGCCTCACCGGCAGCCGGATCGACGCGGGCGACGCCCTCGCCGTCGGCCTGGCCACCCACTACGTGCCCAGCGCCCGCATCGGCGAGTTCGCCGACCGGGTCCGCTCCGGGCACTGGCGCGACGCCCTCGACGAGTTCGTCGAACCTGCGCCGGAATCGACTCTGGCGCAACGCTTCACCGACATCGAGAAGGTCTTCGGCGATGGCACGGTGCTCGAGATGGTCGCGCGCCTCGACCGGCTCGACGACATCGACCCCGAGTGGGCCGAACGCACCCGCACCACCCTCCGGTCGCTGTCGCCGACGAGCGTGTGGGCGACGGCCGAACTGCTGCGCCGCGGCGCCGAGAGCACGATCGAGGAGTGCTTCGCCCGCGAACTCGACGTCGCCGTACGGGTCGCGGCGACACCGGATTTCGCGGAGGGTGTGCGCGCCGTGCTCGTCGACAAGACCCGCGACCCGCAGTGGTCGCCGGCGACCCTCGACGAGGTGGACCCGGAGATGATCTCCGGGTTGTTCGGCGACGGCTCCTAGCGGGCGTACCGCTGCGGCGACTGCAGATCCACCACGATCGGCTGCCCGCCGAGGGTCGCGTGGATCTCGGGCTTCTCGAGGCCGCCGGCCAGCAGGTACTCGCCGAGCAGTGCGAGCAGCTCGTCGTTGTCGACCGTCGGGTCGCCGTGCGCCCCGCCGCTGCGCGCTCCCCGCGCGGTCAGTTCGTTGTGGGCCAGGCGCGCCGCGATCCGCACCGAGGCCACCCCCATCGAATTGCGCCGCGAGGGCGTCGGGCCGGTCGTGGTGTCGAGACCCTCGGTCGTGCCGGGTGCGCTGACGGAGCCGTTCGTGCCGGTGCTGGTCACCAGTGTCGTTCCTTCCTCGGAATCGCCGGCGCCCACCCCGCCGGCCGGGTCACCTTCGATCGACGGAGCGTCCCCCACGCTCGTCCGGTGCGTTCCGGGATCCGGGGTGGTCAACGGGGTACTGCTCGGAAGCGGAGTGCTCGGCAACGGGTAGACGAAGGCACCCGAACGCTTCGGCCGTCCGGAGCACGCTGCCCCGCCCGTCCCGCCGGACACTCCCTCACCGGCCGCGGCCGATACGTCGTCGTTCATCGACAAAGCTCCTGATTCCCCCCGATACGCCGGATCGACGGAAAGGAAAGTATCAGTAAAATCCGCTGGATGCACCACCCGGACGGCCCCTGCGGGACCGGGCTCAGTCGGTGGCGGCGACCAGCGGCTCGAGGGTGAGCTCCGGCAGCTCCTTCTGGATGTACTGCAGGCGCCACTTGTCGCTCACCAGTGCCAGGAGCACCCCGTCGGAACGGGTGAAGACCTCGACGCCGCGCTGCCGGTTCAGCTCGTCCACCGACGCCGCGTCGGTGCGGCGGGCGAGGGAGTAACCGAGCGGCTCGATCTTCGGGTCGACGTTGTACTCGGCCTTCATGCGCGCGGCGACCACCTCGAACTGCATCGGGCCGACGGCGGCCATCACCGGTGAGGCGTCGCCGCGGATGTCGTTGCGCAGGATCTGCACGACACCCTCGGAGTCGAGCTGGTCCACGGCCTTGCGGAACTGCTTGTACTTCGAGGCACTCTCGGCCCGCAGGATCGCGAAGTGTTCGGGGGCGAACGACGGGATCGGCGGGAATTCCACCTTCCGGTCGACGAAGAGCGTGTGGCCCGGTGCCAGCGCGGTGGCGTTGACCAGGCCGACGACGTCGCCGGGATAGGCGTTCTCCACCGTCGACCGCTCGCGGCCGAAGACCGTCAGGGCGTACTTGGTGGCGAAGGGCTTGCCGGTCTGGGCGTGGGTGACGACCATGCCGCGCTCGAACACACCGGAGACGACACGCATGAACGCCAGCCGGTCGCGGTGCGCGGTGTCCATGCCGGCCTGCACCTTGAAGACCACGGCGCTGAACGGGTCGTCGACCGAGCGGGGATTGCCGTCGACGTCGAGGCGGGCACCCGGGGCGGGCGCCAGCGCGACGAGCGTGTCGAGGATCTGCCGCACACCGAAGTTGAGCATCGCGGACGCGAAGATCACCGGGGAGGTCTGCCCGGCCAGGAACAGCTCCTGGTCGTGGTCCTGGCCGCTGGCCGAGAGCAGCTCCGACTCCTCGGCGGCCTCGGCCCAGGTGTCGCCCTCACGGCTCAGCGCCTCGTCGGGGGACAGGTGCTCCTCGGGCGCGATCTTCGCGCCACCGGCGGTGCGGGTGAACTTGATGTACTCGACGGCGGCACCGTCCTCGCCGCGGCGCAGCAGGCCACGGAAGTCACCGGCGATGCCCACCGGCCAGAACAGCGGCGTCGGCGTCAGCCCGATGCGCTCCTGGATCTCGTCGAGCAGCTCGAGCGGGGTGCGGCCCGGGCGGTCCCACTTGTTGATCACCGTGATCACCGGGATGCCGCGGTGGCGGCACACCTGGAACAGCTTCAGCGTCTGCGGCTCGAGGCCCTTCGCGGCGTCGATGAGCATGACGGCGGCGTCGACGGCGGTGAGGACGCGGTAGGTGTCCTCGGAGAAGTCGGAGTGGCCGGGGGTGTCGACGAGGTTGATGACGTTGACCGTCTCGCTGCCGTCCTCGCCGCGGGGCGCCTCCTCGGAGGTGTAGTTGAACTGCAGCGCCGTGGAGCTGACGGAGATGCCGCGGGCCTTCTCCATCTCCATCCAGTCCGACACGGTGGACTTGCGCCCGGCCTTGCCGTGGACCGCGCCGGCTTCGGAGATCACCCGGGCGTGCAGCGCGAGCGCCTCGGTGAGCGTCGACTTGCCCGCGTCCGGGTGGGAGATGACGGCGAACGTGCGCCGGCGCTCCGCCTCGGCGCGCACTTCCTTCGCGGATGCAGGCTTCGTGCTGCCGGTGGAACGACTGTCGGCCGAAGCATGCGGGGTGCTCACGCGGAAAACCTCTCGAAGGGGGCAGTGGGTGGGGGCGCTATCGCCGGTAACTCGTCCATGTTACTCGGCGATTCGGTGTCGATTTCTCTCAGATTCGATCACGTTTCCCGGCCGACGACCCTCCACCCCTCCTTCCGGGTGCACGCTGATGAGCAAACAGCGGGCTGTGCAGTCACCGGAGCAACCACGCAGTCACCGGAGCAACCACCGAACGGGAGTTGGTCGTGAGCAGGTTCACCGAAGAGATGTACGCGACGGCGGAGGCGGACACGGGGGTCCTGATCACCGGGGAGCCGGGAGCACCCCTGCAGCAGAGCTGGGGGGCCATCCACCGTCAGGCCCGCTGCATGGCGGGCGCACTCGCCGCCGCGGGCATCGGGCCGGGCGACTCCGTGGGCATCCTCGCCGGGGAACCCGTGGACATCGCCCCCGCCTGCCAGAGCGTGTGGATGCGCGGGGCCAGCGTGACGATGCTGCACCAGCCCACACCCCGCACCGACCTGCAGTTGTGGGCACGCGACACCGAGGTCGTGCTGAAGATGATCGACGCGCGTGCCGTCGTCCTCGGCACTCCCTTCGAGATCGCCGAGCAGTTGCTGCGCGAGCGCGGGATCACGGTGGTGACCATCGGGCAGATGCGGGAGGGGAAGCCCGTCGAGCCCGTGGACACCGCCGAATCGGACATGCTGCTGCAGCAGCTGACCTCGGGGTCCACCGGTTCCCCGAAGGCCGTGCGGATCACGCACGGGAACTTCTACGCCAACGCCGACGCGATGATGGAGCGCGTCAAGTTCTCGCTCGACGACGACGTGATGGTCAGCTGGCTTCCGCTGTTCCACGACATGGGGATGGTGGGGTTCCTCAGCGTCCCGATGCAGGTGGGTGCCACGGTCGTGTCGGTCACGCCGCTGGACTTCCTGCGGTCGCCGATGCTGTGGGCGGAACTGATCAGCAAGTACCGCGGAACCCTCACGGCGGCACCCAACTTCGCGTACTCGCTGCTCGCCCGGAAGCTGGCGCAGGCACCCGACGGAGCGGTGGACCTGTCGTCGATGCGCTGGATGTGGAACGGGGCCGAACCCGTCGACCCCGACACGATGGAGCACCTCGCGAAGGAGGGGGAGCGGTTCGGTCTCGACCCCACCGCCCTGGCCCCGTCCTACGGGATGGCCGAGACCACCCTCGCGGTGTCGGTACCCGATCCCGGCCGCGGCATGGTCCTCGACGTCGTCGACCCCGACCTGCTCGAGGCCGGCGGCATGGCGGTGCCCACCAGCCGGCCGCACGCGCGCCGCATGCCCACCCTCGGCCGGCTCGTCTCCGGGCTCGAGGGCCGGGTGGTCGGCCGCGACGGGCAGGTGCTCCCGCCCCGCGGGGTCGGCATCATCCAGCTGCGCGGCAAGGCCGTCACACACGGCTATCTCACCGTCGACGGACCGGTCCCGGCCCAGGACTCCGACGGCTGGCTCGACACCGGCGACGTCGGCTACTTCACCGAGGAAGGTCACGTCGTGGTGTGCGGGCGGGTGAAGGACGTCATCATCATGGGTGGCCGCAACGTCTATCCCACCGACATCGAGCGGGCGGCGTGCAGCGTCGAGGGCGTGCGTCCCGGCAACGCCGTCGCGATCCGGCTCGACGCAGGGGAGAAGCGCGAGTCCTTCGCCGTCGCGGTCGAGACCAAGCTGTTCGACGACCCCGAACAGGTGCGGCGCATCGAACGCGAGGTCGTGCACGCGGTGGTCGCCGAGGTGGGGGTGCGGCCGCGCACCGTGGCGGTGCTCGGGCCGGGCAGCATCCCGAAGACGTCCTCGGGCAAGCTGCGGCGCGGGAACTCGCTGGCGCTGCTCACCCGCGGCTGAAGGGCCCGGGGCAGAGCACGACGGGGTCGGGGGCCGGCGGGGTCGGAGGACCGGGGTCAGAGGACACTGCGGAGGAAGTCGGTGACCACCCCCACCGCTTCCTCGAGCCGGGGCCGCTGGTCCGGCCCCGCGTAGTAGTGGGTCGCGCCGGGGATCTCGTGCAGCTTCTTCACGGGATGACCGATCGCGTCGTAGAGGCGCCGGGTGTGGCTCGGCGTGCACGCGTTGTCGGCGAGATTTCCCACCACGAGAGTCGGGACGTCGATGTCGCGCCCGCAGGCGACACCGTCGGCGCGCGCGTCGTCGAAACTCCACTGCGACAACCAGCTCCGCAGTGTGCAGAAGCGGGCCAGCCCGACCGGCCCCATGTTCACCACCTGCGGGTCGCCGAGATAGCACGTGCCGGGGACCCGTTCGTTGGGGTCGATGGCCGGGTCGAGCCAGCGCGGATCGGCCATCGTGCCGTGCACGACGAATCCGAACTCGTCGTGGGGGCGACCCGCGGACCTCAGTTCGTCCAGCTTCTCCTTCACCCACACGGTGATCCGGCGGTTGCGGTCGATCTGGGCCTGCCGGTAGCGGGCGACGAATTCCGGGTCGTAGGGAGGCTTGTGGGGTGCGTCGGGGGCGTAGAGGTCCAGTTCCGGATCGCGCCGGGACGGGTCCGTCTCGTCGAGGATCGACGGATCGATCCACTCGGTCAACGTGCCGTGACGGCTCACGTGCGCCGCGAGCAGCACCACTGCGTCGGCGGCGGGCAGGTCGAGTGCGGTGAGGTCCGGTGGGTCGCCCGCGGGTGTGGCGGTGACGGTCGCGTGCCGGGCCTGCTGCTGGTAGAAGAGCGAGAGGGACCCGCCCCCGCTCCAGCCCGCCAGCACGACCTTCTCGTAGCCGAGCCGCTGTTTCGCATCCCTGATGCAGGCACCGAGATCCTCGACGACCTTCTCCATGATCAGGGCCGAATCGGTCCCCCGGTACCGGCTGTTGCAGTAGACGACGTGGTGTCCCGCGCGGGCGAGGGCATTGACCATCGGCAGATACGCGCCGCCGCCGATGGGATGCATGAACACCAGCACCGTGTCCGACGGCACGTCGCGCGGTACCAGCAGATAGGACTCCAGGGCCACGATATCCCCGGTGCCGCCGTAGACGTCCTGGTAGGGCGACGAATCCTCGAACACGACGAGATAGGGGATGCGGTCGTAGCGATGCTGCGCGAGCGGTTCGGGCACGGTGCTCCTAGTCGGGCTCGGGGACGGCGGCGAGGAGTTCGGCGGACGGGACGAGACGCCGGCGGGTGTCGATCGCGACGACCTTCCATCCGATGCGGGTGTCCTGGTCGTGGCGTCGTCGCGCGCGTTCACGGGCGCGACGCGGCGCTCCGTGGTGCAGTCCCTGCGGAGCGTGGCTGAGCAGTGTCTCGGGCATCTCCACGCCGAAGATCTCCCCGCCGTGGAAGAACGCGATCTCGTCGAAGTCGACGTTGCGGTGGTACCACGGCACGCGTTCGGTGCCGGGCACACCCTCCGCCGGCCGGGGCAGGAAGTTCATCACGTACACGCCGGTGGCCTGCATGAACAGATGCACGGTGGGTGGCAGGTGCACGCTGTCCGACCCGATGGCGTTGTAGTCGTCGATGTTGAAGGTGAACGGGAAGTTGTCACCGCGCCAGCCCTCGACGTCGAGGGGATGATGCCGTTGGAACAACGAGGTGGGTCCACCCTCGTGCACGAGCCGCACCTCGTACTCGCGGTCGCCGTCGTCCTGATACGCCTGCGGTTCCGGCACGGTGATCTGCGCGGGATCGAAGGGGAAGTGCCGGCCGAGTTCCCGGGGCGGGGGTACCCGGAACTCGTCGGTGGCCTCGATCATGAGCAGGAAACAGTCGCCGTCGGGGACGTGGCGGAAGGTGGTGGCCTTCGGCAGGTACACCCAGTTGCCGGGACGATATGCGAGAGGACCGAATTCGGTTTCGAAGGTGCCGGTTCCGTGATGGACGAAGGACAGCAGGTCGCCGTCGACGTGCCGGACGTGGAACGGCATCGCGGTCGCTCGGCGGCTCAGCATGATCCGGCAGTCGGGATTGGTGAACAGGGTCAGCGGTGACCCGGCGGGATCGTCGAGATCGGTGGGGCGCAGATTCGAGGCGATCACGTCCAGCGGACGGAGCGGTCCCACGGTCCGGTACTCGGTCGGATCGTTGCGCCGGTACAGGTGCGCCGTGCGGCCGGTGAAGCCGGACCGGCCGAGTTCGTCGTCCTCGAGACCGTCGAGATCGGCGTGGATCCGGTGCGGTGTCACACCCTTACGCAGATGGACGAACGACTCCATAGCCGAAGACAGTACGTCCCGGGCTCCGGTGCGCGGTCGTTTTCGTCCCGCTCACGGAATTTTCAGTGGATGCGGTTCTGGGCGCCTTCGAGGCCGAGCTTCAGCAACAGTTCCACGGCGTCGGCGCCTTCCTCGCACCACACGTCGAGGTCCTTGCGCTCGGCGGCCGAGAAGGGCTTGAGCACGAAGTCGGCGGGGTCCTGGCGACCTGGCGGGCGTCCGATACCCATCCGCACCCGCAGGTAGTCCTTGGTGCCGAGCGAGGAGGAGATCGACCGCAGACCGTTGTGGCCGTTCTCGCCGCCGCCGAGCTTGAGGCGGATCGTGCCGAAGTCGAGGTCGAGTTCGTCGTGCACGACGACGATGTTCGCCGGGTCGACCGAGAAGAACTTGGCCAGGCCCGCGACCGGGCCACCCGACAGGTTCATGTACGTCCGGGGCTTGGCGACGACGACCTGCCGGCCGTCGAGTCGCGCCTGCACGATCTCGGAGTTGCTGCGCTTGTGCGCGGAGAACTTGCCGCCCACACGTCCGGCCAGCACGTCGGCCACCATGAAACCGATGTTGTGGCGGGTGTTCTCGTACTTCGGCCCGGGATTGCCGAGACCGACGACGAGCGCGGTGTCCTCGCTCACCTGTGCTTCCTTTCGTGCTTTACCGAACACGTACGGCGCGCCATCCCGGAGGATGACGCGCCGTACGAACGACTTCATCGAAGAGCCGTACCGACTCAGGCCTCTTCGGCAGCCTCGGCGGCGGCCTCTTCGCCCTCGTCGCCCTCGAGGTCCTGCGGAGCCTCGGTGACGTTCACGAGCAGCAGCTCCGGATCGTCGGCCAGGGTGGCGCCGGCGGGCAGCTCCACGCCACCGGCCAGGATCTGGGTGCCGGCCTCGGCGCCCTCGATCGAGACGGTGATCTCCTCGGGGAGGTTCAGGGCGTCGGCCTCGACCTTGATGGTGGTGACCTCGTGGACCACGAGGGTGCCGGCAGCGGCCTCACCGGTGATGGTGAGCGGAACCTCGACGGCGACCTTCTCGCCCTTCTGGACGACGAGCAGGTCGGCGTGCTCGATGTAGCGGCGGATCGGGTGGACGACGACCGACTTGGTCAGCGCGAGCTGCTCCTCGCCGTCGATGTCCAGGGTGAGGACGGCGTTGGTGCCGTGGGCACGCAGCACGGCCGCGAACTCGAGCTCGGGGAGAGCGAGGTGCCGGGGGTCGGTGCCGTGGCCGTACAGGACGGCGGGGATCTGGCCGGCGCGACGGGCGCGACGGGCGGCACCCTTGCCGAACTCGGTACGGACGCTGGCTACGAGACGATTCTCGTCGGACATGATGTAAAGGCTCCTACGCTGGTGGCACTTCGTGGTCGGGTGTTCTCGAACGAATGGAACCGACACGCGCGACCAGGAGCAGACGCTCATCCGTCGCAGCCGCGTCGATCACGGTGAGCCAGCGATGTTGCGGTTCACCCTCGCCGAGACAACTCGAACCACTCTACCGGATGGTCCGGAACGAAGCGAACCCCGCCCTCAGGAGCGGGCCAGATCATGCACGTGCGCCAGGAACCGGTCGACGTCGGCGGGGGAGACGAAGTAGTGCGGCGAGGCCCGCACCACCGCGGCCAGCTCGCGCGCCGACATGTCGAGCAGCGTCGAGCTGCGGCGGCTGACGGTGACGGTCACCGACCGCTCGGCGAGGGCGTCGCGCACAGCCACCGGGTCGACCCCGTCCACGGTGAACGAGACGATGCCGCTGCGCTGCACCCCGAGGTCGTGGACGGTCACCCCGTCGATGTCGGCGAGGCCGTCGCGCAGGTGCCCGGCGCGGTAGGCGATCGCCTCGGTCACCGCGTCCACACCCAGGCCGAGCAGGTAGTCGACGGCCGCGCCGAGGCCGAGCCGGCCAGCCACGTCGGTCTCCCACAGTTCGAACCGGGAGGCGTCCGGCGCGAGCTCGTAGGCCTCCGGGGCCGTCCAGGTGGCGCCGTGCAGGTCGAGCACCGCGGGTTCGAGCTCGGTGATCAGCCGCGGCCGCACGTAGAGGAAGCCGGTGCCGCGCGGGCCGCGCAGCCACTTGCGTCCGGTGCCGGAGAGCGCGTCGACCTCCAGTTCCGGGACCACGACCGGCAGCTGGCCCACCGACTGGCACGCATCGAGCAGGACCAGGGCGCCGACGGCGTGGGCGGCGTCGGCCACCTCCCGCACGGGATTGACCAGCCCACCGTTGGTGGGGGCGTGGACCACCGACACCAGCTTCACCCGCTCGTCGAGCATTCCCCGCAGCGCGTCGACGTCGATGCGGCCGGACGCGTCGGACGGGATCACCTCGACGCTCGCGCCCGTGGTCTTCGCCCGCTGCAGCGCCGCGATCGCGTTGGCGGCATATTCGGCCTGCGAGAGCAGGATGCGGTCTCCGGGCAGCAGGGGAACCGCGTAGAAGAAGGACGTCCACGCCCGCGACGCGCTGTCGGTGAGCGCGATCGAGCTCGCCGGCACGTCGAACAGGCGCCCGAGCGAGGTCTTCACCGCGGCGAGGTCGTCGAGCCGCTCGTCCGCCGCCACGTACCCGCCGACCTCGGCCTCGCGGCGCAGGTGGGCGATCACCGTCTCCAGCACCGGGGTCGGGGGCAGCGACGAGCCCGCGCTGTCGAGGAACACCCGGTCGAAGCATCCCGGAGTGTCGCGCCGGGCCGCCTGCAGGTCGAGCACGAGCCCACATCCTTCCTCACCGTGCCGGTCCCACCGAGCCTAACGACCGGGCCGCTGAGCGGGTGGAGTGGCAGAGCCGCTGAGCGGGTGGAGTGGCAGAGCCGCTGAGCGGGTGGAGTGGCAGAGCCGCTGAGCGGGTGGAGGGGCAGAGCCACGGGGTGGGGCACGGTGCGTTCTCCGCACGTCGTGTTCCCGGGCGCGATAGGCTCGATCGGGTACCTGCCTACGGCCGAGGGGGTGGATGATGGCGATGGCGATCGACTCAGCATCGTCACGTGCCCACCGGCACCTCGACTCCCGCCTCGAGGCGGAGCGCTACGTCGGCCGCCGCAGCTTCCGGTTGGCGCCCCCGAAACTGATCGGGGTGGAGCTCGAATGGCTCACCGCCCGCGCCGACGTCACCGCCTCCCGCCCGGAACTCGCCACGCTCGTCGAAGCTCTCGGCCCGCACGCGCCGCGCACCGTCGTGCCGACCTCCTCGGCCCGGCCGCTGCCGTCGGGCAGTCTCGTCACCCTGGAACCGGGCGGGCAGGTGGAACTGTCGAGCGTGCCCTGCACCTCGGCGCGGCAGGTCTGCGACCGGCTCACCGCCGACACCCGCATGCTGCGGGCGCTGCTCGCGCGCCGGTCGGTGACGATGCTCGACAGCTCCGCCGACGAGGTGCGGCCACCGCACCGGCTGCTGCGCACCCCGCGCTACGGCGCGATGGAGCTGCGTTACGACAGCATCGGGCCGATGGGCCGGCTGATGATGAACAGCACCGCCTCGGTGCAGGTCAGCGTCGACACCGGCGCCGACGACGTCGAGGTCGCCCTCCGCTGGGATCTGTTGCACGCCATCGCCCCGGCGATGATCGCCGCGTTCGCGACCTCGCCGCGGCTGCGGGGTGCGCCGGAGGGGGAGTGGGCGTCGCAGCGCATGCGCACCTGGCTCGAGATCGATCCGGCGCTGACCCACGTCGACCATCCCGCCGACTACCCGGCGTGGGTGCTCGACGCGCCGCTGATGTGCGTGCGGTCGTCGTCGCCCGACTGGTACGCCCCGCCGGGCGCGACCTTCGCGGCGTGGCTCGAAGGCGAGTTCGACGACGAGATCGGCCGCCGCCCCACCACCGACGATCTCGACTACCACATGACCACCCTGTTCCCGCCGGTCCGCCCGTGCGGTCACCTCGAGGTCCGGTACATCGACGCCCAGCCCGGCGACCTGTGGCAGGTGCCGGTCGCCGCCATCGAAGCTCTCCTGTCCTCCCCGGCCGTCGTCGAGGAGGCCCGCGCGATCGTCGCCCCGGTGCGCGAGATGTGGAAGGAGGCCGCCCAGGTGGGTCTGAAGTCCGTCGAACTCCGCGCCGCCGCAGCGGGTCTGCTCTCGCTCGCGGCGGAGTCCTCGCGCGACATGCGGTTCACCGCGGCGCTCGACGCCGCGGCCGCCCGGTGTCTGCGCGGCCGCGCTCCCGGGGAGGAGATGCGGTGACCTCCGCGCGTGCCCTGCTCCGGCGTCATCTCGAGCGGGCACGTGCCCGCACGACCGCGCTCACCTCGATCCCGGAAACGGAACTCGTCCGGCAGCATTCGCCGCTGATGAGCCCGCTCGTGTGGGATCTCGCGCACATCGCGAACCAGGAGGAGCGGTGGCTCGCCCGCACAGTCGGCCGCGCCGCTCCGATCGTCGACGGGATCGACGACCTCTACGACGCCTTCCGTCATCCCCGCGCGACCCGCCCGTCGTTGCCGCTGCTCGGTCCCGAAGAGGCGCGGCGCTACGCCGAGGCGGTCCGCGAGAGCACCTGGAAGGTGCTCGAACACAACGACTTCGACGATGATCTCACCCGCGACGGGTTCGTCTTCGCGATGGTCGCGCAGCACGAACAGCAGCACGACGAGACCATGCTCGCCACCCACCAACTCCGGCAGGGCCCGCCGCTGCTCGACGCACCGCCCGCACCGCGGACCGGGACACCCCCGCCGCAGGTGCGGGTGCGCATCCCGGCGGGGGAGGTGGAGATCGGCACCTCCACCGATCCGTGGGCGCTCGACAACGAACGCCCCGCACACCGGGTCTTCGTGCCGGAGTTCGAGATCGACGCCGTGCCCGTCACCAACGGCCGGTATCTCGGGTTCGTCGCCGACGGTGGCTACTCGCGCCCGGAGCTGTGGAGCGAGGAGGGCTGGCGGCACCGCTGCGAGGCCGGGCTCGAGGCGCCGCAGTTCTGGCGGTTCGACGACGACTCCGGTTGGACCCGAACGATGTTCGGGAAGACCGTGCCGCTGCATCCCGACGAGCCGGTCGTGCACGTGTGCTTCCACGAGGCCGAGGCGTTCGCGCGGTGGGCCGGTGGCCGGTTGCCCACCGAGGCCGAATGGGAGAAGGCCGCCCGCTGGGATCCGGCCACCGGACGCAGCCGCCGCTATCCGTGGGGCGACGACGATCCCACCGCCGACCACGCCAATCTCGGTCAGCGCCATCTCGGTCCGGCCGTGGTGGGGGCGTACCCGCGTGGCGCGTCCCCGCTCGGGGTGCACCAGCTGATCGGCGACGTGTGGGAGTGGACGTCCTCACCGTTCGAGGGTTATCCCGGTTTCCGGGCCTTCCCTTACCGGGAGTACTCGGAGGTCTTCTTCGGCGACGGCTACCGGGTGCTGCGCGGCGGATCGTTCGGAACCGACGAGATCGCGTGCCGTGGAACGTTCCGCAACTGGGATCTGCCGATCCGCCGGCAGATCTTCGCGGGCGTCCGCGTGGCGTACGGGGAGGGCGATGTGTAGGCATCTGGCGTATCTCGGTCCCGCGACGAACGTGGCCGCCCTGCTGTCGACGGGGACGAACTCGCTGCTGCGACAGTCGTGGGCGCCCACCGACATGCGCGGTGGCGGCACCATCAACGCCGACGGTTTCGGGGTGGGCTGGTGGTCCGAGGACGGCACCTTCGCCCGCTACCGCACCGCCGCGCCGATCTGGGCGGACCCCTTCGTCACCGAGGGGCTGAACGCGGTGCGCGCCCATGCCGTCGTCGCCTCCACCCGCTCGGCCACCGAAGGCATGCCCGTCGAACGCACCGCCGTGGCCCCGTTCGCCGACGACCGGTGGGCGTTCCTCTTCAACGGCGTCGTGCGGGGCTGGCCCGGTTCGCTGGTCTCCCTCGCCGAGATGCTGCCCGTCGCCGAACTCCTGCGCCTCGAATCACCCACCGACGCTGCGACGCTGTGGCTGCTCCTGCGGTCGCGGTTGCGGTCCGCCGATCCCGAACCCGCCCTGATCTCCCTCGTCCACGACGTTCTCGCACTGTCGCCGGAGTCGCGGCTGAACCTGTTGCTGTGCAACGAGACCGGGATCTGGGCGACGGCCTGCTACCACTCGCTGTGGACGTTCGTCGACGAGCACGTCGCCATCGTGGCCTCCGAACCGTTCGACGACGACACCCGTTGGCGCCGGGTACCCGACCGGCATCTCGTCGCCGCCGTGCCCGGCAAACTCGTCGTCTCCCCGCTGGAGGTGAACCCCACGTGACGCTCGACGTACACCTGACCCCCGACGACTTCGACGACAAACTGCGCGAGGACGCGCTCCGCGGCCTGACCTCCACACCGAAGTGTCTGCCGCCCACCTGGCTGTACGACGCACGGGGCAGCGAACTGTTCGAGGAGATCACCCGCCTGCCCGAGTACTACCCCACCCGCACCGAGTTCGCGCTGTTGCGTCACCACGCCGCGGACATCGCCGAGGCCGCCCGGCCGGACATGCTGGTCGAGCTCGGCTCCGGCTCGTCGGAGAAGACGCGGGTGCTGCTCGACGCCCTCGCACCGCACCTGAGCACCTATGTCCCGCAGGACGTCTCCGAACCGGCGCTGCGCACCGCGGTGGCCCGGCTGTCCGTCGAGTATCCGGACCTCGAGGTGCACGGGGTGGTGGGGGACTTCACCGACTCGCTCCACCACCTGCCGCGCGGGGAGCGCCGTATGATCGCGTTCCTCGGCGGCACCATCGGCAATCTCGTTCCCGCCGAACGCGCCGAGTTCCTCGCCGGCACCGCCGCCGTGCTGAGCCCCGACGAGTGGCTGCTGCTCGGGGCGGGTCTGGTCACCGACCTCGACGTGCTGCGCGCCGCCTACGACGACGCGGCGGGAGTGACCGCCGAGTTCGACCGTAACGTCCTGCGCGTCCTCAACACGCGGCTCGGCGCGGACTTCGACCCGGACCGGTTCGTGCACCGCGCCGTGTGGGACGAGGCGAACGAGTGGATCGAGATGCGTCTCGAGGCGACGGAGCCGATGACCGTTCGCGTACCCGCCCTCGACCTCGAGGTGCACTTCGAGGAAGGCGAGCAGATGCGCACCGAGATCTCCGCGAAGTTCCGGCTCGACGGTCTCGGCCGGGAACTCGCCGCCGCCGGGTTCGCGGTCCGGCACGAATGGGTCGACCCCGACGGGCGCTTCGCGTTGCTGGCCGCCTCCCGGCGCTGATCGCTCCGGAGACGTCGGCCGACCCGGGGTGCAGGCACCTGCCGATTCGACACCCCGCACTCCGGGACGGAATGCTGGAGGACATGACGTCTCCCCGCCCCGTGCTCACGACCCCGGTCCTGCTGCTCATGGCGGTCGCGACGGGTCTGTGCGTGGGCGGAAACTACTTCAACCAGCCGCTGCTCGCTTCGATCGCCGACGCCCTGGGTACCTCCGAGTCGGCGGCCGCGTCGACGGTGACCGTCGCGCAGGTCGCCTACGGCCTCGGCCTGCTGTTCATCGTCCCGCTCGGCGACATGTTCCCGCAGCGCCGCCTGGCGGTGCTCCTCATGCTCGTCGCCGCGGCCGGGCAGGGGCTCAGCGGTGTCGCACCGAACATCGGTGTCCTCGTCGTGGGCACCGCCGTCGCGGGTCTGTTCTCCGTCGCGGCGCAGGTGCTGGTGCCGTTCGCGGCGACCCTGGCCACCCCCGAACACCGGGGGCGCGCGGTGGGCACGGTGATGAGCGGACTGCTCGTCGGCATCCTCGCCGCCCGCAGCGTCGCCGGTATCCTCGCCGAGCTCGGCGGCTGGGCGACGGTCTACCGGGTGAGCGCTGTCGCGATGGTGATCGTCGCCCTGGCCCTGTGGCGGGTGCTGCCCGCCACCACCCCGACCGCCCGCCAGAGCTACGGGAGGACACTGCGGTCGCTCGGCAACCTGCTGCTCGCCCATCCGCGGTTGCGGACCCGGGCGCTGCTCGGCGGCCTGACCTTCGCGTCGGTGAGCGCGTTGTTCTCCACGATGGCGTTCCTGCTGGCCGGCCCGCCCTTCGGTCTCGGCGACCTGCAGATCGGCCTGGTCGGTCTCGCGGGGCTGGCCGGGGCGCTCGCCGCGACCGTCGCGGGACGCCTCGTCGACCGCGGCTACGGCCCGCAGACCACCGCCGTCGGTGTCGTCACCGTGGTGCTGTCCTGGCCGGCGCTCGCCGCGGGCGGGACCTCCCTCCTGTGGTTCCTGGTCGGGATGCTCGTCATCGACCTGGCCCTGAGCCTCGTGCACATCACCAACCAGAGCGTCGTCTACGCCCTCGACCCGGACGCCCGGTCGCGACTGAACTCCGTCTACATGACGGGCTACTTCATCGGTGCGGCCTCGGGGTCGGCGTTGGGCACCGCCGCGTGGACCGCCGGAGGCTGGCCCGGGGTGTGCGTGCTCGGCGCCGCGCTCGGTCTGCTGGCTGCACTGGTGTGGCTGTACGACCGGCGGATCGCCGCGCGGATGCCGGGCGGGGCGGTCACGACGGGGGACGAACGGGCAGCAGCCTGAGCTCGCGGGCGCGGCCCACGGCCTCCACCCTCGTGTGGACGCCGAGCTTGCGGTAGATGCTGCGCAGCTGGGTCTTGACGGTGTTGGGGGAGACGAACAGCGTCTTCGCGATGTCGGCGTGGGTCGAACCGTCCGCCAGCAGCCGGAGCACATCGGTCTCGCGCCGCGACAGCTCCACCCGCCGCACGGGCTCGGCGAACACCGACTTCACCGGCCCGCCGGGAATCGGGCTGCCACCGAGCGCGACCAGCCGGTCGGCGAGCTCGGGCGCGACCAGCGTGAAGGCGCGGCGGTTGCCGAGGGACGCGGCGAGCGCGCACGCCCGCTGCCAGTCGCGCACGGCGTCCCCGCCCTCCTCGAGATCGAGGTGCGCCTGCGCGGCGACGAGCAGCGCCTCCAGATGTGCCCGCGGATAGCCGCAGTCGATCCACGACACCCGCCGGAGCTTCTCGAGCGCGACGTCCGGTCGTCCGGTGAACGCCTCGACCCGCGCCGCGGTCACGGCGACGAGCGGATGGTCGCTCGGTCCCTCGCCGGCGATCGCCCCCGCCAGGTTGCCGTTGCCGAGCGCGAGCTGCAGGTCGACCTCCGCCGCGGTGAGCAGCACGCGGGAGAACGCGCCGTGCTCGTGCCGGTCGCGATGCGAGGCGATCAGCCGGTGCAGCGCCGTGAGCCCGTCGTAGGCGGCGCCCGTGGTCAGGTCGTAGTAGGCGCGGCAGTACCCGACGAACCCCCACAGTTCCTCGGACAGGCGCGGCACCCCGAGCTCGTCGAGCCGGTGCGCCGCCGCGTCGAGGTCCAGCTCGTCGAGGTGCACCAGGACGGCGGCGGCGCGGCCGCTCACCCGCACCATCTCGCCCCAGTGACCCTCCGTCGGCTCGGCCTCCCGCTCGAGCCGCAGCCATTCGCGGGCCCGCGGGTCGTCGCCCACCACCGCCCAGTCGAGCGCGGAACTGCCGGCTGCGTTCTGCACCGCGAAGGCGATCTTCTCGGCGTTCGCACCGCGGTAGGCGCGCTGGAAGGCGGGGGTGGACTCGGTCAGCAGACCGGCGAGCTGGAGGGTGATGCCCCACTGCACGCGCAGCAGCGGCAGCTGCGGGCGGATGTCCTCCGGGTGGTGTTCGAGGATGGACCGGACGAGCGGTTCGAGCAGCCGGGTCAGCCGCGCCGCCTCGGCGAACTCGCCGGCGGTCCGGAGGGCGAGGGTCTGCACGGTCGCGACGTACAGGGTCTGGGCGGCGCCGGCGGTGCGTCCCAGTTCGGCGAGTTCGGCCGGGTCGGTGGGCAGCGACGAGTGCAGCACGGTGTGCTCGTCGAGCATCTGCGTGAACAGGGCGCGGCCCGCCAGGACCGAGGGGTGTGCCTCGAGTTCCTCGTCCGGGATCTGCCGGAGCACCTTGACGAGGACGTCGAAGGAGTTGTCCACCATCTGGGCCCAGCACTCCTCGACGATCTCCAGGGCGGTCGTCCAGTCGCCGGCCTCGGCGGCGTAGATCGACGCCACCGCCGGATCCCCGGCCCGGTGGTGGGCGCGGGCGAGACCGGACAGCAGGGTCTCGACGTGCCCGGGCCGCGCGCGGCGAGCAATCTCGAGGACACACGTGCGGACGGCGTCCGGCCAGCGCCACGTGCGGGGGCTGTCGAACGGTGAACCCGCCACCAGCCCGGCCGCGGCGAGCGCGGACAGGGCCGCCGCCGCGTCGTCGACGCCGGTCAGTTCGGTGGCCTCGGCGGCGGTGACGCTGTGCGCCGCGGCCACCGACAACGCGAACCGGCGGTGGGCGTCGTCGAGTTCGTCGAGCCGCTTCTCCACGTACCGCTGCACGAGATGCTCGAGCGGCGCCGCGGGGCGGCCGCGGCCGTCGACGAGCCGCTGGGGCAGGTTCCGGGCGAGGGTGGCGGCGGCCGAGATCAGCACCGGCACCCCGCCGAGGGCCCGGCACAGCGCGGCGCACTCGGACTCGGAGCGTTCCACCCGCGAATCCTGCAGCAGCGCCGTCGTCTCGTCGACGGTGAAGGCCAGATCGGACGCCGGGATGTACACGTGGTCGATGCCCCGCACCACGACCTCGCTCAGGTCGACGTCGGTGCCGGGCAGGCAGACGACCACGTCGAGTCGCGGGCAGCGGTCGAGCAGACCCAGCACGTCGGGAAGCACCGTGCCGGCCGAGGCGGGGACCCCGGAGAGGACGAGCAGGCTAGGGCCGTCGACGCCTTCGAAGGTCCGGACGATCCGGTCGAAAGTGTCACTGCCGGTGGTCGGTTCCACGGCGGGATGCTCACCGAGGACGTCGAGCACGCACTCCCACAGCGCGCCGGACCCGGGGACGGGCGGCACCCAGACGATCGTGTGCTCGGGGGCGCCGCCGTGGTGGAGCCACCCGGCGACGAGCGTGCGCTTGCCGAAACCCGGCGGGGCGTTCAGCACGGTGAGCGGGGCACGACGATCGAGGCACGAGGTCAACCGAGGTCTCGACAGCGCCGAGGACAGCGAACGCCAGTGGGGCGCCCCGGCGCGTCGGGAGTCGGGAACACTCACGCGAACTCCTTCGGCAGGCGTCGGGGTCGCTCCGCGCAGGCGTCAACGCCCAGCGGCACCCCCGACAGGCCCCTTGGTCGCTGACAGAGTACCCGTTTCGGTGTTCTGACGTGCAACAACGATCTCGGCCCCGGCCGCACCCGGGACGGATCGGGTGCGGCCGGGGCCGAGGGACGGAATCGACCGGGTCAGGCGCCGGTGGCGCTCAGGCGCGCCTTCTCGAGGGCGGCCAGGGTGCGCAGGATGGTGGCCCGCTGCTTCTCCAGGTCGCTGCGACGCGCGCGGGCGGCGAGGCCGTTCTGATCCCCGACGAGCTCGAGCTGCGCGTCGATCGCCGAGAGCTGATCGAGCAGTGCGAGGGCTCGGGTCTGGATCTCCTCGACGTCGACGACACCGGTCTTCACCGGTGCGGGCTTCGGCGCGGCCTTGGCCGGCTGCGACGACGCGCCCGTGGACGTGGAGCGGGTGGCGCTCGACGAGGAGCGGGTCGCGCTCGAGGAGGAGGTCGCCGAATGGTGTTCGGCCACCGCGGCGGCGCGGGGGCGGAGGGCCTTGCGGACGAGGGCCGGGTCGGGCTGCTCGGCGAGGCGGATGTCGTTCAGTGCGCGGCGGGCCTCCCGGGCGGCGAGTCGGTGCTCGTACTCCTCCTCGTCGTCGGACTGGAGCGTGCCGCCGATCGGACGCAGCCCGTACATACCCATGAACCTGCGGGCCTCGTCGATCACGGATTCGTGCTTACGGCAAGTGGCACAGCGGGGTTCGTTGCGGAAGAGCTCGACCGAGTCGGTGTCGCCACACCAGACACACGCACCGGGCGACCATCGCCGTGCCGTTCGGATTGTCGCGTTTTCCGTAGGGGCATCGAGAGTCTGCGCGTCGGTCACGAGGTGCCACTTTAAGTGAAAGGGAAGTTACGCCGAAGAGGGGGGTGGGGCGTGACCTGCGGCGACCGTACCTGACAGTGACGAAGATCATCCCACCTTGCGCGTGTCCACAAACCTTTGGGGCACACAGCATTTCCATACCCCCCGGTCTGCCTCGTCACGTCGCGGTGGCCTCGGTGAGCCAGCGCACCAACGGCCGGAACTCGCGCCAGGCGGAACGGACCTCGTCGAGGGTGCGCGGGCTGTCGATCCACGGCGGGGACACCTCGGTGCGTCCCGCCCAGATGGACCGGTGCCGCATCAGCTCGATGCGCGGATGATCGGGATCGACACCGCGCGGCCGGGTCTTGAGCCGGTTCCCGCCGATCTCGTAACCGGCGCGTTCGAGCTTGCGCACGATCCTCGTGAGCCCGGGGCCGCGCCGTTCGTGGTCGACGGCCTCCCGATAGGCGGCGATCTGCGCGGAGGAGGCGTCGAACATTCCGCCCGCCACCCGGAGTCCGGCGGCGTTGATCTCGACGTAGTAGCCGACGCTCCCCGCGGTCGCCACATAGCCGCCCTGGTGTGTCTTGTAGGGCAGCTTGTCCTTGCTGAACCGCACGTCCCGGTAGGGGCGGAAGATCTTGCCCTCCCCGAACTCCTCCTCGAGTTCGGCGAGCAGGGCAAGCATCGGGCCGCGCACGCAGTCGTCGTAGACGGCCTTGTGCGCGGCCCAGAACGTCTTGCTGTTGTCGGCCTCGAGATCGTCGTAGAAGTCGAGTGCCGCGACGGGGAATCCGGTGAACACCCGGACAGTGTGCCCCGTCGTGGGACCGATCGGTCAGGCGACCCCGTTGAACAGCGAGGTCACCGAACCGTTCTCGAACACCTCCCGGATCGTCTGCGCGAGCAGCGGCGCGATCGACAGCACCGTGAGGGAGTCGAACTGCTTCTCCGCGGGGATCGGCAGCGTGTTGGTGACGATGACCTCCCGGGCACCGCACGCGGCGAGGCGCTCGGCGGCCGGATCGGAGAGCACACCGTGGGTGGCGGCGATGATGACGTCGCCCGCGCCGGCCTCCTTGAGGATCTTCACGGCGCCGGCGATGGTGCCGCCGGTGTCGATCATGTCGTCGATCAGGATGCAGGTGCGGCCCTCGACCTCACCGACCACGCGGTTCGACTTGACCTGGTTCGGGACCAGCGGGTCGCGGGTCTTGTGGATGAACGCCAGCGGGGCGCCGCCGAGGGTGTCGGCCCACTTCTCGGCGACACGGACACGACCGGAGTCGGGGGAGACGACGGCGATGTTCTCGACGCCGTACTTGCCGCGGATGTACTCGGCGAGCTGACCCTGCGCGTGCATGTGGTCGACCGGGCCGTCGAAGAAGCCCTGGATCTGATCGGTGTGCAGGTCGACCGTGATGATGCGGTCGGCGCCGGCGGTCTTGAGCAGATCGGCGATCAGGCGGGCGGAGATGGGCTCGCGGCCGCGGTGCTTCTTGTCCTGGCGAGCGTAGGGGTAGAACGGCAGGATGGCGGTGATGCGCTTGGCCGAGCCACGCTTGAGCGCATCGATCATGATGAGCTGCTCCATGACCCACTGGTTCAGCGGGAACGGGTGGCTCTGCAGCACGAACGCGTCCGAACCGCGCACCGATTCCTCGAAGCGCACGAACGTCTCACCGTTCGCGAAGTCCCGCGCGGTCTGCGGGGTGAGGGGAACGCCCAGTTCCTTCGCGACCTGCTCCGCCAGCTCGGGATGGGCCCGGCCGGAGAAGAGCATCAGGTTCTTCTGGTTGTCGATCCAATTGGTCACGGGTTCTGGCCGTCCTTCTGCCGATCGTGGTCGTGCTGCTGCTGTGCTCGGGATGCTGCCTCGGCAGCGGGGGTACCGGCGCGATTGCGTTGGACCCACCCTTCAATATTGCGCTGTGGCGTACCCGACACCGCGAGCGCCCCCGGTGGGACGTCCCGGCGGAGTACGGTCCCGGCGCCCGTGTAGGCGCCGTCGCCGACCGTCACCGGTGCGACGAACATGGTGTCGGAGCCCGTGCGCACGTGGGATCCGACGACCGTGCGGTACTTGTTCACCCCGTCGTAGTTGACGAACACGCTCGACGCCCCGATGTTGGAGTGCTCACCGATCTCCGCGTCGCCGACGTAGGTGAGATGGGGGACCTTCGAATGCGCCCCGATCTGCGCGTTCTTGGTCTCGACGAAGGTGCCGAGCTTGCCGCCCTCACCCAGTTCGGTGCCGGGGCGCAGGTAGGTGAACGGCCCGACCGTGGCACGCTCGCCGATCACCGAGTCGGAGCCGTGGGTACGCACCACGGAGGCACCGGCGCCGACCCGCACGTTCGTCAGGGTGGTGTCGGGGCCGATCTCGGCGTCGTCGGCGATCACCGTGCGGCCGTGCAGCTGCACACCGGGATGGAGGGTGACGTCGCTGCCGAGTACCACCTCGACGTCGATCCGCGTGGTGGCGGGGTCGACGACCGTGACGCCCTCGCGCATCCACCGCTCGAGCACCCGCCGGTTGAGCTCGGTGGACAGGGCGGCGAGCTGGACGCGGTCGTTGACGCCGGAGACCTGCACGGCGTCGGCGGTGCGCAACCCGCGGACGGCCAGACCGTCGGCGCGGGCGATGTGCACCACGTCGGTCAGGTACAGCTCGCCCTGGGTGTTGTCGTCGTCGAGCCGGCCGAGGGCCGACCTCAGCGCGGCCGCGTCGAAGGCGTACACACCGGTGTTGATCTCCCGGATCGCGCGTTGCTCGTCGGTGGCGTCCTTCTCCTCGACGATCGCGGCGACCTCGCCGTCGTCGGTGCGGACGATCCGCCCGTAGCCGGTGGGTGCGTCCACGGTGGTGGTCAGCACGGTCACGGCGGCGGGGGAGGGATCGGTGTGGGCGGTGAGCAGGTCGCGCAGGGTGTCGGTGCCCAGCAGCGGCACGTCGCCGGCGGTGACGACGACCGTGCCGTCGAAGCCGTCCGGCAGCGCGTTCAGCCCGCACTCGACGGCGTGGCCGGTGCCGCGCTGCTCCTCCTGCACCGTGACGGTGATGCCGGTGCCGAGCTCGGCGGCGATCGTCTCGACCGCTGCGGAGACCTGCTCGCGCTGGTGGCCGACGACCGTGACGAGGTGGTCGGGCCCGAGCGCGGCGACGGCGTGGAGGGAGTGTGCGAGCATCGTGCGTCCGCCCAGTTCGTGCAGCACCTTGGGGGTCTTCGACCGCATCCGCGTTCCCGCTCCGGCCGCCAGCACGATGATCGCGGTCTGCACCTGCATCCAGCTCCCTCGACACGATTTCGGCACGCCGGTCGGACCGCGTGCACACGGGGAGCATCGGCTCCCCGGGATGGTTCCCGCTCCGCCGCCAGGACTCGAACCTGAACTATCTGAACCAAAATCAGAGGTGCTGCCGATTACACCACGGCGGATCGCCACACCCCTGCGACGCTCGGCCGGCAGGCGTGCGTCCCTGATCCTCGCACGAGAAGGCGTCGAGGTCGAACGTGGGGGTCGCGGTGTCGGGACTGGATAGGCTGTCGAACGATCCCAGTACGTCCCGTCGAAGGAGGACCCGTGTCGCAGGCGTCGCAGAAGCGGACCGAGCGCACTCCGCGGATCCGGATGACGGGCACGCAGCGCCGGGAGCAACTCATCGAGATCGGCCGCGCCCTGTTCGCCGAGCGCGGCTACGAGGGCGCCTCCATAGAGGAGATAGCCCAGCGGGCGCAGGTGTCCAAGCCCGTCGTCTACGAGCACTTCGGCGGCAAGGAGGGTCTCTACGCGGTGGTCGTGGACCGCGAGATGACCATCCTCATGTCGATGGTCACCGAGAGCCTGACCCGCAACCGCTCGCGGATCCGGGTGGAGCGGGCGGCCCTGGCCCTGCTCACCTACATCGAGGAACGCACCGACGGCTTCCGCATCCTCGTGCGCGACTCGCCGATGTCCGCGGAGGAGGGCACCTATTCGAGCCTGCTCAACGAGGCGATGCGGCAGGTGGGGGAGCTGCTGTCCGGTGACTTCTCGCGGCGGGGCCTGAACCCGGACTTCGCCCCGCTCTACGCCCAGGCCCTCGTCGGCATGGTCGCGACCACCGCGACGTGGTGGCTCGACCGGCGCACCCCCTCGAAGGAGGAGGTCGCCGCGCACCTGGTCAATCTGTGCTGGAACGGGCTGATGGCGCTGGAGGCCGACCCGAAGCTCGGTGATCCGCCCGCCCCCTCCGCATGATCACCCCCGATCACCGTTCGTTCCCACGTCACAGGTAAGTAACGTTATTGTGGACCGAGGGAGCGAGAAGGCGGGGACGGTGGGACGACAGGTACGCGCGGAGGCCACGCGCGAAGCGGTGCTGCAGGGGGCCGCGCAGGTGTTCGCGCGTGACGGATACGCCGAGGCCAATCTGACCGACATCCTCCGGGAGGCAGGCGTCACCAAGGGAGCGATGTACTTCCACTTCGCGTCCAAGGAGGAACTCGCCCGCGGCGTGATCGACGCCGGATTCGTGCGCTTCGCCGCCGCCGCCGAGACGAAGATGGACCGGCGGTCGCCGGCCCTCGAGACGATGATCGACCTGTCCGTCCTGCACGTCGACATGTCCGCGACCGACCCGATGGTGCGGGCCATGTTCCGTCTGCTGTTCGAGATCGGCGACTACAGCGGCACCGAGCACCGGCCCTTCGAGGTGTGGCAGCGCACGCTCGAGGAACTCGGCCGCCGGGCCGCCCGGGAGGGCGACCTCGTCGCGCACGTCGACCCCGAGCCCGTGGCGACCCTGATGCTCGAACAGGCGATGGGCGCCCGCATCGTCTCGAGCGCCCTCGGCTGGACCGAACGGCTCGCCGAGCAGACCGGAGTGATGTGGCGGATGATCCTGTCCGCGATGGTGCCGCCCGGCAAGCTCGACTACTTCACCCAGTTCGTCGAGCACCGCCTGCGGACCCAGTCGTGAGGTTCGGGCCCTTCACCGCCGGCGAGGCACCCGCTGCGCTGGAGAACCTGCTCGGCGAACTCGGCCCCGACACCGCGGTGACCATCGGCACCGTCCCCGCCCTGCTCACCATCCCGCAGGCCGCCGACGTGCTCGGCTGCTCCCGCGCGCACGTCGCCCGTCTCGTCGACACCGGCGCGCTCGCCGCGGAGTTCCACGGCCTGCACCGCCGGGTCGCTCGCTCCGACGTCCTCGCTCTCGCCGAACGCCGGGCGCAGGTCGTCGCGGAGGTGCTCGACAATCTCGCCGACCTCGCCCACCGTGAAGGGCTGTACGACCCGTTCTGATCCCGCCGGGCCGGGCGGAACCGACTTTTCTCGACGACGAAGGGGGACCGATGCCGGTTCGGGTGGTGCTCGGCGCGACGATGCTCTCCCGTCCCCGCCTGCGGGACGTGGCCCTGGCCCTCGCCGAAGACGGGCTGTACCAACCCTATTGGAGCGACGGCATCATCGCCGAGGTCGACCGCCGACTCCCACCGGAACTCCCGCGCCCCACCCGCGACTTCCTCTTCGCCGAACTCGACCGTGCCTTCCCCGACGCCCGCGTCGTCTGGCCCACCACGGTGCTGCGCGAGGTACCGCACGTCACCGACCCCAAGGAGACCCACATCGTCTCCGTCGCGCTGCTCAGCCACGCCGATGCCGTCGTCACCACCGACCCCGCCATCGCCGCGGCCCTCGAACGGTCGGGGATCGAGTCGTGGACCCCCGACGCCTTCGTCACCTTCGCCCTCGATGCCGACCCCGCCCGCACCCGCGCCTCCCTGCTGCGGATGGTGCGCCGCCGCTGGCTCACCCCCGACGAACGCCGCGACGACCCCGGCGACGAGGGGCTGCTCGCCCGGTTGTCCGACTGGGCACGGGGTTCCCTCGGTGACAGCAGCGCCGATCTCCTCGCGCCCCGCCGCGGTGACGGAAGCGCGCCCCGCCGCGGTGACGCGGTCGGGGGACCGGAATAGACTCGACGAGGTTCTCGTCTCACACTCAGGAGCGCTCTCCCTTGTCTGCTGTGCCCCCGGCCGCCACCCCACTGTCCGGATTGGCGCGGATCGCGCTGGCCGACGACCGACTGCGCAGGATCGGCGAGCTCGCCGGTTCCGCCGAGCAGGAGCTCGTCGCTCCGCCCGCCGTCCGCCCCTTCGTCACCGCGGCCCTGGCGGAGAAGGTTCCCGTCCTGGTGGTCACCGCCACCGGCCGCGAGGCCGACGACCTCACCGCCGAACTCACCGAGATGCTCGGCGGGGTCGTCGCACAGTTCCCCTCCTGGGAGACCCTGCCGCACGAGCGGCTGTCACCGAGCGCCGACACCGTCGGCCGCCGCCTGCAGGTGCTGCGGCGCCTGGCCCGGCCCGACGACCGGGACCTCGGCCCCGAGCTGCGGGTCGTCGTCGCCACCGTCCGCTCGCTGGTGCAGCCGATGGCTCCCGGGCTCGGGGAGATCGAACCCGTCACGCTGCGGGTCGGTGCCGAACTCGACTTCGAGCAGCTGATCGAGCGACTCGTCGAGCTCGCCTACACCCGCGTCGACATGGTCGGCAAGCGCGGCGAGTTCGCGGTGCGCGGCGGCATCCTCGACCTGTTCCCGCCCACCGCCGACCACCCGGTCCGCGTCGAGTTCTGGGGCGACGAGATCACCGAACTGCGGTGCTTCTCCGTCGCCGACCAGCGGTCCATCTCCGACGTCGACGTCCCGGTCGTCGTCGCCCCGCCCTGCCGTGAGCTGCTGCTCACCGACGAGGTCAAGGCCCGCGCCGCGCAGCTCGCGCAGGACAACCCCGCCGACGCGGCGCTCGTCGAGATGCTCGGCAAGATGGCCGAGGGCATCCCCGTCGAGGGCATGGAGGCGCTGCTGCCCGTGCTGCAGCCCGGCGAGCTGCAGCTGCTCACCGACGTGCTGCCCGCCGGCACCCACGTGCTCGTCTGCGACCCCGAGAAGGTCCGCACCCGCGCCGGTGACCTCGCCCGCACCGGCCAGGAGTTCCTCGAGGCGTCGTGGACGGCGGCGTCGATCGGCGGTGCCGCCCCGCTCGACACCTCCAACCTCAACGGGGTCGACGGGAAGGCGATCGACCTCGGTGCCTCCGCCTACCGGTCGCTGCGGCAGGTGCGTGAGGCCGCGCAGGCGGCCGGGCGGCCGTGGTGGACGCTGAGCCCGCTCGCCTCCGGTTCCGACACCGAGGTCGTCGTCGACGTCCAGCCCGCCCCGGAGGTCCGCGGCTCCGAAGAACTGCTGTCGATGCTGTTCGCGAACCTGCGGGCGCACGTCACCACCGGCGGTCGCGCGGTGATCGTCGTGGCCGGTGCCGGCACCGCCGGCGGGTCCTCGAACGCCTGAAGGAGAACGAGGTCCCCGCCGCCGAACTCGAGCCCGGCGCCGAACCGGTGCGCGGGCAGGTCGGTGTGCTCCGTGGCTGCCTCCACGACGGCATGGTCCTGCCCGGCAACGGTGACAACGTCGTGCCCGGCCTGGTGCTCGTCACCGAGGCCGATCTCACCGGCAACCGGGTCGTCACCGAGGGACGCAAGACCCCCGTCAAGCGCCGCAACCAGGTCGACCCGCTCGCCCTGAACGCCGGCGACTTCGTCGTCCACGACCAGCACGGCATCGGCAGGTTCGTCGAGATGGTCGAGCGCACCGTCGGCGGCGCGCGCCGCGAGTACCTCGTCATCGAGTACGCGCCCAGCAAGCGCGGCCAGCCCGGCGACCGACTGTTCGTCCCCATGGAACAACTCGACCAGCTCTCCCGCTACGTCGGTGGCGAGCTGCCGTCGATCAGCAAGCTCGGCGGCTCCGACTGGGCCAACACGAAGCGCAAGGCACGCAAGGCCGTTCGCGAGATCGCCGGCGAGCTGGTGCGGCTGTACGCGGCGCGGCAGGCCTCCCCGGGCCACGCCTTCGCCCCGGACACCCCGTGGCAGAAGGAGATGGAGGACGCCTTCCCGTTCACGGAGACCCAGGACCAGCTCACCGTCATCTCCGAGGTCAAGGCCGACATGGAGAAGCCGGTCCCGATGGACCGCGTCGTCATCGGCGACGTCGGCTACGGCAAGACCGAGATCGCGGTGCGCGCCGCCTTCAAGGCCGTGCAGGACGGCAAGCAGGTCGCGGTGCTCGTCCCCACCACGCTGCTCGCCCAGCAGCACCTGCAGACCTTCAGCGAACGCATGGCGTCGTTCCCCGTCACCGTGAAGGGCTTGAGCCGCTTCACCGATGCCGCCGAGGCCCGCGAGGTGATCGAGGGTCTCGCCGACGGCACCGTCGACGTCGTCGTCGGTACCCACCGGCTGCTGCAGACCGGCATCCGCTGGAAGGACCTCGGCCTCGTGATCGTCGACGAGGAACAGCGTTTCGGCGTCGAGCACAAGGAACACATCAAGGCGCTGCGCACCCACGTCGACGTGCTCACCATGTCGGCCACCCCGATCCCGCGCACCCTGGAGATGAGCATGGCCGGCATCCGCGAGATGTCGACCATCCTCACCCCGCCGGAGGAACGCCACCCGATCCTCACCTACGTCGGTGCCTACAACGACAAGCAGGTCGCCGCCGCCATCCGCCGCGAGCTGCTCCGCGACGGCCAGGTCTTCTACGTCCACAACAGGGTGAGCTCGATCGACAAGGCCGCCAAGCGGATCCGTGATCTCGTGCCCGAGGCACGGGTCGCCGTCGCCCACGGCCAGATGAACGAGGACGCCCTCGAGAAGACCGTGCAGGGCTTCTGGGAGCGCGAGTTCGACGTGCTCGTGTGCACCACGATCGTCGAGACCGGCCTGGACATCTCCAACGCCAACACCCTCATCGTCGAACGCGCCGACACCCTCGGCCTGTCGCAGCTGCACCAGCTGCGCGGCCGCGTCGGTCGGTCGCGGGAACGCGGCTACGCCTACTTCCTGTACCCGCCGGAGAAGCCGCTCACCGAGACCGCCTACGACCGGCTCGCGACCATCTCGCAGAACTCCGATCTCGGCGCCGGCATGGCCGTCGCGATGAAGGACCTCGAGATCCGCGGCGCCGGAAACGTTCTCGGCGCCGAGCAGTCCGGTCACGTCGCCGGGGTCGGCTTCGACCTGTACGTGCGGCTCGTCGGCGAAGCCGTCGAGGCGTACCGGGCCGCAGCCGACGGCAGGCCCGTCACCACCGAGGAGGCCCCCAAGGAGGTGCGCATCGACCTGCCCGTCGACGCGCACATCCCCGCCGACTACGTCGCCTCCGACCGGCTGCGGCTCGAGGCCTACCGCAAGCTCGCCGCCGCGACCGACGACGCCGCGATCGCCGAGGTCGTCGACGAACTCGTCGACCGCTACGGCCCGCTGCCGGAGGAGGTGCGCCGCCTCGTGTCCGTCGGACGGCTGCGGTTGCTGTGCCGCGAGTACGGCCTCGAGGAGGTCGCGGTCGTGGGCACCCAGATCAAGATCTCGCCGATGGACCTGCCGGACTCGAAGCAGATGCGCCTCAAGCGGCTGTACCCGGCCTCGCAGTACCGGCCCACCAGCGGACTCGTGCAGCTGCCGATCCCGCGGACCGGCGGTGTCGGCTCCGACCGGATGCGCGACGTGGCGCTGCTGCAGTACATCGCCGACTTCCTGCTCGCCCTCGACGGCAAACCGCAGGGCTCGGTGGACCTGTCCGGTGAGATCCCGGTGAACGCATGAACGACTACCCGTCCCTGCGCGAGGCCGCCGAGGTGATGGACAGGCTGTGGTCCTTCAGCGGCTGGGAGGTCACCCAGACCCACGAGAGCCTGCGGCGGTATCTCGTGGAGGAGACCTACGAGGTCCTCGACGCCATCGACTCGGGCGACCCCGACGAACTGCGCGAGGAACTCGGCGACCTGCTGCTGCAGGTGCTCTTCCACTCGCGGATCGCCGAGGCGGCCGGGCGGTTCACCATCGACGACGTCGCCGCGACCCTCGTCGCGAAGCTTGCCGCGCGCAGCCCCCACCTGACCAACGGTCACGAGGGCCCCCTCGACGTCGCCGAGCAGGAACAGGCCTGGGAGGTCGCGAAGAAGGCCGAGAAGGCCCGACCGTCCTGCCTCGACGGCATCGCCACCGCCCAGCCGGCGCTGTCGCTGGCCGACAAGGTCGTCGAACGTGCACGGCGCGCGGGTCTGCCCGACCACCTGATCCCGGCCGAGCTGCGGACGGTGAGCATCACCGGCGACGGGGGAGCGGAGGCCGCGCTGCGCAGCGCGACCATGCGTTTCGCCGAGACCGTCCGGGCGGCGGAGCGGGCCGCCCACGCCGACGGTGTGCCCCACGGCGGCCTCGACGCGCAGGCCTGGGAGCGGTACTGGCCGAACTGACCGCGGACGCGCTCACGTGCACCATTCGTCCCGTATGGAATATGGAAGGGTGCCGTCCGAACGACAGAACCGACACCGGCTGTGGCCATTGATGCTCTTCGGAGCGTTGATCGCCGTGGTCGTCCTGGCGGTGCAGAACGTCCCCCGCCTCCCGCAGCAGCCGCGCATCGAGATCCCCGAGGGGGTCCCGCCGGTCCCCGGCACCCCGGTCCCGCCGATCGACGTCAACGGTCCCGGGCGCACCGCGGCGCTGTTGCGGGAATGGGCCGAGCCGCAGGCCGAGCAGCTCGGCATCCCGGTGACGGCCCTCGAGGCCTACGGGCACGCCGCCGCCGTCCTCGCCGCCGGCGATCCGGGCTGCGGCCTGGCCTGGACCACCCTCGCCGGTATCGGCAGCGTCGAGAGCCGCCACGGACAGCACGACGGGGCGAGCCTCGCCGCCGACGGCACCGTCTCCCCGGCCATCCGCGGCATCCCGCTCGACGGCCGGCCCGGGGTCGCCGAGATCCGCGACACCGACGGTGGCCGCCTCGACGGCGACCCGCTCCTCGACCGGGCCATGGGGCCGATGCAGTTCATCCCTGAGACCTGGGAGAACTGGGGCGTCGACGCCAACGGCGACGGCGTCGCCGACCCCGACAACATCGACGACGCGGCCCTCACGGCGGGCCGCTATCTGTGCGCTCGCGGGGGAGACCTGACCACCGCCGAGGGCTGGACCCGCGCGCTGATGGCCTACAACTACTCGTCCGACTATCTGATGCTGGTCCGCGATCGGGCCGCCGCTTACGGCGTCGGCGTGCGACCGTGACGGACGTTCCAGGGCGAGTGGTGCCTCGGGCCCTGGTCGCGACCGTTAGGCTGTCCCCAGCGTGCAGACACCGCAGCGTGAAAGTCCATCGAAGGAGAATCAGCCAGTGGCCATCATTGAGCAGGTAGGAGCCCGCGAAATCCTCGACTCCCGTGGCAACCCCACGGTCGAGGTCGAGGTGCTGCTCGAGGACGGAAGCTTCGCCCGCGCTGCAGTGCCGTCGGGTGCTTCCACCGGCGAGCACGAGGCTGTCGAGCTGCGTGACGGCGGCGACCGCTACCTCGGCAAGGGCGTCGAGAAGGCCGTCGAGGCCGTTCTCTCGGAGATCGCCCCGGCCATCATCGGTCTCGACGCCACCGAGCAGCGCACCGTCGACCAGGCCCTTCTCGACGCCGACGGCACCCCCGACAAGGGCCGCCTGGGCGCGAACGCCCTGCTCGGCGCGTCGCTGGCCGTCGCCAAGGCCGGTGCCGAGTCGTCCGGACTCGAGCTCTTCCGCTACGTCGGCGGCCCGAACGCCCACATCCTCCCGGTCCCGATGATGAACATCCTCAACGGTGGCGCCCACGCCGATACGGGCGTCGACGTCCAGGAGTTCATGGTCGCCCCGATCGGCGCCCCGACCTTCAAGGAATCCCTCCGCTGGGGTGCCGAGGTCTACCACTCCCTCAAGTCCGTGCTCAAGAGCAAGGGCCTGGCCACCGGCCTCGGCGACGAGGGCGGCTTCGCTCCCGACGTCGCGGGCACCAAGGAGGCCCTCGACCTCATCAGCGAGGCCATCGGCAAGACCGGCCTGAAGCTGGGCAGCGATGTCGCGCTCGCTCTCGACGTCGCCGCCACCGAGTTCTACACGGAGGGCACCGGCTACGCCTTCGAGGGCAAGAACCGCACGGCCGACGAGCTCGCCGACTTCTACGAGGAGTTGCTCGCTGCCTACCCGCTGGTCTCCGTCGAGGACCCGCTGAGCGAGGACGACTGGGAGGGCTGGGTCGCCCTGACCGAGCGTCTCGGTAGCAAGCTGCAGCTCGTCGGCGACGACCTGTTCGTCACCAACCCCGAGCGTCTCGAGGACGGCATCGTCCGCGGCGCCGCCAACGCGCTGCTGGTGAAGGTCAACCAGATCGGCACCCTGACCGAGACCCTCGACGCCGTCGACCTCGCGCACCGCAACGGCTACAAGACGATGATGAGCCACCGGTCCGGTGAGACCGAGGACACCACCATCGCCGACCTCGCCGTCGCCGTCGGCAGCGGCCAGATCAAGACCGGCGCCCCGGCCCGCTCCGAGCGCGTCGCGAAGTACAACCAGCTGCTGCGTATCGAGGAGTCGCTCGGTGACGCCGCTCGCTACGCGGGCGAGCTCGCCTTCCCGCGGTTCTCCGCCGAGGGCTGACAGCAGGCATGAGTCAGCGCGGTAGATCCCGTCCCGGCGCCCGCCGTACCCGCACCGACGGTGCGGCCGTTGCCCGGCGCCCGGGTCGGGCCCGTCCCACGGGATCTACCGCCCCTGCCGACCACACCACCGACAACGCGGGCGCTCGGCCCGCACGTCGCGAGGACCCCGTCCACTCGTCGCGGGGCCGGCCCGGCAGCTCGGGCCGTGCCCGGCCGCGGCGGGTCGGCGCGCCCCGCGAGCCCCGCCGGACCCGCACCGAACGCACCTTCCTCGGCCTGTCCACCGGCCGTGCCGTGGTGCTCGCCCTCGTCGTGTGCGGCCTCGCCCTGACCCTCGCGGTGCCGCTGCGCACCTACGTCGGTCAGCGCTCGGAGGCCGAACAGCTCGCCGCGGAACGCGAGCAGCTCGAACAGGAGATCGCGGCCCTCGAGGACCAGAAGGCCAAGATGGAGGACCCGGCCTGGGTCCGCACCCAGGCCCGCGAGCGGCTGCGGTTCGTGATGCCCGGCGACATCCCCTATCAGGTGCAGTTGCCCGGCGACGGGCCGCCTCAACGCGAGAGGCGCGAACCGGAACGGCCGACCACCGGTACCTGGTACAGCGACCTGTGGCTGTCGGTGGCCGAACCGGCGCCCGAACCCGAGCCCGAACCGGTGCCCCAGCAGATGCCGGTGGCACCCCCAGAACCAGGAGTTGTTCCCGGGTGACCGATCACGTCACGCAAGAAGACCTCGACGCCGTCGCCGCCCAGCTCGGGCGCACCCCCCGCGGTGTCCTCGCGATCGCCTACCGCTGCCCGGACGGCGCACCCGGAGTGGTCAAGACCGCACCGAAGCTGCCCGACGGCACGCCTTTCCCCACGCTGTACTACCTCACCGATCCGCGGCTGACCGCGGAGGCGAGCCGGCAGGAATCCGCCGGGGTGATGAAGGAGATGACCGAGCGGCTCGCCCACGACGAGGAGCTCGCCGCCGCTTACCGGCGCGCCCACGAGTCGTACCTCGCCGAACGGAACGCCATCGAATCCCTCGGCACCGACTTCACCGGGGGCGGCATGCCCGAACGCGTCAAGTGCCTGCACGTGCTGATCGCGCACTCGCTCGCCAAGGGACCGGGCGTCAACCCGCTCGGTGACGAGTCCGTCGCCCTGGCCGCCGACGCCGGTCTGCGCGGCACGGCGATCCCCGCCGACTGGCCCACCTACGCCGAACTGCGCGGAGAAGCGCAGTGAGGGTCGCCGGCATCGACTGCGGCACCAACTCGATCCGCCTCCTCATCGCCGACCTCGCGGAGGACGGCAGCCTCACCGACGTCACCCGGCTCATGAAGGTCGTGCGGCTCGGTCAGGGCGTCGACGCCACCGGCCGTCTCGCTCCCGAGGCCATCGAACGCACCCGCGTGGCGCTGGTGGAGTACGCCGACCTGATCCGCGAGACGGGGGCCACCGCGGTCCGTATGGTCGCGACGTCGGCCACCCGCGACGCGAGCAACCGTGAGGACTTCTTCGCGATGACCCGCGAGGTGCTCGGCGCCGTGATCCCGGGCGCCGAGGCGGAGGTCATCACCGGCGACGAGGAGGCACGCCTGTCGTTCTCCGGTGCGGTCGGCGAACTCGACCCGGCCCGTGGGCCTTTCGTCGTCGTCGATCTCGGTGGTGGTTCCACGGAGGTCGTGCTCGGCGACACCGAGGGGGTGCACGCGGCGTACTCCACCGACATCGGCTGCGTGCGGCTGACGGAACGCTGCCTGCACGACGACCCGCCGACCGCCGAACAGGTCGCTGCTGCACGCGAGTTCGCACAGGAGAAGATCCGTGAGGCACTCGAGCGCGTCCCGGTCGAGCAGGCCCGCACCTGGGTGGGGGTCGCCGGCACCATGACGACACTCTCGGCGCTCGCCCAGGGGCTGCAGGAATACGACCCGGAGAAGATCCACCTGTCCACCGTCTCCTTCGGGCGGCTGCGGCAGGTGTGCGACGGGCTGGTCGCCGCGACCCGCGAGGAACGCGCCGCGCTCGGCCCGATGCACCCCGGCCGCGTCGACGTCATCGGCGGTGGCTCGATCATCACCACCGTCCTCGCCGAGGAACTCGGCCGTCGTGCGGGTATCGACGAGCTCGTCGTGAGCGAGCACGACATCCTCGACGGCATCGCGATATCGGTGGCCCGCTAGTTCTTTCCGATCCGGTGTTCTCGACTGCCTCATGCGCAGTCGAGAACACCGGATCTCACTTTCTCAGCAGTTCGACGTCGGTGCGGCGCCGGCGAACCGCGCGTCGAGGAAGTCCAGCGCACCGGGCAACCCGATCACCGCTGCGGTGATGTGATCGGGACTCGGCACCAGCTCCGACCGCACCGGCACCCCCGCCTCGCAGTAGCGGCGCAGGGTGGTGTCGATCGACTGCAGCGGGATCAGCGCGTCGGTGGGTGAATGCCATTCGTACACGGGGGCGTTGGGGACGGTGGGCACGAACTCGACGCTGTTCTCGTCCAGCACCCCACGCACCGAGGAGCTCTCCAGCAGCGACAGCCCGGTGGCGGCGTCCGCGACGTCGGCCATGCTCATGCCCGCGCCGGACAGTAGGATGTCGTTGGTGCAGGCGTTGGCGATCCGGTCGCGCAGAGCTCTGCCCCGGTCGTTGAGCTGGTCGGAGACGGGCATCCGCTCCGGGTACTCGCGTTCGAGACCCAGCGCGGCGGCCATTGCGAGCCCGAAGGCCGGATGTGCCGAAGCACCCAGTTCGTGGGCCATCGCCCCGATGTTCATCGGTACCCCGCCGTAGGCGCTGCCCACGATGTTCAGCTCGGGCGCGTAGGTCGGGGCGAGCGCGGCCGCCATCGCCGTCGCCATGCCGCCACCCGAGTAGCCCGCGATCCCGACGGGGCTGTCGGCGAGGCCGAGCGCCGAGTGGCGTTGTGCGGCACGGATTCCGTCGAGGGTGATCTGCCCACCGACCTTCGCGGCACCGTAGGCGCTGTTCGGCCCGAGATGGTCGGGCACCGCGACGGACCAGCCCCGCTGGATGGCGATGAGCAGGCCCGGGGATTCACGGATGCCGTCGATCAGGCTCGATGCGTACAGTGCGTTCGACGGCGCGCACTCGAGACCGAGCGAATTGATGATGGCCTGGTAGGACACCAGCGGCCGGCCGGGTGCCGCGTCGCGCGGGGACAGCACGGTGGTCACCGCCGCGATCGGGTCGCCGGACGAGTCCGTCGACCGGAACTTCAGCTGTACCGCGTCGGTCCCGGGGAAGCCCAGCGGTGGCGGCACGACGCGGGCGGCGAGCACGTCCCCGGGTTGTCGCGACGCGAGATCGTCGGGGGCGCTGTAGAACGAATCCTGCAGTGCCGCCGGGTACACGATGTTGTCGGCGTGTGCCGTCGGGACGGCCATCAGGGTGGGGACGGCCGCCACGACGGCAGCCGTCAGGGCGGTCCGGATCCGCTGCGCCAGGGGTGGTGTGGTGGTCGAGCGCATTCCTCGTCTTTCTCGATTGCTCCGAACAGCACACCTCGCGGTGACGCTGGTCGGTGGGGGTTCCTCGCAGGGCCGGAACAGACCATATGGTGTGTTCGGCCGTTAATGCGAGTTACACACTCGGCGCGGACGATTCAGGCCGCGACGGGTCGTCGGCAGGCGCAGCGGACCGAACGGCCGAACCCGTCGTCGGGCAGCCGGCCGTACTCGTCGCACCGGCCGCAGGTCGGGGAAGGGCCGGGTGCGGAACAGGGAGCGAGCGCCACAGCGGCAGTCAGCCGTGGACGTGCATCGTCCGATTCCCGTCAGGATGGTGAAGTTGGCGGCCACACGGGGGCCGCGTCTGATACCACCCTGCGGATGGGCATGGGTATGCTGTGCCACGTTCGACTCCTCGACAGTCGGACATCCGCCGGTCGCGAGGGTCCAAGCCCGCGGCGGGCACCTTTGCTCGGTTGTGGCGATGATCTTGGGGCAGGGCTGCACGGGATGTCCACGAAAACATGTTCGGATCCCGTGCCCCCGAGGCGCCCGTCACGGCGACCTGCCGCTACTCTGTTGCCCACGCCCCTATAGCCCAATTGGCAGAGGCAGCGGACTTAAAATCCGCAAAGTGTGGGTTCGAGTCCCACTGGGGGCACAACGAAGAAGACGGATACACCCCTTCCGGCGGGGTGTATCCGTCTTTTCCATCGGGAGCGTCGGGGTCACTCCTCCTTGCGTCCCGGAAGGTGGCGGAACGTCACGACCGGCAGCAGCACCGCCAGACCCAGAACGCACAGGCTCGCGCGCAACGCCACCAGCCGCGACTCGACGTTGATCTCCACCGCCCGGTCGAGCTGCTCAGGGGTCAGCTCCAGGCCGGCGAGGCGGCCACGGAGGTCCTCGTTCTCGACGAAACCGACCGAGCTCGTGTTGATCTCGATCCGGGTGCCCGCCCACATGTCCGGGTCGTCGGCGATCCGCGTCGACGCCGCCGAGGCGAGCACCGACATCAGGACCGCGCCCGCTACGGCGGTGCCGGTGCACAGGCCGAGGAAGTTGGCCATGCCCCGCGCGCTGCCGATCTCCCCGGCGAGATGCGTCGGGCTCGACTCCATGAGCAACGCGGCGCCGGCGCTGAGCCCGACACCGATGCCGAGGCCCAGGGTGATCTCGCTGAGCCACGTCCACGCGCTCGACCACTGGTTCGAGATGGTCAGCGCCAGCAGGATGACCGACGTCGAGGCGAGCAGGTGGGCGCCGGTCAACAGCGGGCGGACGGCGAACCGCCGCATCAGGGCCGGGGTTCCCGCCGCCGACACCAGCGCCGCCAGCGAGATCGGCACCATCATCGCGGCCGATCCGGTCGGGCTCTTGCCCAGCACCATCTGCGTGTACAGCGGCAGCAGATAGCTCACGCCGGCCATCAACAGATTGACGGCGATCAGTCCGGACAGGCACGCGCGGTTGGGGCCCGAACCGAAGACCTGCGGGTCGAGGAGGGGAGTCCGGTCGCCGCCGCTCAGCGAGTACTGCCGCGCTGCGAAGGCGTGCAGTACCAGCCCGCCGAGGACGAGCAGCGCCAGCACCGGCGACAGCCCGAGGATGCTCACCGGTGCGCCCTCGGCCGCGAGGAGCAGACCCCACGAACCGATCTGGTTGATCGCCGCGACCAGCAGCAGCACCCCGGCGGCGGACAGCAGGATGCTCACCCGGTCCACCGACCCCTCGAAGGTGTGGCGGGGCAGTCTCGTCCGGAGCGCGATCGCGATGGTCGCCGCGACGATGAGGAGCATCAGGAGGAACGGGGCGCGCCATCCCCAGGTCTGGACGAGGAACCCGCCGACCAGCAGGGCCAGCGCGGCACCGATGCCGGTCGTGCCCGACAGGACCGACACGGCGACGGTACGCTGCGTGCCCGTGTACGCCTGACCGATGATCGCGAGGGCGTTGGGCACGAGCAGTGCGCCACCGAGACCGGCGAGGGCCTCACCCGCGATCAGCGTCGAGACGTCCTGCGACAGAAGGCAGAGCAGCAGGCCTGCTCCGTAGAGGGTCAGCCCCAGCAGCTGGGTGTTCCGCGCGCCCAGCACCTCGCTGATCTTGCCGCCCGTGACCGTGAACGCCGCGACGAACATGCCGTACGCGACGATCGCCAGCTGCACGTGGGAGACGGTCGTGCCCAGGCCCTCGACGATCGCACTGATCGCCATCGGCAGCACCGAGGCGTTGAACACCGAGACCAGCCCGGTGCAGCACACCAGCGCCAGGGGCAGCCAGGTGGTCTTCGCGGGTGCCGGGGGCGTCGCGACCGATTCCTGATCCTCCGTGGTCATCCGTGCCTCCCGGGTCAGGCCTGCAGGGTGAGGAACTGCATGGGTGCGGTGTCCTCGAAACGGCTGGAGACGTTGCCCGCGAGCCCGCCCTCGAGCGAGGTGTCGCCCAGCAGGTCCAGCTTCCCCGCGGGCGTTCCCTCGGAGAAGTCCAGCTTGTCGAGGTCGATCCACAGCACGTTGGGGCGGGTGGTCGAGTCGAAGACGTACCGCTTGTTCGTCAGGTCGGCAACGGTCTGCCAGATCGTCTGGGACGCATAGGGTTTGTCCGGGTCGGGGATGCGGAACGGCTGGGCGGCGTTGCGGATGACACTGAACATCCCGGCCACCGCCTCCACCTGCGTCTTCGGTTCGGGGAGACGGCCGACGTAGTAGGCGGCGCGGGCGAACCGGTCGGCGGCGAGCGTCGTGCCGGGCAGCGGCTTGGTGCCGCCGAACCCTTCGACGTCCTTCAGCAGCTTCAGTTGCTCGTCGTAGGTGGGGGAGTTGGTCATCACGAGGTACTCGCGGCTGTGCCAGACGGTGGGTCTGCCGTCGATGTACTCGATGATCGCGGAGTCGCCGGTCGCGTCGTCCAAAGCGAGGTGGACGGCCGGGACCTCACCGGTGGCCGGGTCGCCGAGGGGCACGACCTGCACCTCGGTCTCGTCGATCCACTGCACGGCGTCGGCGACGGTGGCGAAGTTGTCGAGGAAGTACTGCAGCCAGATCGCCATGCTCAACGCCGGGCGCGACCGGTCGAAGGTGCCGTAGTCCGATTCCGCGAGCCAAAGGATGTGCCCGGCCAGCCCGGCCTCGTTCATCCCGTCCACCGACATCATGTCGAAGGCGCCCGCGACGACACTGCCGTACCGCGACGTCCAGTGCAGCGACCCACCGACCCCGTCGTCGTGCTCGAGACCGCGGGGGAGGCGCCAGAGATTCGTGCCGGTGTCGCGGTGGTAGTCCATGTTGCGACCGACGAGAACGGCTCCTGCGGCATCCGGCCACACCACTCTGGTACACATGACGTCCTCCTCCGGTCGTATCGGAAACGGAATTGCCCGTATATTCACCGTCGAGCAAACACCATCCGACGCCGTATATCTCGCGGTTGCAGGGCGTTTCGTCGTGCACTTGCGGTCGTGCTGGGAAATCGCCCGAATTTCGTTTCGGAATTAACCCGGAAAATTCACCTCACCGACTCGGGTCCGAACGTGTCCGCGCGCCCGCTCGTCATCCACGACCGCGATCGCCGCAGCGGATGACCGAGGACGTAGCGTGTGTCCGGAATGTCCGAATCGAAGCACCCCACGAGCGGAGCGCGGTTCGCTAGGGTCGGCGCTCGGATGGTTACCGGATCTATCGAAAGGTGTGATCGGATGCGTCGGGGCTCCGGCCGGCCGGCAGGACTACTCGTGGCCGCGGCGGTGACACTCTCCGCCGCGACCGGCGTGGCGCAGGCCGCGCCGGTCGACGGCCGAGTCGTCGTCGAGGGGTCGGAGACGCGAGCGCCCTCCACCGAGGTGCCCGGCGCCTCGGAGGTCGTCACCTTCACCTACCGCACCGAAGGGGCGGAGGGGGTGTCCACCGCGCAGATCTTCGTGCCCGAGGGCGAGGCGCCGCCGGGCGGGTGGCCGATCGTCGCGTGGGCGCACGGCACGGTCGGGATGACCGACGCGGACGCACCCTCCCGGACCGGCGTGCAGTACGACATCTACCGCAATCTCTACGGCGACTGGCTGAAACGTGGATTCCTCGTCGTGGCAACGGATTATGCAGGGCTCGGCACGCCGGGCGTGCACCCCTACCTGAACGCGGACGTCGCCGCCCACAACGTCGTCGACTCGGTGGTGGCGGCACGGGAACTGATCCCGGACGCCTCCCGGGTATGGGCGGTCGCCGGACAGTCCCAGGGCGGGCACGCGGCGCTCGCCACCGCCACCCGCGCCGCGGACTACGCCCCCGACCTCGACTTCCGGGGCACCTTCGCGAGCGGTCCGCCCACCAACCTGGACCGCCTCACCGCTATCGCCGGGCCGGAGTTCCCGCCGCTGCGGGTGGACGGACTCACCCTGTACATGGCGTACATCGCTGCGGGGCTCCACGATTCGCGCCCGGATCTCGACCTGGCGCAGTACATGACGCCCCTCGGGCTGGAACTCGTCGAGCAGGCCGACGCCCTGCCGATGGAGGAGTTCCGTCAGCGGCTGGCGGGGGTGTACGTCGGCGACCTGTTCGCACGTCCCATCGCGGGAACCCCGGTCGAGCAGGCGATCTCCGACTACTTCGCCATCGACGTCGACGGCTTCGACCGGCCGGTGATGATCGTCCAGGGCCTGGCCGACACCGTGGTGCCGCCGCCACTGACCTTCTGGTTCGCCGCCGATCTCGCGCTCGCGGGAGAGGACTTCGACCTGCGGTTGCCCGTCGCCGGGCATGTCGAGGGACTCGCAGAGTCCACCCCGGAGATCGGCGACTACCTGGAGAGCATCCTGCGCTGATCGTCGGCACGGCGCGAACCGTGCAGATGCTCGAGCAGTTCCTGTTCGAGCGCCACGAACCCGCTCGTCGCGAGCGTCTCCGCCGTACGCGGACGCGGCAGCGTCACCCGCACCTCGTGGTGCACACGGGTCGGGCGGGGATCGAGGACGAGCACACGGTCGGACAGGAGCACCGCCTCGCGGACATCGTGCGTCACCATCAGCACCGTCCAGCGGTGCTCCTGCCACACCTTCTGCAACCACAACTGCATCTCGGTGCGGGTCAGGGCGTCGAGCGCCCCGAACGGTTCGTCGAGCAGCAGCACGTCGCGGCCCTGCAGCACGGTGCGGGCCAGCGCCGCGCGCTGCCGCATCCCGCCCGACAGGCGACCCGGCGCTGCGTCCTCGAACCCGGCGAGACCGAAAGTGGGCAACAACTCCCGCGCCCGGGCCCGCGCCTCGCGCCGGGACACGCCCTGCACCTGCAGGCCGAGCGCGCAGTTGTCGAGCACGCTGCGCCACGGGAACAGCAGATCCTTCTGCGGCATCAAGGCCGCACGCCCCGGCGCCGCCGGCGCACCACCGACGAGAACCTCACCGGAATCGGGACGTTCGAGCCCGGCGACGAGCGAGAACAACGTCGACTTCCCGCACCCGCTCGGCCCGATCAACGACACGAACTCGCCCAGCTCGACCGAGAAGTCGACGCCGTCCAGAACGGCTCGGTCACCGTACGACCGGTCGACAGCGGTGACGGTGACGGCACTCATCGGGGGCTCCGCCCCGGCACTCATCGGGGGCTCCGCCCCAGCGCCCAGGGCGCGATCAGTCGTTCGGCGAGATAGGTCAGCGCGTACAGCACGAGCGACAGCACCGCCGTGACCACCACCGCCGCGAGCACCAGATCGGTCCGGAAGGAGTTCTTCTGGGTGCTCATGAAGATGCCGAGACCGGAACTGGCGCCGACGTACTCGGCGAACACCGCCCCGACCACCGCGTAGGTGATCCCGATCCGCAACGCCGTGAAGAAACGGGGCAGCGCCGCCGGCAACCGCACGTAGCGGAACTGCTGCCACCGCGACGCCCCCATGCTGCGCAGCAGCGATCCGGCCTCCCGATCGGCCGCCGCGAACCCCTCGATCAGCCCGATCGCCACGGGGAAGAAGGTCACCAGGGTGACCACCAGGATCTTCGGCAGCAACCCGAAACCGAACCAGATGATCATCAGCGGTGCGACGGCGACGATCGGCAGGGTCTGCGAGACCACGAACAGCGGCACGAACGCCCGCCGCAACCACGGGGAGAAGTCCACCGCGATCGCCAGCGCCCACGCGAGGGTCAGCGACACCGCGAACCCGACGAACGTGACCTGCAGGGTCGCCCAGGCGTGCCCGGCGATGACGGACCGGTGCGCCCAGCCCTGCTCCACGACGCGGACGGGGGAGGGCAGCACCTGCGGCCGGATCCCGCTCACCGACACGTACAGCTGCCAGACGGCGACGAGCGCCGCAGCGACCAGCAGGGCCGGCACGAGGCGCCGGGTCCGGGTGGCGGGTTCAGTTGCGGAGGTAGTCGTCGGTGACATAGGTCGACCAATCGGGTTCGACGCTCAGCGGTGCACCGTCGGGTCCCGCCAGCAGGCCGTTGTCGTAGAGGAAGTGGGCGTACTCCGCCCAGCGGTCCGCGTCGAGCGACCCCACCTCACCGTTCTCGTCGCGCATGTACTCGGCGGCGAGCATGCGCTGGCTCTCGAGGACGAGCGCCTCGTCCGGGAAGGCGCCGGGGTTGGCGTCGAGCAGGGCCTTCGCGCCACGGTCGGGATCGTCGGCGGCGATGCGGTAGCCCTCCTGTAGCGCCTGCACGAAGGCCCGGGCCTCGTCCGGATGCTCGGTCATCCAGTCCTCGTTGCCGTCGACGACGATCGCGTAGGCGTCCGGAAAGCCGTGGTCGGTGAACCGGAAGTACCGCATGGGCAGGCCGCGGTGCTCGGCCTCGAGGCCCTCCCAGGCCAGATACGACACGGTGAAGTCCGCGGTCGACGAGTAGACCGCCTCGTACGACGAGGTTCCGAGAGTGACCTCCTCGAACTCGCCGCGGCCCCCGTCGTTGCGGATCACCTCGGCGAGCATCTCGGTCTCCCCGGGATTCGCGAAGCCCGCGAAGATCCTGCCGTCGAGATCCGCCGGCCGGGTGATCTCGGGATCGTCGGCGCGCACGGCGATCGCCGTCGCCCAGTGCTGCAGGGGTGCGAGGACCGCGACGGTCCGCGACCCGGCGGCCCGGGCGAACGTCGACGACGCGTGCGTGGAGATCCCGAACTCGGCGTTGCCTGCGTCGACGAGCGTGTCGGGGGTGGCGTTGTTGTACGGCAGGACCTCGACGTCGAGTCCCGCATCGGCGAACAGGCCCTCCTGCAGCGCCACGTACAACCCGGTGTGATTGGTGTTGGGGGTCCAGTCCAGGGCGAAACGGATCGTGTCGCCGTCGTCCGCGCTCGAGCACGCCGTGAGCGTGGTGAGCGCGACCGCGATCGCGAATGCCCCTGCGAGCCGGCGGGCGATCACGACAGCGGGGAGGCGTCGGTGGACGGGTGGCCGGTGCTCCGGCGCATGAAAGGTCGGAAAGGCACGAACATGCCGGGACATCCCTTCGTCAGCATTACCTGATCAGGTTCGACGGGTGTGATCTCAGCCCCGCGTGTGCGGAGCACCCCGTGTCACGGACGCGACGATAGCACTGTCCATCGCCGGTCCGGGAGGGCCGCCGACCGGTCATACGAAATGTCCGTAACGTCGCACACGACCGATTCGATCAAGGAGATGACGGCCCTCGCCCACCTCCCCCCGACGGGCGGGGCCGTGGGGTCCATGCTCACCTCCCCCGCGCGTGGACCGGGAAGGTCCCGTCGGCGAACGCGCCGACGGGACCTTCTTCGATTCGGGTGGAACGAACTCCGCTCAGCGGGGTCGGAGCCACCGAAATCGTCTTGCTCTACAACCGAACTCAGGGACGCGCGGAGAAGATCGACGTGTAGTCGTGGGGGCGCGTGACCTCGGCGGTGTTCGCGATGGGTTCCGACTCGGCCTCGGCGCGGGGATCGCGGGGCGCGAGGAACAGCGGAACGTCGACGTGGGGGTTCTGACTCATGGTCGTCCTTTCGGATGCGTCACCGCTGGACTCGGTCGCAGACGGGTGCGAAGCACGGGAGCCGCGGTGATCGCCGTGGGAAACTCTCGGGGTCGTCCGGAACCGTCGGGCACCTGGACGGTGCGGGGGTGGCTCGTCGGAAAGCGAGCCGGACGATGACCCCACCCTACACGAATGCGAGCAGAAGGCGACGTTCGGCGCACATCGGCCCCGCGGGACGTTTGGCGCAGCGACCCCACGGGAAGTCCCTCGGCATGGCCAACTATCGAGTGATCGACCCCAGCGGTGACGTCGTGGACACCAAGGAATTCGACAGCGCACAGGACGCCCACGCGTGGTTCGTCGACAAGCGCGCCGACAACAGCGAGCTCGGCTGGCGGATGGAGGCCCAGCACGAGCAGGACGGCACCTGGCACTTCTTCGACGACACCGAGGGAACCGGATAGATCCGCAGGGAAACGGGGTGCCGGTGGTCGCGACCACCGGCACCCCCGTGAACTGCGGGACTACTTCTTGAATGCGTCCTTGACGTTCTCCACGGCATCGGAGACCTTGTCGCCCGCCTGCTTGAGGCCGCTCGCCGTCTGGTCGCCCTTGCCCTCGGCCTCGAGATCACGGTCGCCGGCTGCTCGACCGGTGTTCTCCTTGATCTTCCCGCCGGCTTCTTCTGCCTTGTGCTTGGCCTTGTCGATGAAATCCGCCATGGGTCCTCCTCGGTCGTGGGGCGTCTACCGTGACCGGATACCCGAGCGGGGCGGGGTGAAACGAGAACGCCGGGCGCGCGTCCGTGCCAGACTCGGGACCACACACCCAGGAGGAGATCGATGTCGAATCCGGCCAATGCGAACCCCGAGGGGGACGACCCGATCGGCGATTCTCCCGACGCCGATCCCGAACTCGTGCACGACGGTCCCGCCCAGCGCCGCCGGTCGCTCGGGGGAGTGATCGCGGCGATCGTCGCGGTACTCGTGATCGTCGTCCTGATCGTGGTGTTGATCTAGGATACCGGGGCGGCGACACCCAGGGAGAGCGCCCCGAAGAACTTCGGTGTGCCCTTCTCGTAGAAGGTGTCGAGTTCGCGGAGGTCGAAGCCGGCCTCCTGCACGAGCGCGGCGATGTCGCGGGTGAGATGGCATCCGCCCGTGAGGGCCTGCTGGAGCGGGTCGAGCCGGTACTGCCACCTGCGCACCGGTTCGTCCGGAGCCAGCCCGTGTTCGACGAAATGCAGCGTCCCACCGGGCGCGAGCACCCGGCGCACCTCCCGCAGGGCCTGCACCGCGTCGGGGATCGTGCACAGCGTCCACGTCGACAACGCCGTGTCGAAACTGCCGTCCGGGAACGGCAGCGACTGCCCGTCCAGACCCGACCGCTCCACCGGCACCGTCGATTCCGCCACCCGGGGCCGGGCCAGCCGCCACGCCACGTCGGCGGGTTCGACGGCGGTGACGGACTCGACGCCGGCGGGGTAGTAGGGCACGTTGGTGCCGGAACCGAACCCGATCTCCACGACGCGGCCGCGCAGGCCGGAGCAGACGCGTTCCCGCGACGGCGCGGTCATCGACGACCCGCACACGACGTCGACGAGGTGGGGGACGATGCGGTCGGTGTAGAAACCCATGTGAGCACCCCGATTCCCGGACGATACGGAATCCTACTCGGCTCAGAGCCAGTCGCGCTGTTTGAACAGCACGTACAGTCCGCCGGCGGACAGGACGATGACGAGGGCGGCGGTGATCAGACCCGCCGGTTCGTCGAAGCCCGGATAGGGCACGTTCATGCCGTACCAGCCGGTGACGGCCGTCGGCACCGCGATGATCGCCGCCCACCCGGTGAGCTTCTTCATGACGACGTTCAGGCGTGCGTCCTGCAGCGACAGGTTCGTCTCGAAGATGGTGGTCACCATGTCGCGCAGGGACTCGGTCCACTCCGTCGCCCGGATCGCGTGGTCGTACAGGTCCGTGTACCAGCTGTCGAGCTCGGGAGCGAGAGGGTGTTCCGCGCGGTGCCGCATCACCGCGTTGATCACCTCGCGCATCGGCAGCACCACCCGCCGCAGCTCGACGAGCTCCTTGCGCAGCCGGTAGACCCGCCGCTGGATCCGCTTGGTGGACGACTGCCCGTCGAACAGTAGGTCCTCGAGTTCCTCGGCGGTGTCGTCGAGCTGCTGGATGGTCTCGAACTGCCCGTCGACGACCACGTCGAGCAGCCCGTGCAGCAACGCTCCGGGACCGTGGCGGAGCAGGTCGGGGTTGTCGTCCCAGCGTCGCACCACCTCGTCGATGTCGAAGGGGGCGCCGCGCCGGACGGTGATGATGCCCCGCGGCAGGACGAACGCCGAGATACGGGTCGTGGACAGTCGCGACTGGTGTTCCTCCGTCTCCGGGTCGGAGGCCGGCCGCAGGTGCGTCGCGTACACGGTGAAGAAGGTGTGCGTGGGGTAGAGGGTGGCCTTGGTGCGTTCCCCGCGGGCGAGGGAGTCCTCGACGGCGTGCTCGTCGAGGTCCCACTCCCGGGCGAGGGCGAGCAGATCGTCGTGATCGGGATCCCACAGGTCCACCCACACGAGCGCGTCCCGGTCGGCGAGGTGCCGGGCGACCTCGGTGAGCGCGAAGTCCTCGTCGATCAGCTTCCCGTCCGTCCACCGCCGGGTCCGAAGGGTGCGTTTCGTCTCGATCGTCACGATCGGAGTGTCCCCGATCCGGGGACGGTTTCACACGACGTGACGGTTCTCGGTCTCCACGAGTCGCAGGACCTCGTCGACGAACCGGAGGTCGACCTGCGGCAGGTGGGCCGGCCACCGGCCGTCGGCGATCCGCTCCCGCAGCGCGGCGAGCGTGGCGACCACGTGCGGGCCACCGTCGACGACGTACCGCACCATGCCCCGCGCGGCGCACACCTCGACCACCCGGGCCAGCACCTCCTCGGCCTCCTCCTGCCGGCCGGCGGCGTGCAGACAGGACGCCAGCAGGCGGGTGGCCTGCAGGTTGGCGCGCGGACGCGTGGCGGTGCGGTCCACCCACATCCGCGCCCACTCGACGGCCCGTTCGGCGGCGCCGGGATCGCCGCTGTCGGCGAGCAACCGGAGGGCGGTGGAGTCCTCGATCTGGAGGGTGATCTCCACGATGCCGTTCGGGTGCGGTCCGGTGGGCGACGTGCGCGCCGGCACAGCGGGGGAGGAGATCCCGAGCCGGACCCGTTCGTTCTCGATACGGGCCCGCAACCGCGGCAGGTCGTGCAGGGCCGCCACCCGTAGTCCTTCGGCGAGCAGCGAGACGGCCGCTTCGCGGTTGCCCTGCAACATCTTCAACCGCGCCGCGGTACCGAACCGGGCGATCATGAAATCGGTTGCACCACCTTCGATCCCGAGCAGGTTGCTCTCGTCGAGGAGGGCCTCGGCCTCGTCGATGCGGCCCTGCTCGTAGAGCAGCTCGCCGAGCATCGCCGCCGCGAGCCGACCACCGTGGGTGTGGATACCGCCGTTGCGGCGGGCCCGGCGCAGGGCGGTGCGGAAGTGCTTCTCGGCCGCGGCGACGTCGAGTTTCTCGTTCACGGCGATGCCGCACAGGCACTGTCCGTAGATCGACGCGAACGGCCCGCGGGTCTGCTTGTGATAGGGCTCGGCCCACTCCTGCCATCGCACCGCCGAATCGAAGTCGAACCGGAAGATGTCGGCGTAGGAGGCGAAGTCCGCCGCGGCCGCCACCACCCAGGGATGCACGGCCGGCGGGTTCTCCAGGCACGGGGCGATCAGTTCGTCGATGCCCTCGAGCCGGTCGGAGTTCATGAGGATCGACGCCTCGACGGCATCGGCCTCGATGCGGACGGCCTCGGGGTTCCGTTCCTCCGGCAGCCCGCGCTCGAGCAATCGCCGCACCGCGGCGAGAGTGGCACGGCAGCGGTCCAGCCGCAGCAGCGCGCTGTTGGCCCAGGCCTGCGCCAGCAGTAACCGCGGATCCTCCGCGACCGCGCGTGGCGGCAGCTTGTCGATCAGGGCGAGCAGCGTGGCGATGTGACCGTGTTCCATCAGGTACATGCCGTCCGCGGCCAGCAGATCGACGGCGAAGTCGGTGTCGTCGGCGGCCAGGGCGTGGTCGACGGCCTCGCGCAGCATGCGGTGCCGGGCGAACCAGTCCGCGGCGGTGCGGTGCAGTCCGGGAATGCGTTCGGGATGGTCGCGTTCGAGCCGCCGCCGTAGGAAGTCGAGGAACAGGTGGTGGTAGCGGAACCAGACCCGCTCGTCGTCGACGTGCCGCAGGAACAGATCGCGTTCCTCGGCCTCCTCGAGCAGGGCCTGACTGCGCGGATCGCCGGTGAGAGCGGCGGCGAGGCTGCCGCTGATCGACTCGGTGATGCTCGTGGCGAGCAGGAACTCGTACATCCGCGGTTCCAGGCCGGCGAGCACGTTGTCGGCGAGGAACTCCCCGATCGCGTGGTGGCGGCCGGTGATGTTCTCGATAAGCCAGGACGGATCGTCGCTGTCGCGCAACGACAACGACGCCAGCTGCAGCGCCGCCGCCCAGCCCTCCGTGGTGCGGGTCAGATCCTGCACGTCCTCCGGGTCCAGATCGATCCCACCGACGTCCCGCAGGAAGGCGTCCGACTCCTCCACCCCGAAACGCAGTGCCGTCGAATCGATCTCGACGAGCTCGTCGCGGACCCGCATGCGGCTGAGCGGAAGGCCGGACCGGTTGCGGCTCGTCACCACGATCTGCAGGTGGTGACAGCCCTTGTCCAGCAGGAAATCCAGGGCCGCGACGGTCTCGCGGGAGGTGACGCGGTGCCAGTCGTCGATGAACAGGGTCGCCGCGGTGTCGGTGCGGTGCAGCTCGTCGATGAGCGTCGACAGCACGTACCGTTCGGCCTCGTCGCCGTGGGCATCGAGGATCTGCCCGAGCTCGCGTGCCAGCACCGGCCGGATCTGCTTCATCGCCTCGACCAGATGGGCGAGGAACCACAGGACGTTGTTGTCGTCGCTGTCCACCGTCAGCCAGGCGACCGGCACCCCCTCCTCGGCGAGCGCGTTGCGCCACTGCGCCGCCAGGGTGGACTTCCCGAATCCGGTGGGGGCGTGGATGGCGGTGAGCCGCCGCCGCTGCCCGTCGCGCAGCGCCGAGATCAGGCGGGTGCGTTCGACGAGCGGGCGGGTGATCGACGGCGGCCGGAACCGGGTCGAGGGAGCGGTCGACGGCCCGGTGCGCCCCGACGCCGTCGCCGAACGCCCCGACACCGTGGCCGCGGGACCGGTGACGGACGGCGCCCGGTGCGGCCGGGCCGGACCCGACGGTGGGGGGCCGGGCAGCGCCATCTCGTCGACCGGCAGGTTGTGGGCGCGCTGCACCTCCCGCAGCAGATCACCGAACTCGGCGGCCGTCTGCGGGCGGTTCTCCGGTTCGGTGGCCATGCCTCGCTCGAGCACCGCGCACACGTCGTCGGGGATGCCCCCGGGCCGCAGATCGGGGATCGGTTCGGAGGTGATGCGGACGAACTGGGCGACGACCTTCTCGCCCTCCTTCCGCTCGAACGCCGCGTGCCCGGTGATCGCCGCGAACAGCGTCGCCGCGAGGCCGTAGACGTCGGCGGCGGGTGTCGGGTTCTTCCCGCGCAGCACCTCGGGGGCGGTGTACGCGGGGGAGCCGGTGATCTCCCCGACGGTGGTCCGGAAACCCCCGCCGATGCGGGCGATGCCGAAATCCGTCAGCTGCGGTTCGCCGTACTCGGTGAGCAGGATGTTGCCGGGCTTGATGTCGCGGTGCAGCACGTCGGCGCGGTGCGCCGTCTCGAGCGCTCCCGCGACCCGCACCCCGATCCGCAACGCCTCCGGCCAGGACAGGGGGCCGTGCCGCCGGATCCGGGAATCGAGGGAGTCGTGCGGGTGGTAGTGCATAACCAGATAGGGCAGGCCCGTGTCCGTCGCCCCGGACTGCAGCACGGTGACGATGTGGGGATGGCCCGAGACCCGGCCCATCGCGCGCTGCTCCCGCAGGAACCGTTCCATGTCGGCCTCGTCGGGGGCGCGGCGCAGCACCTTCACCGCGACGTGCCGGTCGAGTGCCTCCTGCCGGCAGCGGTAGACCACCCCGAAACCGCCGCGACCGATCTCCTCGGCGTCGGTGAAACCGGCGTCGTGCAGGGCGCGCACGATCTCGGCCTCGGGGACGTCGATCATCGGGGCACGCTGTGTAGCGGCCGGATCGTTCTCGGGCACGGTGCGATCACCTCGCGGAGAAGCCGTTTCCCCAGGATAGTCCGAGGATCGGCACGCCCGCTGGAGATCACACGTCGCTCCTGGTCTACCGTGGTCCGGCCGGGCCACGGGGCGTCGGGGCCGGCTCGAGCAACACTGCGACCGGAAGAAGAGACGAGTGTCGACGGACGAGCTGTTCGACAGGTTGCGGCGCTTCCCGGACGTGGAAGCGCCCAACCTGTTCGCCGTCGACGCCGCCGACCGGCTGCTGCTCGACGAGGCCGCCCCCGCCCTCGAAGGCGCGGAGCCGGGCACCGTCGTGGTGATCGACGACCAGTACGGCGCCCTCACCCTCGGCGCCGCGGTCCGCTTCGGAACCGAGGACCTGCGCGTCCACCAGGACTCGATCGTCGCCGAGCGTGCCCTCGCCGCCAACGCCGAGCGCGAGGGGCCGGCCGGCCGGTACCGCTCCCGCCCCCTCGGGGAGGAACTGCTCGCCGGCGCCCGCGTGGTGCTGCTGCGGCTGCCCCGCTCGCTGACGGCCCTCACGGAGATCGCCGAGAACGTCGCCCGGTACGCCGATCCCGGTGTCGTCGTGTTCGCCGGCGGCCGCGACAAGCACATCACCGTCGCGATGAACGACGTGCTCGGTGCCTCCTTCGCCGAGGTCCGCGCGTCGCGGGGCCGCCAGAAGTCGCGGGTGCTCACCGCGCGCGGCGCCGAGCCGGGCGCGCTCACCTATCCGGTCCGCGAACACCTCGACGAACTCGACCTCACCGTCGTCGCGCACGGCGCTGCCTTCGCCGGTCCACGCCTCGACATCGGCACCCGCTTCCTGCTCGACTTCCTGTCGCGCGTCGACCGGGACGTGCGGGTCGCGGTGGACCTCGGCTGCGGCACCGGCATCCTCGCCGCGATGCTCGCCCGCGAACTGCCCGAGGTGAAGGTGATCGCCACCGACCAGTCCGCCGCCGCGGTGGCCTCGGCCGCGGGCACCGCCGCCGCGAACGGTCTGGCCGGCCGTATCGACACCCTCCGCGACGACGTCGCCGGCTCGATTCCGGACGCCTCCGTCGACGCGGTGCTGTGCAATCCGCCCTTCCACATCGGGGCCGCCGTCCACACCGGGGCCGCCCGCAAGATGTTCACCGCCGCCGCTCGCATTCTGCGGCCCGGAGGGGAACTCTGGACCGTGTACAACCGGCACCTGGACTACCATCCGGCCCTCGCCGGGATCGTCGGGCCGACACGTGTTGCGGGTCGCAACCGCAAGTTCACTGTGACCAGGTCGGTCCGCAGCCGGTAGAGTCCGTTTCGTCCGGGCTCTACCGAGGATTCCGGGAACTTCAGGGGCCACCGCCTCGTTGAACGGACAGAGACAGACCACCAGAAGGGAAGTGCACGGTGCGCACCACCAGTAACCCGGTGTTCCGCAACCTGCCCAAGCAAGAGGGCGGCGGATACGCCACGTTCGGCTCTGCGACGGCGGGCGCCGCGCAGGTCACCCAGCAATTCGGTCAGCCGCAGGCCGACCCGTGGGCGCGGCCGGCGACGACCCGCCCCATGACCATCGACGACGTCGTCACCAAGACCGGCATCACCCTCGGTGTGCTCGCGGTGTCCGCGTTGGTCTCCTACGTGCTGGTCAACTCCAACGTCGACCTCGCCCCGCTGTTCGTCATCGGCGGCGGCCTCGTGGGATTCGTCCTGGTGCTGGTCGCGACCTTCGGCCGCAAGATGGACAACCCCGCGATCGTCCTCGCCTACGCGGTGGCGGAGGGTCTGTTCCTCGGCGCGCTGTCGTTCATGTTCACCGACATCACCTTCGGTGGTGCCGGCGGCGCGACGCTGATCGCCCAGGCCGTCCTCGGCACCTTCGGCGTGTTCTTCGGCATGCTCGTCGTGTACCGCACGGGCGCCATCCGCGTCACCCCGCGACTGACCCGCATGATCGTCGGCGCCCTCGTCGGTGTCCTCGTCCTCGCGCTGGGCAACCTGATCGCGGGCTTCTTCATCGACGGTGGCCTCGGCCTGCGCGACGGCGGCCCGATCGCCATCATCTTCAGCCTCGTCTGCATCGGCATCGCCGCGTTCAGCTTCCTGCTGGACTTCGACTCCGCCGACCAGCTGATCCGCGCCCAGGCGCCGGAGAAGGCCGCCTGGGGTGTCGCCCTCGGCCTCACCGTCACCCTGGTGTGGCTGTACGTCGAGATCCTGCGACTGCTCAGCTACTTCCAGAACGACTGACAGCACGTCACGAAGACCCCGGGCCACGGTCCGGGGTCTTCGTCGTTCCCGGCCGTGCCAGGTCGTTCCCGGGGCGGGCACACCGTCCCCGTCCCGGGAATCCGCGACGTGGGAACATGGAGTCATGCGCATTGCGGATTCCGTCGTCGACCTCATCGGCAACACCCCCCTCGTCAAACTCAACTCGGTGGTCAAGCCCCGCTCGGGGCTGGTGGCCGCCAAGGTCGAGTACCTCAACCCCGGTGGCAGCTCCAAGGACCGCATCGCGGTCAAGATGATCGACGCCGCCGAGGCGTCGGGCGAGCTGAAGCCGGGCGGCACCATCGTCGAACCCACCTCCGGCAACACCGGTATCGGACTGGCCCTGGTCGCGCAGCAGCGCGGCTACAAGTGCGTGTTCGTGTGTCCCGACAAGGTCAGCGAGGACAAGCGCAACGTGCTCCGGGCCTACGGCGCCGAGGTGGTCGTCTGCCCGACCGCCGTACCGCCGGAGCATCCCGACAGCTACTACAGCGTCTCCGACCGCCTCGCCCGCGAGCTCCCCGGCGGCTGGAAGCCCAACCAGTACTCCAACCCGGGCGGCCCGGCGAGCCACTACGAGACCACCGGCCCGGAGATCTGGAACGACACCGACGGCAGGATCACGCACTTCGTCGCGGGTGTGGGCACCGGCGGCACCATCACCGGTACCGGCCGCTACCTCAAGGAGGTCTCGAACGGCCGCGTCAAGGTGATCGGCGTCGACCCCGAGGGTTCGGTGTACTCGGGTGGCACCGGCCGGCCCTATCTCGTCGAGGGTGTCGGTGAGGACTTCTGGCCCTCCGCCTACGACCCGTCGATCCCCGACGAGATCATCGCCGTCTCCGACGCCGACTCGTTCGAGATGACCCGCCGCCTCGCCCGCGAGGAGGGCCTGCTCGTCGGTGGTTCGTGCGGCATGGCCGTCGTCGCCGCCCTGCAGGTCGCCGAGCGTGAAGGCCCCGACGCGGTCGTCGTCGTGCTGCTGCCCGACGGTGGCCGCGGCTACATGTCCAAGATCTTCAACGACAAGTGGATGGCCAGCTACGGCTTCCTCCGCGCCCCGCTCGACGGCAAACCCGACGACTCCACCGTCGGCGACGTGCTGCGCGGCAAGAGCGGCGACCTGCCCGATCTCGTCCACACCCACCCCTCCGAGACGGTGCGCGACGCGATCGAGATCCTCCGCGAGTACGGCGTGTCGCAGATGCCGGTCGTCGGCGCGGAACCGCCCATCACCGCCGGTGAGGTCGCCGGTTCGGTCAGCGAGCGCGAACTGCTCAGCGCGGTCTTCGAAGGCCGCGCCCAGCTCGCCGACCCGGTCGAGAAGCACATGAGCCCGCCGCTGCCGAACATCGGTGTCGGCGAGTCCATCGACGCCGCCACCAAGGCGTTCGGCGACACCGACGCGCTCATGGTGATCGACGACGGCAAGCCGGTCGGCGTCATCACCCGCCACGACCTGCTCGGATTCATCTCTCAAGGCCGATAGGACACAGATCTTCATGACCGATCAGAACCAGCACGGTTTCGCGACCCGCGCCATCCACGCCGGGTACGAGCCCGACCCCCAGACCGGCGCCGTCAACGTGCCGATCTACGCGTCGTCGACCTTCGCCCAGGACGGCGTCGGCGAGATGCGCAACGGCTTCGAGTACGCGCGCACCGGCAACCCCACCCGCCGTCCCCTCGAGGCGAACCTCGCCGCGATCGAGAGCGGCGCCTACGGCCGCGCCTTCGGTTCCGGCATGGCCGCCACGGACTGCCTGCTGCGCTCGGTGCTGCGCCCCGGCGACCACCTCGTCATCCCGAACGACGCCTACGGCGGCACCTTCCGCCTGATCGACAAGGTGTTCACCCAGTGGGGCATCGAGTACACCCCGGCGGCGGTCAACGACGCCGACGCGGTGCGCGCGGCGCTGCGCCCGAACACCAAGCTGGTGTGGGTCGAGACCCCCACCAACCCGCTGCTCAACATCGGTGACATCGCGGCCCTCGCCGAGGTCGCGCACGCCGGCGGCGCCAAGCTCGTCGTCGACAACACCTTCGCGTCGCCGTACCTGCAGCAGCCGCTCACCCTCGGTGCGGACGTCGTGCTGCACTCGACCACCAAGTACATCGGTGGTCACTCCGACGTCGTCGGTGGCGCGCTCGTGACGAACGACGAGGAACTCGACACCGCCTTCGCGTTCCTGCAGAACGGTGCGGGCGCGGTGCCCGGCCCGTTCGACGCCTTCCTCACCCTCCGCGGCATCAAGACCCTCGCGGTGCGTATGGAACGGCACTGCGACAACGCCGAGAAGATCGTCGACTTCCTGTCCGGCCACTCGGCCGTCACCCAGGTGCTGTACCCGGGTCTGGAGTCGCATCCGGGCCACGAGTACGCGGCCAAGCAGATGCGTCGCTTCGGCGGCATGATCTCGGTGCGTCTGGCCGGGGGCCGCCAGGCTGCCCTCGACTTCTGCAAGCGCACGGAGATCTTCACGCTCGCCGAGTCGCTCGGTGGCGTGGAGTCGCTCATCGAGCATCCGGGTGCGATGACCCACGCGTCGACGGCCGGTTCGGCCCTCGAGGTGCCCGAGGACCTCGTCCGCCTGTCGGTGGGCATCGAGGACGCCTCCGACCTGCTCGCCGACATCGAGCAGGCCCTGGGCTGACCTCACGGCCGTACGGATCGGAACAGGAGGCGTCCCCGGAAAGGGGGCGCCTCCTGCCGTTTCCCGCACATCCGTCGGGGCTCTCTCCGACAATCGGGTCCATGACCGTCGCGATCACGACTCCCACCGGAAACGTCGGACGCCACGTCGTCCGCCTCGTTCTGCAGGCCGGTCTCCGGCCGCGTCTGCTGCTCCGCGATCCGGACGTCCTGCCCGAGGACGTCCGTGCCCGCGTCGACGCCGTCCGGGTCGACCAGCTCGAGCCCGCCTCCGTCGTCGAGGCCACCGCCGGTGTCGACGCGCTGTACTGGGTCGATCCGCCCACCACGCTGCCCGACCCCCTCGACGGCTACCGCCGCGCCACCGGCAGCCTGGTGGAAGTCGTTCGCGCCCACGGGATCGGCCGGGTCGTCTTCCAGTCCAGCATCGGCGCCGAACGCCGGCACGGCATGGGCGAGATCGACGGTCTGGCGTTCACCGAGACCGCCCTCGACGAACTGGGTATCGACGTCACCCATCTGCGGTGCGGCTACTTCTTCTCCAACCTGCTGTTCGAGGTGGGTTCCCTCGCGCAGGGCACGCTCGCCACCGCGATGGACCCCGACCGGAAACTGCCCTGGGTCGCGCCCGAGGACATCGCCACCGTCGCAGCGGTCCGGCTGCTCGCCGACGGGTGGAGCGGGACGCCACGTGCAGGCGGTGCACGGCCCCGAGAACCTGTCGTTCCGCGCCGTCGCGGCCGTGCTCACCGAGGTGCTGGGACGGCCGGTCGCGGTACGTCAGGTGAGCGACGACGAGGTCCGTGCACAGCTCGAGGGTTTGGGGATGACACCGCAGCAGGCCGCCTCGATGGTGGACATGACGGCCGGCATCCGCGACGGGTTCGTCCCGGAGAACCCCCGCGACTGCACCACGACCACCACCACGACGCTCGCCGGATGGGCGCGCACACACCTGAAACCCGCGCTGCAGGGGTGAGGGTGCTCGTCCCGGCCCGGACGCGGTGACACGCACCGTACGATCACGTGGTGACGGACAGTGCATATCCCGAATCAGCCCTGTGGGACGCCGCGCTCGAGGTGGTGCGTGCCCACGGTCCTCTGAGCACCGAGGAGCTCGCCGACCATCTGGAGGAGGCGGGTCTCGGTTCCGCCGAGCAACTGACCCTCGACCTCGAGGACTCGCCGCCGCACCCGATGCTGTGGTGGCTGCCGGACGGCCGGATCGTCGCGATGGACGTGTTGTTCGACGGCCGCGTGCTCACCCATCGCCTCACCGCCGCCGACATCGCCCGCGACATCGTCGACATCCACGACGTCGAACCGCTGCTGGCGCTGGTCTCGGAGGACGACGAGTTCGACCTGATCCGGTTGGACTCGTCCGAGGATATTCTGGCCCAACGTGATTCGAGTGCCGGAGATTTCTCCGGCGCCGAGGCGGTCGTCTTCCCGGCGGGCACCCTGGCCGGCCGGGAGTCCGGTGATCTCCTCGTGCTCACCGCCCGTGACGGGCGGCTGTCGTTCACCGTGGTCGACGACGAACCCGGTACCGCAACGGAATTCGTGGAGGCCCTCACCTCCGCTGTCGCCCGGGAGCAGACGGCGAGCCTCGAGGGTGTCTTCCTCCAGGTGTGCGCCGAGGCGCCGGGCGCGTTCACCACACCGTCGGTGCCGCTGAGCGAGCTGCTCTCCGGAGCCGGTCTGGTCCGCAGTGGAGATCTCGTGGCGCCCGAGGGATTCGACCTCGAGGGCCACATCAGCCGATCGATGTTCGAGGCCTACGCCGACCGGCTCGGCATCCCCGTCGACGCCGTGCCGGGTGTGGCGCTGTTCGCCTCGCTCGTCGAGGCGCTCGACCGCGGCGACGACGAGGATCTCGAAGTCCGCTTCGCCGAGGGCAAGTCGGGTCTGTACGCCGTGCTGTCCGACCCCGAGGTCGCCGAGACCGTCTACGAGGAGCTGACGGGGGAGGGGCTGGCCGTCGAGGCGATCGAGCGGGCCGCGCTGTGGCTGCTCGACCACGCCCCGCGCCGGGCCGCCTGTGCGGCCTACTGGTTCGCGGGCCGGGCCGCCGAGTCCGCCGGCCGCCTCGCCGACGCGGAGCGGTACTACGAACGCTCCGCGGATCTCGACGGTGCCTTCGACCTGCCCCTGTTCGACCTTGCCCGCTTCGCCTCGGACCGGGGCGACGCCGTGCGGGGGCTGTCGCTGCTCGCACGCGTCCCGGGTGGCGACGAGCATCCGCTGCACGAACTGCTCGAGCGGTACGAACCGCGGGAGGTGCCGGGTCTCGGCCGCAACGACAAGTGCTGGTGCGGCTCGGGGCGCAAGTACAAGGCGTGCCATCTGGGCCGGGCCGAGCACGCCCTCGAGGACCGCTCGGACTGGCTGTACATGAAGGCGGCGATGTACGCCCTCGAACCGGCCTGGGCGGAGGACCGGGTGGCGCTCGCCGAGGCGCGGTCCGGGTACGGGGACGACGACGCCGTCGCCGAGGCGATCGACGACCCGCTCGTCGAGGACGTGCTGCTCTTCGATGCGGGGGCCTTCGCCGACTTCGTCGAGCGTCGCGGCGAGCTGCTGCCCGACGACGAACTGGAGCTGGCCCGCCGCTGGCTCGAGGTGGACCGCTCGGTGTTCGAGGTCGAGGCGAGCGTGCCGGGAGAGGGGATGACCCTGCGCGACCTCCGCGACGACGACCGCGTGGAGGTGGCGGCGCCCTGGCTCACCGGCGATCTTCCGGCCGGCACCCTGCTGTGCGCGCGGGTGGTGCCCGTCGGGGACCGCTGGATCGTGCCGGGCGGCTGCGAACCGGTGACGGAGGAGCAGCGGGACGCGCTTCTCGCGCTGTTGTCCGGCGACGGCGTGGACCCGGTGGAGCTGATGGATCTGCTCACCGCTCCCGACGCCGCTGATTTCTACCCGGAGCCGTAACTTCTGCCCCAGAAGACACACCAGTCCCAATAATCACATAACTAGAACGTGTTCCTGAATATATGTGATAAGAACTTCCGGAAGCCGCATCTGGTGATCGAACTCACAGATACGGTTGGAGCGGTTCAAGCATGGATGTGGGGGTAGCGAATGTCGGTGGACCCGTCTGCGGTCATCGTGGCAGTGGCTACGGCAGCGAGTGCTCTGATACAGGGCGTCGATCTACCAGCAGAGATCAAGGAGCAGGCCACCGGGGCGATCGAAGCGTTCGAGGCAACGGCCGAGAACACCGACAACGACGTGGCGAACTTCGTCGCGTCGTTGCCGGAGCCCCTGCAGGAAGGCGCCGCCAAGGCGGTGGAGGACGCGACGACGGCGATCGCCTCGGCGATCGAACCGCACCTCCCCGCGGAGGCGGCGGCCGAACTGCATCCCGTGGATCCGGAACAGGCGCCCCCGGCGCTGCCACCGGAACCACCGGCCGCCCGGCCCAATCCCTTCGGCATCCCGACACCACCGTCGACCGGTGGGACGGTGGGGGTACCGGGCCCGACGATCCCCGGCACGGGCATCACCCTGCCGTCGATCCCGGCGATCCTGCCGGGCTCGACGCTCGCGCCCATCGGCGCCATCGCGGTGTTCGCGCCGTGGCTGAAGAAGGCCGGCGAGATGTGCGAGGGCATCACGGCCCCGGTGCTCGCCGCGCTCTACTCCGCCGAGAACGGGTTCCGGTACGGGCCCACGGCGCCCGTCTCCCCGGTCGGCGCGCGCGGCCCGGGACAGTTCATGCCGGGCACCTGGGAGCGGTACGGCCAGGACGCCGACGGTGACGGTGTGGCCGACATCCTCGGCATCGCCGACCCGGTCATGGCCTCGGGCCGCCTGCTGTGCGAGAACTACCAGCTCATCGAGGACTGGAAGCAGCGGGGTCTGGTCCAGGGCGACACGCTCGACCTGACCCTCGCCGCCTACAACGCCGGGGTGGGTGCGGTGAAGCGGTCGGGAGGCATGCCGTCCGGACATCCCGACTACGAGAACCAGACCAAGCCCTACGTCGCGAAGATCCGCGCGACCGAGCCCATCTTCGCGCGGATGCTCTCGCCGTTCCTCGGCCTGGGTCTCGGCGATCCGAACGACATCGGCAACCGTGTCGTCGACCTCGCCTTCAAGTTCCTGGGCCTGCCCTACGTGTGGGGCGGCGGCAACATCCACGGCCCGTCCGGAGGCGGCTTCGACTGTTCGGGCCTGACCTCCTACGCGGTCTTCGCCGCGACGGGTATCGCCCTGCCGCGCACCTCCGAGACGCAGTGGCACGTCGGCCGGGAGATCCCGCTGCACGAGGCGCGTCCGGGCGACCTGCTGTTCGGCAACTGGCAGGCCGGCGGACCCGGCCACGTCGCCATCTACATCGGCGGCGGCCAGATGGTGCACGCCCCGACCACCGGCGACGTCGTGCGCGTGGCACCGGTCTTCCCCGACATGAAGGCGCGACGCATCCTCTGATCGAGGGACAACAGAGGGCCCGGCCGGAGACTCCGGCCGGGCCCTCTGTTGCTGCATCATCAGGTGGTCGATCCGCGCTGTGACGGACGACGGTCTGCCGTGGTTACGGCAGGCGGCGATCAGCCGTGGTACGGCTCAGCGCTGACCAGCGTCACCTTCATGGTGTTGCCGTTGGGCAGCGTGTACTCACGGGTCTCGCCGACCTTGGCGTTGATCAGGGCTCCACCGAGCGGGGAGTTCGGCGAGTACGTCTCCAGCTCGCTGTTGCGGGCGCCCTCCTCGCGGGTGGCGATCAGGAAGGTCTCCGTGTCGGTCTCGTCGCCGTCGTAGTAGACGGTCACGACGGAGCCGGGAAGGGCGACACCCGACTCGGTCGGGGCGACGCCGACCTTGGCGGTGCCCAGCAGTTCCTGCAGCTGACGGATACGGGCCTCCTGCTGGCCCTGCTCCTCGCGGGCTGCGTGGTAGCCGCCGTTCTCCTTGAGGTCGCCCTCTTCGCGACGCTCGTTGATCTCGGCCGCGATGACAGGACGATTGGCGATGAGCTGGTCAAGTTCGGCCTTGAGCCGGTCGTACGACTCCTGCGTCAGCCAGGTCACCTGGGTCTCGGTCATCCTCGATCACTTCCTTCGGGTTGGAGCCCCCGGCTCCGTGGACAAGTCGTGCGCATGCAACGACTGCGACAGCACGACTCCCGTCGTCCCCCCTGTGTTCAGGTGAACGGAGTCGTACTGCCCTCTTGTGCTCTTATGCAGCAATACACGGCCCCAAAGGGTGGAACCGTGTATCAAGCCATTTTAGCATCACCAGGGCCACCGCCCGAGAAATCGCAGGACACGGGCGGTGGTGGGTTGCCGTATCACCCTACGGTGCGCGCAGGTACTCCGGCGGATTCGTGCCGCAGCCGTAGACGTCGCCCATGCCAGGCCGCTGCGAGGTCTTCACCGGCGACGTGATGATCACCGTCGGCGACTCGGACGGCGGGATCAGCACCTCCCGGCGGCCGGTCTCGCTGCCGTCCTTCGACCGCGCCCGGATCACGCAGACCACCGGTTCGGACGGGTCGTCGCGGGTGACCTTCAGCTGGATGTCGATCGTCTCGTCGTCGACGATGTCGAACGCGACGACCTCCGACTCGACCGGCGCCGAATTGTTCTGGGCCAGCACGAACGCCAACACGAGGCCGGCGACGATTCCGAGCACCGTGAATCCCCAGCGCTTGCCACGCGTCGAGACTCGGGGGCCGGGATACCGGGACGAGGGGTACCGGTCGTGGACGGAGGTGCTGCTCATCACTTTGCTTTCCCACCCGGATGCGGTGGATCGGGCATCGCCGCGGGGTCACGGCTGACGACGGAATTATCAGGTGGAACTATAGAGGAAGGATCCGCACCGGCCGCGAGACGGTCGACGTCGCGGTATCCGCCGATGCACACGACCTGAGGTGGAGGAATACACGTGAGCGGACTACGGCTCATGGCCGTGCACGCCCATCCCGACGACGAGTCGAGCAAGGGCGCGGCCACCATGGCGCGGTACTCGGCCGAGGGGCACGAGGTGCTTGTGGTGACGCTCACCGGTGGCGAGCGGGGGGACATCCTCAACCCGGCGATGGACATCCCGGGCATCCGTGATCGCATGAGCGAGGTGCGCCGCGAGGAGATGGCCGAGGCCGCCCGTATCCTCGGCGTGCAGCACCGCTGGCTCGGTTTCGTCGACTCCGGTCTGCCGGAGGGTGACCCCAAACCCCCGCTGCCCGAGGGCTGCTTCGCCGCCATCCCGCTCGACGAGCCGGTCCGCCGCCTCGTACAGGCCGTGCGCGAGTTCCGCCCGCACGTGATGACCACCTACGACGAGAACGGCGGCTACCCCCACCCCGATCACATCCGGTGCCACGAGGTGTCCGTCGCGGCCTGGGACGCGGCTGCCGACCCGAACTACCACCCCGAGCTCGGCGAGCCGTGGGAGGTGCGGAAGCTGTACTACTCGCACGGCTTCATCCGCAAGCGCCTCGAACTGTTCCGCGAGGAATACGAGCGCCGCGGCGAGCCGTTCCCGATGGAGCAGTGGCTCAACAAGTGGCGGACGGAACAGGGCGACATCATGGCCCGCGTCACCACCCAGATCACCTGCGGTGACTACTTCCCGAAGCGGGACGACGCGCTGCGCGCGCACGCCACCCAGATCGACCCCAACGGCTCCTTCTTCGCGGTGCCCTTGGACATCCAGCAGAAGGTGTGGCCGACGGAGGAGTACGAGTTGGCCAAGACCCGCGTGAGCACGGAGATCCCCGAGACGGATCTGTTCGCGGGCATCGAGGACGGACAGGGCAAATGACTGTAGGTGCGCTCGTGGTCGACGTTCTGGCACAGAACCAGGAACCGGCGGGCCCCGAGTTCGGCAAGGCGTCCCCGCTCGGGCTCGCCCTCGTCATCGTGCTGCTGGTCGCGACGGCCCTGCTCATCTGGAGCATGAACAAGCAGCTGCGGAAGCTGCCGGAGACGTTCCAGCCCGAGCATCCGGAGCCCGACCAGGCGGTCGACGACGGCACCCTGGCTGCTCCGAAGGGCGCCGAGACGACAGCTGCTCCGAAGAACGCCGAGGCGAAGAGCGCCAACGGTGCTCCCAAGAGCGGCGAGACGAAGCCCGAGCAGGAACGTCCCGAACCCGACGCCGGGAACTGACGAAGCCGGCCTCCCATCGCGGCTTTCCGCCTAGCGTGGGGGCATGGCGAATCGTCTGGCCGACGCGCTGAGCCCCTATCTGCGACAGCACGCCGACAATCCGGTCGACTGGAGGGAATGGGGCGACGAGGCGCTGGGCGAGGCCCGCGATCGCGACGTCCCGATCCTGCTGTCGATCGGTTACGCGGCCTGCCACTGGTGCCACGTCATGGCACACGAGTCGTTCGAGGACCCGGCGACCGCCGCGGTCATGAACGAGCACTTCGTGTGCATCAAGGTCGACCGCGAGGAACGTCCCGACCTCGACGCCGTGTACATGAACGCGACCGTCGCGATGTCCGGGCAGGGCGGCTGGCCGATGACCTGCTTCCTCACACCCGACGGGTCGCCGTTCTACTGCGGCACCTACTATCCGGACACCCCGCGCGGCGGTATGCCGTCGTTCACGCAGTTGCTCCACGCCATCACGGAGACGTGGCACAACCGCCGCGACGAGGTCACGCAGGCCGCCGACGCCGTGGCCACCGAACTGCGACGCAACAGCGGCGGGCTGCCCACCGGCGGGGTCGCCGTCGACGCGGCCCTGCTCGACTCCGCCGTCACGGAGATCGCCCGCGACGAGGACCGTACCCACGGCGGCTTCGGCGCCGCCCCGAAGTTCCCGCCGTCGAACCTGCTCGAGGGACTGCTGCGGGGCTACGAGCGAACCCGCTCGCCGGGCACGCTCGGTGTCGTGGTGCGCACCGCGGACGCGATGGCCCGCGGCGGCATCTGCGACCAGCTCGGCGGGGGTTTCGCCCGCTACAGCGTCGACGCCGCGTGGACGGTGCCGCACTTCGAGAAGATGCTCTACGACAACGCGCTGCTGCTGCGCTTCTACGTGCACCTCGCGCGGGTGACCGGCGCCGACCTGCCGCGCCGTGTCGCGCGGGAGACAGCCGGCTTCCTGCTCCGCGACCTGCTCACCGTCGAGGGCGGTTTCGCGTCGGCCCTCGACGCCGACACCGACGGGGTCGAGGGCCTGACCTACGTGTGGACACCCGGGCAGCTCGTCGAGATCCTCGGGCCGGACGACGGCCGGTGGGCAGCCGAGCTGTTCACCGTCACACCCGCCGGCACCTTCGAACACGGCACGTCGGTGCTGCAGCTTCGCGACGACCCCGACGATCGGGACCGCTTCGACGACGTGCGTGCCCGCCTGTTCGCCGCCCGGCAGGATCGTCCGCAGCCCGGCCGTGACGACAAGGTCGTCACCGCCTGGAACGGCTTCGCGGTCACCGCTCTGGCCGAGGCCGGCCTCGCGCTCGGCGAGCAGGGCTGGATCGACACGGCCGCCGGGTGCGCGCGGACGTTGCTGGAGCGGCACCTCGTCGACGGGCGGTTGCGACGCGCCTCGCTCGGCGGGAAGGCCGGGGCACCCGTCGGAGTGCTCGAGGACTACGGCGCGTTCGCCACGGCGCTGCTTGCCCTGCACCAGGCGACAGGGGACCAGAGCTGGGTCGCGCACGCCCGCGCGCTCGCCGACGTCGCGCTCGAGCAGTTCGCCGACCCGGAACGGCCCGGCAGCTGGTTCGACACCGCCCACGACGCCCAGACGCTGGTCGCGCGGCCCCGGGATCCCGTCGACGGTGCCACGCCGTCCGGGGCGTCGCTGATCACCGAGGCGTTGCTCGGTCTCGCCGCGCTCGTACCCGACGACTCCCGTTACGCCGACGCGGCCGCACTCTCGCTGGAGAGCGCGGCGATCCTGCTCGACCGGGTGCCCCGGGCCGCCGGGCACTGGCTCACGGTGGCGGAGGCGTCGCTGCACGGGCCGATCCAGGTGGCGGTGGCCGGCGGCGGGGAACTCCTCGAGGTGGCGCGCCGCGCCGCACCCGGGGGAGCGATCGTCGTCGGCGGTGAGCCGGGCTCGTCGTCGCTGCTCACCGACCGGCCGCTCGTCGACGGGCGACCCGCGGCGTACGTGTGCCGGGGCTTCGTGTGCGACCGGCCGGTGACCACCGCACCCGAACTGGTCGCGACGTTGGGCGGCTGACGGTCACGGCCAGGCGGAGAACCGGCGGCTGCCGAGGAAGTCGCCCTCGCTGGTCACCGGTGCCTCGCCGCTTCCTGCCCATCTCCGTCGGCTGGGCGGTGTTCATGCCGATCGTGCTGTGGGTGATCGCCGACCCGATCACCGGCGCCGTCGACGGGCATTTCCTGCCGCTGTGGGGAGTGGGCATCGTCGCGACCTTCACGACCTCGATGTTCACCCTGGCGCTGCACCGCCTGTTCGGTCTGCTCTCCGTCATCCCCGCGATCGGTGTCCTCATGTTCGTCGGTGTGCCCGCCTCGAACGGTGCGATGTCGATGTACATGACGCCGGAGGTCTTCCGGTTCCTGCACGGTGTGCTGCCGATGCCGGCGGCCGTGGAGTCGGTGCGGTCGATCCTCTACTTCGGGGGCGACGCCGTCGGCCCGCATCTGGTCACGCTCGCGATCTGGGGCGCGGTCTCGCTGCTGTTCGTGATCGTCTTCGGCCGGATCCGCGGTGCTCGGGAGACCGGCGCGGAGTCGGCGGAGGAGCGTTCGCCCGCGACGGTCTAGCCGCTCACGGGAGCTGCGACCGCGAGGTTCGGTGACTCGATGCCGTTCTGCTCGAACGCCTCGAGCACCGCGCGGGTGAGGCTGCGGCGGATCGCCCACTGCTTGCCGGCGCGCACGCGCACGGTCAGCCGCAGCGTCACCGCACCCGCCGTCACGGAGTTGACGCCGAGCAGTTCGGGCTTCTCCAGGACGTCGGGTGCGATGTCCTCGCGTTCGACGCCGTCGAGCACGGCCCGCAGCGCGATCCGGCAGGCGCGGTCGACGTTGGAGGTCGGCGCGATGGGGACGTCGATCACCGAAACGGCGTGGCCCTGGCTCATGTTGCCGACGCGCAGGATCTCGCCGTTGCGGCAGAACCACAGGGTGCCGTCGATGTCGCGCACGGTCGTCACGCGCAGACCGACGGACTCGACGGTGCCCACGGCGTCGCCGAGGTCCACCACGTCGCCCACGCCGTATTGATCCTCGAGCAGCATGAACATGCCCGAGATGAAGTCCCGCACGAGGTTCTGCGCACCGAAACCGAGCGCGACACCCGCGATACCGGCGGAGGCGATGAACGGGGCGACGTTGAAGCCGAGGGTGTCGAGGGTCTGCAGCACCACCCAGACGAGCACGACCACCGAGACACCGGACTTGAACACCGAGCCGATCGTCTGGGCGCGCTGGACCCGGCGTTCGCGGGCGTAGGGATCGCCGATGGCGCGCTCGGCGCGTTCCTGCAGCGGCGCGAGGAACGATCGTCGGGGCTTGCCGGATCTCTCGCGCGGCTTCGTCATCCGGTCGATCAGCCGGTGCAGGACGAAGCGGAGCGCGACGGCGACGACGACGTAGCTCAGGATCGCCAGCGGCCGGTGGATGAGCCAGTCACGGTTCGTGTCGGTCAGTTGGAAGGCCAGGATCTCGAAGGACGGAATCGGAGTAGGCATCCTCCGCGAGTCTACGAACGGGGACGGGGTGCCCGTGGACGGTGTGAGAAGTCGCACCCTCCGGTCCGGAGGGGTTTCAGCCGAAGATCACCAGCCACACGGCCACCGCGTGGCACAGCGCGGCGATCACGGTGGCGGCGTGGAAGAACTCGTGGTGGCCGAAGGTCTCGGGCCACGGATCGGGCCAGCGGGTGGCGTAGAGGATCGCCCCGCCGCTGTAGAAGAGACCGCCGACGAGCAGCAGGATCATGGGCGCGAGTCCCGCGGAGGCGACGAGATCGCCCGCGACCGGCACGATCGCCCAGCCCAGCAGCAGGTAGAGCGGGACGCCCACCCAGCGCGGCGCGGTCGGCCACAGCATCTTCAGTGCGACGCCGGCGAGCGCGCCGGCCCACACCACGATCAGCAGGGTGCGGCCGGTGGACCAGGGGAGGGCCAGGGTCGCGAAGGGGGTGTAGCTGCCGGCGATGAACACGAAGATCATCGAGTGATCGGCGCGTTTCATCCACATCCGGGCCTGCGGGCTCCAGCCGAGCCGGTGGTAGGCGGCGCTCACGCCGAAGACACCGCAGACGGTGAGGCTGTAGATCGTCGCGGGGATCACCGCGGCGCTGCGCCCGGTGAGGGCCGCGGTGCCCACGAGGGCCGCGCCGGCGAGGATCGCGACGGCGAAGGCCCACGCGTGGATCCATCCGCGCATGCGGGGTTTGAGAGGTAGTTCCTGCAGACCGAAGGCCGTCATGGGCATGTCCCACTTGCTGTACCGATGGGTAACCTACGTCAGCGTAGGTTGATGTCCGTCGTCACGTTACCGCCTGCACCGCCTCCCCGGGCGGGAGTGTGACCACCGACGCGACCGCCTCGACCCCTGGGCGTAATGTGACTCGCGTGGTGATGACGGGGTGAACGTCCGCGGTCCGCTGTACCGGTTGTACGAACGTCGGCTGCTGAGAGAGCTCGAGGGTGCGCAGTCCCCACGGCACGTGGCGGTGATGTGCGACGGCAATCGACGCTGGGCGCGTGAGAACGGTTTCACCGACGTCAGTCACGGCCACCGCGCCGGTGCGAAGAAGATCGCCGAGTTCCTCGGCTGGTGCGACGCCGCCGGGATCGAGACGGCGACGATCTACCTGCTCTCCACCGAGAACCTGCGCCGCGACCCGGAGGAACTCGACGCGCTGCTCGAGATCATCTCCGAGGTCGTCGAGGAGATCTCCGCTCCCACCCAGAACTGGAGCGTGAAGATCGTCGGCACCACCGACCTGCTCCCGGCCGACCACGCCAAGCGCCTGCACGAGGCCGCCGCGGGCACCGCGGGCCGCACGGGCACGCACGTCAACGTCGCCGTGGGCTACGGCGGCCGGCAGGAGATCGTCGACGCCGTGCAGTCGCTGCTGCGCGTGCGCTACGCCCAGGGCCTGCGCGGCGAGGATCTCGTCGAGTCCGTCACCGTCGAAGGCGTGAGCAGCCACCTCTACACCTCCGGCCAGCCCGATCCCGATCTCGTGATCCGCACCTCCGGGGAACAGCGGCTGTCGGGCTTCCTGCTGTGGCAGTCGGCCTACTCCGAGATCTGGTTCACCGAGGCCTACTGGCCGGAGTTCCGCCGCGTCGACTTCCTGCGCGCCCTGCGCGACTACGCCGCCCGGCACCGCCGCTTCGGCAAGTGACACCCGCCCACCGGGGATCCCGGTGGGCGGGTGGGTGTCAGAGCTTGCGCAACCTCAGCCGGTTGATGGAGTGATCGGAGTCCTTGCGCAGCACCAGCGTCGCGCGCGGCCGCGTCGGCAGGATGTTCTCCACCAGGTTCGGCAGGTTGATCGTGTGCCAGATCTCCTTCGCCGCGTTGACCGCGTCGCGGTCCGACAGGTTGGCGTAGTGGTGGAAGTGTGCCTCCGGATCGGCGAAGGACGTCTTCCGCAGGGCCAGAAAGCGCTCCACGTACCACTTCTCGATGTCCTCGATCCGCGCGTCGACGTAGATCGAGAAGTCGAACAGGTCGGAGACCATCAGCCGCGGACCGGTCTGCAGCACGTTCAGGCCCTCGATGATGAGGATGTCCGGTTGTCGCACGATGTGGTACTGGCCCGGGATGACGTCGTACGAGATGTGCGAGTAGATCGGGGCGGCAACCTCTTTCGCCCCGGACTTGACCTCGGTGACGAACCGGAGCAGCTTCCGCCGGTCGTAGCTCTCGGGAAAGCCCTTGCGGTGCATGATGTTGCGCCGGATGAGTTCCTTGGACGGATACAGGAAACCGTCCGTGGTCACGAGGTCCACCCGCGGATGGTGCTCCCACCGGGCGAGGAGGGCCTGCAGCACGCGGGCGGTGGTGGACTTGCCGACCGCGACCGACCCGGCCACACCGATGACGAACGGCACCTGCTGATCCGGGTGCTTCTCGCCGAGGAAGGTGGCGGTCGCCGCGAACAGGCGCTGCTTGGCCGCGACCTGCAGGTGGATCAGACGGGCGAGCGGCAGGTAGACCTCCGCGACCTCCGCGAGGTCGATCTGCTCACCCAGGCCCCGCAGCCCGACGAGTTCGTCCTCGGTCAGGACCAGGGGAGTCGACTTGCGCAGCGTCCTCCACTGCTTGCGGTCGAACTCCACATAGGGGCTGGGTTCGTTCAGACGAGCCATGGATCCATCTTCTCGGCGGTGCGCGGTTCGTCGTCTCGTCCCGCAGGGCGGATGCAGCATTGCATGTCCATGCTTCGGATTGTGCTCGCAGACACACAGGGGCGCCGCGCCGGGGTCCCCTCCGACGGAGCGTCCGACCGGGCACGCGCGGGGGGAGGGACTAGGCTGCAGGGCTATGGGCGCCGATGACTTCGTGAACGAATATCTGCTGCTGGGGCTGGCTTTCGACCGCCTCGAAGAGGGGTTCGTCGACGCCTACACGGGCGATCCGGCCCTGCGCCGCCGGGTCGAGGACGCCCCGAAACCCGATCCTCGTGATCTATCCCACACGGCGCGGCGTCTCCGCGACGAACTGCCCGGCGTGGGGCTGCCCGAGGAGCGCGCCCGGTTCGTCGACGTGCACCTGCGTGCCCTCGAGTGCTCGGCGCGCAAGTTCGCCGGGGACGACATCGCTTTCGTCGACGAGGTCGAGGCGTACTTCGACGTGCGCATCGCCCCGGGCAACGAGGACGACTACCGCGACGCGCACCGCCGCCTCGACGCCCTGCTGCCCGGCTCCGGATCGCTCACCGAACGCATGCAGGACCACCGCAAGGCCGAGGTGATCCCCGCCGACCGGCTCGCCGAGTGCGTCGAGGCGTTCTCCGGGGCGCTGCGCGAGAAGGTGCGCGCGGTGTACCCGCTGCCCGACACCGAACGCGTCGAGTACGAGGTGGTCGGCGACAAGCCGTGGTCCGGCTTCAACTACTACCTCGGCGACTACCGCTCGCGGGTCGCGATCAACTCCGATGTCGAGCAGACCATGGCGCACCTGCCGCGGCTGATCGCCCACGAGGCGTATCCCGGTCATCACACCGAACACTGCCGCAAGGAGGCCGGACTCGTCGCCGCCGGCCAGGCCGAGCAGACGATCTTCCTCGTCAACACCCCGCAGTGCCTCATGGCCGAGGGCCTCGCCGACCTCGCCCTCGAGGCGATCATCGGCCCCGGCTGGGGGAAGTGGGCCCAGGAGATCTACGCCGATCTCGGGCTCCGGTTCGACGGCGAGCTGGCCGAGCAGCTGTCCGAGGCCTCCGAGAAGCTGCTGACGGTCCGTCAGGACGCCGCGCTGCTGCTCCACGACCGCGGCCGCAGCCACGACGAGGTCGCGGCGTTCCTGCAGCGCTGGTCGCTGTCGAGCCCCGACCGGGCCCGCCAGTCGCTGCGGTTCCTGTCCTCGCCGTTGTGGCGCGCCTACATCAGCACCTACGTCGAGGGGTACCGGCTGCTGGGCGGCTGGCTCGACGAGGCCGCCGACACCGCGGAGCGGGCCGAGCGGTTCCGCAGGTTGCTCGACGAGCCGCTGGTGCCCAGCAGCCTGCGTGAGCCCCGGTGACCTGCGCGGGACGGTGACTGCGGGGATCGGTCGGGTCGGCTGACGGGGGAGTGGACGGGGTTCGTAGACTGAAGGGCGTATCCCTGCCGCCCTCTGCTTGGAGAAACCTCGATGACCGCTGCGCCCGGCGCCGACGTGAACACTGCCGCACTCGCCGATCTCGACCCCGAGGTCGCCCAGGCGATGGCCGGCGAGCTGTCCCGTCAGCGCGACACCCTCGAGATGATCGCGTCCGAGAACTTCGTGCCGCGCGCCGTGCTGCAGGCACAGGGCAGCGTGCTGACCAACAAGTACGCCGAGGGCTACCCCGGTCGCCGTTACTACGGTGGTTGCGAGAACGTCGACGTCATCGAGGACCTCGCTCGAAACCGCGCCAAGGAGCTGTTCGGCGCCGAGTTCGCGAACGTCCAGCCGCACTCGGGTGCCCAGGCCAACGCCGCGGTGCTCATGGCCCTGATGACGCCGGGCGAGAAGCTGCTCGGCCTCGACCTCGCGCACGGCGGCCACCTCACGCACGGCATGAAGCTCAACTTCTCCGGCAAGCTGTACGACGTCGCGTCCTACGGGGTCAGCAAGGAAGACCACCGCATCGACATGGACGAGGTCCGCGACATCGCGCTGCGCGAGAAGCCGAAGGTCATCGTCGCCGGCTGGTCCGCCTACCCGCGTCACGAGGACTTCGCCGCCTTCCGGTCCATCGCCGACGAGGTCGGTGCCTACCTGTGGGTCGACATGGCGCACTTCGCCGGTCTGGTCGCCGCGGGTCTGCACCCGTCGCCGGTGCCCTACGCCGACGTCGTGTCCACCACCGTGCACAAGACCCTCGGTGGCCCGCGCTCCGGCCTGATCCTCGCCAAGCAGGAGTGGGCCAAGAAGATCAACTCCGCGGTCTTCCCGGGCCAGCAGGGCGGCCCGCTCATGCACGCGATCGCCGCGAAGGCCGTCGCGCTGAAGATCGCCGCGAGCGACGAGTTCAAGGACCGTCAGCAGCGCACCCTCTCCGGTGCCCGGATCATCGCCGATCGCCTGTCGCAGTCCGACGTCGCCGACAAGGGCATCTCGGTGCTCACCGGCGGCACCGACGTGCACCTGGTCCTCGTCGACCTGCGCAACTCGCAGCTCGACGGCCAGCAGGGTGAGGACGCCCTCCACGAGGTCGGCATCACCGTCAACCGCAACGCCGTGCCGTTCGACCCGCGCCCGCCGATGGTCACCTCCGGCCTGCGCATCGGCACCCCGGCCCTCGCGACCCGCGGTTTCGGCGACGAGCAGTTCACCGAGGTCGCCGAGATCATCGCGCAGACCCTCATCGGTGGCGCCGACGTCGAGTCGCTGCGCACCCGCGTGAGCGCCCTGGCGCAGTCCGTGCCGCTGTACGACGGCCTCGAGGACTGGCGTCTGCTCTGATCCTCTCGCAGGACTTCTCTCCGGCCCGCACCGTCCGACGGTGCGGGCCGGAGATGTCTCCGGGTGAGTGCCGCCCCGAGCGGTAGGTTAGGGTAGCCTACGCATGGCCGACATCGTCGTCGACACACCCGCCTCCCCGAGCACGAAGGAAGTCGCATGGCAATTCCGAGCATCGATCCGTACGAGCTACCCACCGGCGACGAGATCCCCGCGGCTCGGGTGGACTGGAAGCTCGACGCGTCCCGCTGCGCGCTGCTCATCCACGACATGCAGAACTACTTCATCGACGCCTACCAGCGCGACGCCGAGCCGCTCGCGACGGTGGTCCCCAACATCGTCCGGCTCCGCGAGGCCTGCCTCGCCGCCGGCGTGCCCGTCGTCTACACGATGCAGCCCGGCGACCAGCATCCCGCCCGCCGCGGTATCCTCGCCGACTTCTGGGGCGTGGGCCTGAGCACCGGCCGCGACACCGAGGTGATCGGCGAGCTCACCCCCGGCCCGGAGGACATCCAGGTCACCAAGTGGCGCTATTCGGCGTTCCAGCGCACCGACTTCCGGCAGCTGCTCGCCCACAACGGACGCGACCAGCTCATCGTCACCGGGGTCTACGCGCACATGGGATGCATGCTCAGCGCCGCCGACGCCTTCATGAGCGATGTGGCCCCCTTCCTGGCACTCGACGCCACCGCCGACTTCAGCCGCGACGAACACGTCATGGCCCTGCAGTACGTCGCCAAGCGCGTCGGGCGGGTCGAGACCACCGACGCGCTGATCGAGGCGATCACGTCGTCGGCGCAGCGCCGCGACCGCGAGAACGAACAGCTGACCGCTTCGCTGGGCTGAGACACCGAGCGGACCGGCCCGATCCGACAGAACCAGGAACCCCGTTCACATGCAGAGAACTCTTCTGTCCGGGAAGATCCACCGCGCGACCGTCACCCAGGCGGACCTCCACTACGTGGGCTCGGTGACGATCGACCGTGATCTCATGGACGCTGCCGACATCCTCGAGGGCGAACTCGTGCACATCGTCGACATCGACAACGGTGCCCGCCTCGAGACCTATGCGATCGAGGGGCAGCGCGGCTCCGGCGTCATCGGCATCAACGGTGCTGCGGCACGGCTCATCTCGCCCGGCGACCTGGTGATCATCATGGCCTACCGCAACGTCGACGACGCGCAGGCCCGCGACTTCCGGCCGCGCGTGGTGCACGTCGACGAGCGCAACGCGATCGTCGATCTGGGTTCCGATCCGGCGCAACCCGTTCCGGGTGCGGTGGACCAGCTGTCCCCGCGCTGACCCCGGATACGCGTCTAGGTGGTGCCGCGGCGGCGCGCCTCGAGGGTCTCGACGGCCTGCTCGCGCAGCAGCCGCAGACGGGCGAGCGGACGTTCCGAGGCGGGGCTGCGCCAGTAGCCCGAGGCGTCCAGCATCTGCTTGGGGACGCCGATGCGCTTGGATACCGCGCGCAGTTCCTTCACGATCGACGCCTCACCGGCGATCCACATCCAGCCGTCCCCGGTGCGCGGGGCTCCGGCCTCGACGACCTGCGCCAGCACGTCCGCGTCCGGGACGCCGGGCCGGCGGTGCACCCACGTCACGCCCGTCAGGTCGGCCTGTTCCTCGGCCGGTCCGTCGACGAGGGCGAAGACGTGCATCGGCACGGTGCCGGAGAAGGTCTCGACGTAGCGGCCGAGGGCGGGCAGGGCGGTCTCGTCACCGGCGAGGACCCACCAGTCGGCGCCCTGCGGCGGGATGGTGGAGATCTTCGGGCCCGCGAGATGCAGCACGTCGCCCGGAGCGGCGCCCCGGGCCCAGTTGCCGGCGGGGCCGTGACCGTGCACCACGAAGTCCAGGTCGAGCTCGCCGGCCACCGGGTCGAAGCGGCGCACGGTGTAGGCGCGGGCGACGGGTGCGGGCTTACGGGGCCAGTGCAGGTGTCCGTCGTGCTGCTCGGGCAGGACGGGCAGCTCCTCGCCGGGCTCGGGAAGGAAGATCTTGACGTAGTCGTCGGCGCCCTCGGTCGTGAACGGCGGGGCGTCGTAGTCGCCGCTGCGGAACGCGCCGAGCTGGTCGCCGCCCAGCGTGACGCGCCGCATCCGGGGCGTCACGTCCACCGCACGCAGCACGGTCAGTCGTCGCAGGACGATGGGCAGGGAGACGCGGGTCGGGGGCGTCGTCACCGGCATGGTGAGCTCCTTCCGGACGGGGCCACCCGACAATACGGCGGGCGCGTCCCAGCTGATATGGTTAGGCAGCCCTAACTATATCCGGACGGAGGGGGCGGCGCCGTCCGGGCAGGTCAGTGATGCCGAGGAGAGTCCGTGGAATCGATCGAGAATCTGCCGTTGACCACTGCCCAGACGGGAATGTGGTTCGCGCAGCGGATCGACCCCGCCAATCCCACCTTCGTCACCGGGCAGTTCCTCGAGATCGAGGGCGACGTCGACCCCGCCGTCCTCGCCCGCGCCGTCCACACCGTCTTCGCTGAGTCCGCCGAACTGCGCACCCGCATCGACGACATCGACGGCACCCCCGTCCAGATCCCCGGCGCCCACCCCGCACCCGAGGTCGACGTCGTCGTCCTCACCGCCGAACACGATCCGCGGCAGACCGCCGTCGACGCGATGCGCGCCCAGCTGCGCGTGCCCGTGGACCCGTCCACCGAACCCGGTGTCGGAGCCCGCGTGTACGTCCTCGGCCCGCAGCACCTGCTGCTGTTCCTGCGTGCCCACCACAGCCTCCTCGACGTCTACGGTTACGGCCTGCTCGAACGGCGGATCGTCGCGGTGTACACGGGCCTCGTGCGCGGAGAGAGCGTCCCACCCGCCACCTTCGGTTCCGTCGCCGAACTCGTCGCCGAGGACGAGGCCTACCGCAGCGGCGACCGCGTCACCGCCGACCGCGAGTTCTGGACCGAGGCCCTGCGGGGCGCCCCCGAGGCCCTCGGCCTCGCCGAGAGCGCGGTGCCGCCGGCCTCCGCGCTCGCCCGCACCGTGGTCACCGAGTCCGTGCAGGTCCCCGGCGACGTCGCCGACGCCCTCGACGTGCTGGCACGTCGCGCCGGTGCCGGCTGGCCCGATCTAGTCACCGCCGCCGCGGCCGCCTATCTCGCCCGCGTGACCGGGGTGCACGACGTCGTGCTCGGCTTCCCGGCCATGAACCGCATGGGCAGCGCCGCCGCGAAGATCCTCACCACCGCCGTCAACGTCGTCCCCCTGCGCCTGCACGTCACCCCGGATGCGACGCTGGGCACCCTCGCCGCGACCGTGCGCGCCACCGTGGCCGCGCAGCAGCGCCACAGCCGCTACCGCGGCGAGGACATCCACCGCGACCTGCGCCTGCCCGCCACCAGCCCGGGGCTCGTCGGCCCGACCGTCAACATCAAGCCGTTCGGCGACACCGTCCGCTTCGGCGACGCGACCGCGACCGTGCACTCCCTCTCCCGCGGCCCCGTCCACGACCTCGCCGTCGTCGCCCGCCGCGTCGACCGCACCCGCGCCCTCGAACTGACCCTCGACGCCGACGCCGACCGCTACACCGCCGACGAGGTCGCCCGGCACGCGTCCGCGATCGCACGCCTGCTCACCGTCGCCGCGCAGGACGGGGGAGAGGACGCCCTGCTCGCCGGCGTCGACCTGCTCGACCCCGCCTTCCGCGCCGAACTCGAATCCCGTTGGCACGGAACCGCCGACACCGCACCGGTGCCCGACGCCCTGGAACTGTTCGACCGGCAGGTCGCGGCCGCGGGATCCACACCGGCACTCGTGGCGGGCGACGAACGCCTCACCTACGCCGAGCTGTCCGCGCGCGTCGACGCCGTCGCCGACCGGCTGCGGCGGGCCGGGGCCGGACGCGAGGTGATCGTCGCGCTCGCGCTGCCGCGCACCGCGGACATGGTCGTCGCGCTGCTCGCCGTGCTGCGCACCGGTGCCGCCTACCTGCCGGTCGATCCCGCCTTCCCGGCGTCCCGCATCGAGTACATGCTCGACGACGCGCGCCCGGCGATCCTGCTCACCACCGACGACTTCGCCGAGCGGCTCGGCGACACGGCACCCGCGGCCACCGCGGTGTTCCGCGACGGTGACCTGCACTGGCGCGCCGGTATCGAGCCCGATACGGCGGCGGCCCCGACCGGGGTCGTGCCCGAGCAGTCCGCCTACGTCATCTACACCTCCGGTTCGACGGGCCGCCCCAAGGGCGTCGTCCTGCCGCGCGGCGCACTCGCCCGCTTCGTCGATGCCGCCACCGGACTTGCCGGAATCGGCCCGGACACGCGACTTCTCGCCGTCACCACGCTGTCCTTCGACATCGCGGTGCTCGAACTGATCGTGCCGCTGTGCCGGGGCGGTGCCGTGGTGCTCGCCGGCGACGACGCGGCCCGCGACCCGGCCGCGCTCGGCACCCTCGCCGAGACGGAAGCGGTGACCTGCGTGCAGGCCACGCCGTCGCTGTGGAGCGCGATCGTCGAACACGGCGGTCTGCGCCTCGACCAGGTGGACGTGCTCGTCGGCGGCGAGGCCCTGTCCGCCGCCCTCGCCGAAACCCTCTCGGCGCGAACCCGTTCGGTCGTCAATATGTACGGACCCACCGAGACCACCGTGTGGTGCACCTCGACGCCCGTCGTGGCGGGCGAGCCGTGGACCGGCTCGATCGGCCGGCCCTATCCCGGCACCGGGGTGCGGGTCCTCGACCGTCAGCTGCAGCCCGTCCCCGCCGGTGTGGCCGGGGAACTCTACGTCGTCGGACAGCAGCTCGCCCGCGGCTACCGTGGCCGCGCCGATCTCACTGCGACCCGCTTCGTCGCCGACCCCTTCGGTGCGGGCCGGATGTACCGCACCGGAGACCTCGTGCGCTGGACCCCGGACGGCCGCCTGCAGTATCTCGGCCGCGGCGACCACCAGGTCAAGGTGCGCGGCCACCGCATCGAACTCGGCGAGATCGAAACCGCCGCAGTACAGTTCCCGGGCGTCACGCAGGCCGTCGTCGTCGCCCGCCCCGACGCGACCGGCACCGACCGGCTCGTCGGCTACGTCACCGGCACCGACGTCGACACCGCGGCACTGCACGGCTTCCTCCGCGACCGGCTACCCGAGTACATGGTGCCGTCGGTGACCGTCGTCCTCGACGAGTTCCCGCTCACCGCCAACCTCAAGGTCGACCGCAAAGCGCTGCCCGTCCCGGTGCTGGACACCCCCGACACCGGCCGCGATCCCGAGACCGCCACCGAACACGCCCTCGCCGCGATGTTCGCCGAACTGCTGGGCCTGCCCGAGATCGGTGTCGACGCCGACTTCTTCACCCTCGGCGGCACCTCCCTGTCCGCGACCCGCCTGGTCGCGCGGATCCGCTCCGCGCTCGACGTGGAGGTCTCGCTGCGCGACGTCTTCGACGCACCGACCGTCGCGCAGCTGGCGGTGGTCGTCGACGGCGCGAGCCCGGCCCGCCCCCGCTTCACGCCGGGACCGCGACCGGACCGGCTCCCGCTGTCCTCCGCACAGCGGCGCCTGTGGTTCCTCGACCGCACCCAGGGGCCCTCGCCCACCTACAACATCCCGTTCGCGCTCGACCTGCGCGGCGCCCTCGACGCCGACGCCCTGGACCGCGCCCTGGTCCACCTCGTCACCCGGCACGAGGTGCTGCGCACCGTCGTCGACGTGTTCGACGGCGAACCGGTGCAGCGCATCCTGGACGCCCCCGCGTCGATCCTGCAGGTCGCCGACGCCCCCGGCGGCGACGCCCGCCCGCTGCTCGACGCCGCCGCCCGCGTCCCCTTCGACCTCGGCCGCGACCGGCCGCTGCGCGCCCATCTGGTGCGCCGCGGACCGGACGATGCCGTGCTGCTGCTGGTCGTGCACCACATCGCCGGTGACGAGTGGTCGGCCGAGACGATGTTCGCCGACCTCGCCGCCGCCTACGCGGAAACGGTTGCAGGCCGCACCCCCGGTGCGGCGCCGGCCGGCCGCGCCTCCGACGCTGCGGCGCCGACCGGCCGCGCCTCCGACGCTGCGGCGCCGACCGGCCGCGCCTCCGACGCTGCGGCGCCGCGCGCCCAGTACGCCGACTTCGCCGTCTGGGAGCGGGCCCTCGCCGACGACCCGGCCGCCCGCGCGCTCCGCGACCGCGACCTCGCGTTCTGGCGCTCCACCCTCGCCGGGGCACCCGAGGAACTCGCCCTGCCCTACGACCGGCCGCGTCCCGCCGTGCCCAGCCACCGCGGCGACGAGGTGCAGGTCCGCGTCGACGACCGGCTGACCGGGGCGCTGCGCGCCGCGTGCGCCCGCACCGGGGTGAGCATGTTCATGCTGTCCCACGCCGCGGTCGCCACCCTGTTCTCCGCGCTCGGCGCGGGCGAGGACGTCGTGCTCGGCGCCCCCGTCGCGGGCCGCGCCGACAGCGGCCTCGAGGACATCGTCGGCTTCTTCGTCGACACCGTCGCCCTGCGCGTCGACCTGTCGGGCGATCCCACCACCGAGGAGGTCCTGGCGCGGGTGCGCCGCGCCGACCTCGCGGCACTGGCCCACCAGGAGGTGCCCTTCGACGAGGTCGTCGATGCCGTGGGCGTCACCCCCTCGCTCGCGCGGCACCCGCTGTTCCAGACGATGGTGCAGTACCGCACCACCCCGCCGGTCCCGGCGCTCGGCGACGCGGTCGCGACGGCGTCCTATCTGTCCACCGGCACCGCCAAGTTCGACCTGACCGTCGACGTCGTCGACTCGGGTGAGCGCCTGGACATCCGGCTCGAGTACGCGCAGGACCTCTATGACCGGGTGAGCGTCGAACGGCTCGGCAGCCGGCTGCTCACGGTGCTCGCCGCCTTCGCCGACGCCGAACCCCGGCACCTGTCGGCGCTCGACGTGCGCACCGACGCCGAACGCGTCGCCGACACCGCCGCGGCGACCCCGGCCACCACGCGCCTGCTGCCCGATCTGCTCGCCGACGCGGTCGAGCAGCACGCCGACCGCACCGCGCTCGTCGCGGGCACGACCACTCTGACCTACCGGGACTTCGGTGCCCGCGTGCACCGCTGCGCCCGCGTCCTCGCCGAGCGAGGGATCGGGCCGGGCAGTGTCGTCGCCGTCGCGGCCCCGCGTTCCGAGGCCACCGTCGTCGCCCTGGCCGCGGTCGTCGCGGCCGGTGCCGCCTATCTGCCCGTCGACCTGTCGTATCCGGCCGCGCGCATCGAATTCATGCTCACCGACGCCGCACCCGATCTCGTGCTGGTCGCCGGCGTGGACGCCGTGCCGGGCACCGCACCGCAGCTGGCCCTCGCCGATCTCGCCGCCGCCGCGGACGGCCGTGCCGGAGCGCCGCTCACCGACGCCGACCGCACCCGCGCGCTGCATCCGGCCGACGGCGCCTACGTCGTCTACACCTCCGGTTCGACCGGCACCCCCAAGGGTGTGCTGGGAACCGCTGCGGCCCTGGCCAACCGGCTCGCCTGGCAGTCCACGCGGGTCCGGCCGTCCGTCGACGACGTGCGCCTGGCCAAGAGCTCGCTGAGCTTCATCGACGGCTCCACCGAACTGTTCGCCGGTCTGCTCTCCGGTGCCACGCTGGTCCTCGCCGACGACACCGCCTCCCGCGACGTCGAGGCCCTCGCCGACCTCGTCGTCGCGCACCGGGTGCGCATGCTCACCGCGGTGCCGAGCCTCGCCGAGGCTCTCGCCACCTCCCGGCCCGACGCGACGGAACAGGTCGACACCTGGTTCCTCAGCGGTGAAACTCTCGGCGCCAACGTGATCGCGGCGCTGCCCGGTGCTCGGGTGATCAACTCGTACGGTTCGTCCGAGGTCGCCGGCGACGTCACGACCTGGACGGCACCCGCCGTCGGGGCCGATCGTGTCCGCATCGGCACACCCGTCGACGGGGTCACCGCCCGCATCCTCGACCGCTGGCTGCGCCCGGTTCCGGACGGGGTGACCGGTGAACTCTACGTCGGCGGGATCCAGTCGGCCCGCGGCTATCTCGGCCGCCCCGACCTGACTGTGACGCGGTTCGTCGCCGACCCCGCCGGCACCGGCGAGCGTCTGTTCCGCACCGGAGACCTGGTGCGCCGCACCGCGACCGGCGATCTCGAGTTCGTCTCCCGCGCCGACCACCAGATCTCCCTGCGCGGCTTCCGCATCGAGCCGGGGGAGATCGAGGCCGCGCTGCTGAACCATCCGGCCGTGACCGCCGCGCTCGTCACCGTGCGGCCGTCCGCCTCGGGCACCGACCTGCTCGTCGGCTACGTCGTCGCATCCGAGACGCCGGGACCCGACACCGCGGCCCTGCAGGACCACCTGCGCGCGGTGGTGCCGGACTACATGATCCCGGCGGCCTTCGTCGTGCTCGACGAGATGCCCACCCTGCCCAACGGCAAGGTCGACCGCGCGGCGCTGCCCGACCCGGCCGACATGCGCAGCAGCCGTGAGCCCGCCACCGAGGACGAACGTGCGGTCTGCGAGGTCCTCGCGGAACTGCTCGGCGTCCCCGACGTCGGACCGGACGACGACTTCTTCGCGCTCGGCGGCAATTCGCTTCTCGCGACCCGCTTCTCGTCTGCACTGCGTGCCCGCGCCGGACGCAACCCGTCGATCCGCGACATCTTCGACCTGCGCACGCCCGCCCGGATCGCGGCATCGGTCCCCGCCGAGGCCACCGGGCCCGAACTGGCGCCGCGCGAACACGGGGATCTCGCGCCGATGTCCGCGGCCCAGCGTCGCCTGTGGTTCCTGTTCCGCCTCGAGGGCGCGTCGGCGACCTACAACATCCCGTACACGATGCGGTTGCGCGGCGACCTCGACCTCGACGCGATGCGAGAGGCCCTGCGCCGCCTGATCGCCGGGCACGAGACGCTGCGCACGGTGTTCACCGAGGCCGGCGAGGACGACGCCGAGGCGATCGGCTACCAGCGCGTCCTGCCCGCCGACGAGTGCACTCCCGAGCTGCGGATCGTCGACGCGACACCGGACGAACTCGACGACCTGCTCGTCGAGGCGTCGCGGTATCCCTTCGACCTCGCGCACGACCTGCCGATCCGTGCGACCCTGGTGCGCACCGCACCCGACGACGCGCACCTGGTGGTGCTCGTGCACCACATCGCCGCCGACGAATGGTCCGCTACCCCGCTGGTCGCCGACCTGTCCGCCTGGTACGCGCACCTGACCACCGGCTCGCCCGCCCCGGCCCCGCTGCCGGTGCAGTACCGCGACTTCACCCTCTGGCAGGGCGAACGCCTCGAGCAGGGGCTGCGGGAGGAGCAGACCGAGTACTGGGCACGCGTCCTCGCCGGTGCCCCCGAGGAACTCGACGTGCCCCGCGACCGCCCGCGCGGCGCCGTGAGCAGCTACCGAGGTGGCGCCGTGCCGTTCACGGTGGATGCCGGCACCCGCGAGACCCTCGCCTCCGTCGCGGCCGAGTCCGGCGCGACGATGTTCATGCTCACCCACGCGGCCGTCGCGGCGCTGCTGCACGCGCACGGCGCCGGCACCGATATCGTGCTCGGCACGCCGGTCGCGGGTCGCCCCGACGCGGCACTCGACCGGATCGTCGGGTTCTTCGTCAACACCCTGGTGCTGCGCACCGACCTGTCCGGCGACCCCACGGTGCGTGAACTCCTCACCCGGGTGCGCGAGACCGACCTCGACGCCTACGCCCACCAGGACCTGCCGTTCGAGGTGCTGGTCGAACGGCTCGCCCCCGCACGCTCGCTGGCCCGCCAGCCGCTGTTCCAGATCATGGTGCAGTACCGCGACCGGCTCGACGGGATCCGCATGCCGGGCCTGACCGCCGAACCCGTCTTCGTCGAGACCGGCACCTCCAAGTTCGACCTGACGTTCGACCTCGCCGAGACCGACGGCGGCGCCATCCGCGGCCGGATCGAGTACGCCACCGACCTGTTCGACCACGCCACCGTCGACGGCTTCGCCCGGCGCCTGACCGCCCTGCTCGAGTCGGTCGCCCGGCGGCCCGACGCGCGACTGTCGCAGCTCGACGTGCTCACCGCCGACGACCGCGCCGCACTCGCGGCCGCCGAGACCGGCCCGGTCGTGGCGGAGGATCCCGTCACGATCCCGGAGCTGTTCTCCCGGCAGGTCGCCGCGACACCCGACGCGCTCGCCCTCGTCGACGACGCGACCGGAACTCAGTGGACCTACGCGGAACTCGACCGTGCCGTCGCGGCCCTCGCCGGGCGGCTGCGCGCCGTGCCCGGGGTGGGAGTCGACGCCGTCGTCGCGGTGGCGATCCCGCGGAGCGTCGCACTGGTGGTCGCGCTGCTGGCGATCCACCGCGTCGGCGCCGCCTACCTGCCGCTCGACGAGAACTACCCGGCGGAGCGGCTCGCGTACATGATGAACGACGCGCGGCCGGTCGCCACGGTGACCGTCCCCGGCTCCACCGTCCCGGAGGCTCCCGGTGCGGTGGTGCTCGAGGTAGGCGAATTCGGTTCGGCCACAGGGGAGCATGCCGAGCCGGTGACGGTTCCGACGCCGATGCCCGCCGACCGTGCGGCCTACGTGCTCTACACCTCCGGTTCCACCGGCACCCCCAAGGGTGTCGTGGTCGGGCACCGCGCGATCGCGAACCGGCTGCGGTGGATGCAGGACGAATACGGCCTGACCGCGGACGACCGGGTCCTGCAGAAGACCCTCTCCGGTTTCGACGTGTCGGTGTGGGAGTTCTTCTGGCCGTTGATCACCGGAGCGACCCTCGTCGTCGCGACTCCCGACGGTCACCGCGACCCGCACTACCTGCGCGACGTGATCGCCCGCCGGTCGGTCACCACGGCGCACTTCGTGCCGTCGATGCTCGCCGCGCTGCTCGACGTCCTCGCCGAGCAGGACGAGAAGCTGCGCCTGACCCGGGTGGTGTGCAGCGGTGAGGCGCTCACCGCCGACCACCGCGACCGCTTCCACACATATGTCGACGCCGAACTGCACAACCTCTACGGCCCCACCGAGGCGGCGGTGGACGTCACCGCGGCACCCGTTCCCGCACAGGACATCCCGTGGGTGCCGATCGGACGTCCCGTCGACAACACGCGCACCCTCGTCCTCGACGAGCGGCTGCGGCCGGTGCCGCCGGGCGCGACCGGTGAGCTCTACCTCGGCGGTATCCAGCTCGCCCGCGGCTACCACCGCCGCCCGGACCTGACCGCGAGCCGCTTCGTCGCCGATCCCTACGGGGCACCGGGGGAGCGGCTGTACCGCACGGGCGACCTGGTGCGCCTGCGCGACCGCGGCCGGGGACTCGAACTCGACTACATCGGCCGCGCCGACGGCCAGGTCAAGCTCCGCGGCCTGCGCATCGAACTCGGGGAGATCGAGGCGACGCTGGTCGCCCATCCGGACGTGGCGCAGAGCGCCGTGATCGTGCGGGGCGGCATGCTCGCCGCCTACGTGGTGCCCGTCGCCGGACACGGGATCGACACCGCGGAGCTGATCGCGCACGCCGCGACCACCCTGCCCGACCACATGGTCCCGGTCACCGTCACCGTCCTCGAGGCGCTGCCCTCGAGCCCGAACGGCAAGCTCGACCGCCGCGCGCTGCCCGACCCCCAGCCGACCGTCTCGTCGCGCCGCGTGCCCGAGGGCCCGGTCGAGACCGCCCTGTGCACACTGTTCGCCGAGGCCCTGCGTCTCGACGTCGTCGGCCCCGACGACGACTTCTTCGCGCTCGGCGGTGACAGCATCGTCTCGATGCGGGTCGTCGCCGCGGCACGACGCCGGGGCATCGAACTCGGCCCGCGGGAGATCTTCCGCTGGCGCACCCCCGCAGCCCTCGCCGCCCAGGTGCAGGTCGACGAGACCACCGGGGACACCGAGCAACCGACCGGGCCCGTGGACGACCGTGATCCCGGCCCGGTGCCGGTGCCGCCCGCCGTGCACGCGCTGCGCGAGACCGGCACCGAACCGGCCGGGGCGGCCCTCGTGTTCGCGATCGACGCACCGGCCGCCGTGGGGGAGACGCAGGTCGTCGAGGCCGTGCGCACGGTGGTCGCCGCGCACGACGCACTGCGCATGCGGCTCACCCGTGTCGCATCGGTGCTGTGGTCGCTCGACACCACCGCAGGCGACGAGGCATCCGTGCCGGTGCGGACCGTCGAGACCACGGACCTGTCCGCCGCCGAGGAACAGGTCCGCGGCGAGATCGCGGCCGCGCTCGACCCCGAGTCCGGTGTGGTGCTCGCGGCGACCCTGCTCACCTCCGGTGACGCCGCCCGGCTCGTGGTGGCGGTGCACCCGTGCGTCGCGGACACACGGTCCGTGGCGGTCCTCGCCGCGGACCTGCACGCCGCGCTGACCGGAGCCACCGTCGCGGCGCCCGCCGCGACCGCCCGCGGCGCCGCGACCCGGCTCAACGAGCGGGCACAGGACCCGGCGCTGCTCGCCGAACTCGCCCACTGGGCGCAGGTCCTCGTGCCGGGTGCGGCGCTGAGCACCGCGGTGCTTCCGGTGGCCGAGCCGTCGGGGCCGATCGAGGTCGAGACCGCGGTGACGGGGGAGGAGGACCCCGCCCTCGTCGCGGTCGCCGCCCTCGCCGTCGCCCGCGCCCGCACCGGTGCCGCCGGCGAACTGCTCGTCGAACTCGAACGCGACGCCCGCCGTGTCACCGAGGACGAACCCGACTGCACCCGCACCGTCGGACCGTTCGCCGTCGGGGTGCCCGTCCGGGTGCAGGTCGCCGACGATCCGGATGCGGCGGCCGCGGCGGTGACGGCTGCGCTGGACGCGGTGCCGGGAGACGGCAGCGGATATGCCCTGCTGCGGCATCTCAATGCTCAGGCGGCACCCGCCTTCACGGCGCTGGCCCGGCCCGACGTCCTGGTCCGGTCCGAGCCGCTGCCCGTGGACCGACGGGTGCCGGCCGCGCACGCGGTCGAGCTGTCGGTGCGGATCGAGGAGCGGGCGGACGGGCGTGTCCTCGTCGCCGCGCTGCGGTCGGACGGGCGGTTGTCCGAGGACGAGGTCGGTGCGCTCGCGGAAGCGTGGTCGGAGGCGGTGAACAGCCCTGTCCGAGCGGGGTGAGATCCCCACCGCGCGCCTAGTATGGTTAGCCTAACCATTAGATAGTCGTCCTGTTGCATACCCGCGGGTTCCCGCGGCGACCCGTGGGAGTGAGTGCTTACATGTCGGTGTTTCCCGTGACCCGAGCTCAGCGGACCATCTTCTTCGGTCATCAGCTCGACGTCACCGGGCACCTCTACAACACCGGCATGTACACCGAGAGCGTCGGTGACGACATCGACATCGACCGGATGATCGAAGCGGTCCGATCGGTCCTCGACGCCGCCGAGACCCTCCACGTCAACTTCGACGTCGACGCGGACGGCAACGTCGTCCAGATCCCCCGCGCGACCCGCGAGTGGGAGCTGCCCGTCCTCGACTTCCGCGACGAGGACGACCCGGTGGCAGCCTCCGACCGCTGGATGCGCGAGACGATGAGCGAACCGCAGGACCTCGCGCGCGACCTGCTGTTCCGCTTCGCCGTCCACCGGATCGCCGACGACCGCGTGCGGCTGTACCAGCAGTACCACCACATCATCAACGACGGATACGGCATCGCCATGGCGACCGCCGCCATGACCAAGGCGTACGTCGAGGGCAAGGGTCCCGACCGCGCGGCCGACTGGACCGTCGAACGCTACGTCCGCGTCGACGAGGAGTACGTCGCGAGCGAGCAGCGCGAACTCGACCGGAAGTACTGGCTCGCCGAGATGGAGGACCTGCCGGAGGTGACCCGGCTGCTCGGATCCGGGCGGGTCTCGAGCCCCGGCGAACTCATCGCCTGGTCGAACCTCGACGGCGTCGGCCGCGAACGCCTCGAGCGGTACGCCAAGGCGCACGGCACCCGCCCCGCCACCGTGCTCATCGCGCTGCTCGGCACCTACATCGCGCGTGCCACCCGCCGCCGCGACGTCGTGCTCAGCCTGCCCACCACCGCGCGCGGGGCCCGCGAACTGCGCACCATGCCCGCGATGGTCGCGAGCGTCCTTCCGCTGCGCTTCGACGTCCCCGACGACGCGCGCCTGTCCGACATCGCCGCGACCATCGACGGCAAACTGCTCGGTCTGCTCAAGCACGGCCGGTACCGCGGCGAGGACCTCGGCCGCGAACTCGCCGAGATCGACCCGGACTGGCGGCCCCCGACCGTGGGCGTGAACATCATGCCCGCGTCCGCCTCCCGGTACACCGTGGGCCGGGAGTCCCGCGCCCACATGCTGTCCTCCGGCCCGGTCGGCGAACTCGAGTTCATCGTCGTGCTGGAGAAGGCCGGCCACCCCGTGGAGATCGGCCTTCGCGGACACGCCGACGACGCCCCGCTCGCCCGGCAGTGCGCCGCCGCCCTGGACGCCTTCCTCGCCGACATCCTCACCGACCCCGAGGCGCCGCTCGGCACCTTCGACGTCGCCCCGGCCCCGGTCCTCGGGGACGTCACGGACCCGCAGCACGAGGAGACCCTCCCCGGCCCGATCGCGCTGATGCCCGCCACCGCGCGACGCCGGGACGTCGGCGTGGACGTCGCCGCCGACCTGCGCGAACACCGCCTGCCCGCACCCGAGGGTCTCACCGAGGACGCCCTGCGCGCCGCGGTCGCCGCCGTGGTCCGGCACCACCCCGCGCTGCGCACCACCCTCACCGCCCCGGCTCCGGTGCTGTGGCTGCTGTCGGTGAACGACGCCGCCGGACTCGACGCCACGAGCCTCGTCACCACCGCGGCGCTGCCCACCGGCACCGCCACCACGGAACTCGCCGGCCGCCCCGATCCTGCCGCGGGCCGCATCCTGACCGCCGTGTGGCTGACCGAAGCCGAGGAGGGGGCGGGCGAACTCGTCCTCCTCGCCCCGGCCGCCCTCGTCGACGAGACCTCCTGGTCGATCGTCACCGCCGACCTGCACCGTGCCCTGCGTGCCGCACGTCGCGGCACGGAGATCACGCTGCCGCCCGTGCCCACATCGCCGGCCACGCACGCCCGCGTCTTCACCGAACAGGCCGCGTCACCGCAGCGTCTCGCCGAGCTGCCCGACTGGATGACCACCGTCGCGCCCGGCGCCGAGTTCGCGGCAGCGGTGGCCTCCGGCCGGATGCGGACGCCCGTGACCCTCACCCTGACCGGCGACGAATACGATACGGCGACAACCGCGGTCGCCGGGCTCGTCTCGGGTGACGCCACCGACGTGTGGGCCGCGGTGACCGCCGCCGCGGTCGCCCGTCTCCGCGAGGGGGCCGAAGGCGAACTGCTCGTCGACATCGCCCGCGACGGCCGCGTCCCGCTGGTCCCCGGCACCGACCTCGGCCGCACGGTCGGCGCCCTCGACTGGACGACCCCGGTGCGCCTGACACTCACCGCCGACCCGCTTAACGCCCTGCGCGCCGCGAAGGAACGCCTGCGCGCCGCTCCCGACCGCGGTATCGGCTGGCCGATGCTGCGCTACGCCAACGTCCAGGCCGGACCGGCCCTCGCGCCGCTCACGCAGCCGCAGGTGCTCGTGCGCTCCTCCGGCGACCGGATCGGCTCCTACCTGCTCGACATCCACGTCGACAACGGAACCGATGGTGCGGCAGTCCGTTTCACCGCCGACGACGCGCTCGACGCGGACCTCGTGACACGATTCGCCGACGCGTGGCGCGCGGTACTCGACGACCTGCTCGACCGCGCCGACGCGGCCTCGGGGAAGACGACGCTCACCCCGTCCGATCTCGGGTATCTCACCCTGAGCCAGGCCGAGATCGACCGCGTCGCTCGCATCGCCCCGGTGCGGATCGAGGACATCTGGCCGCTGTCCCCGCTGCAGCGCGGCCTGTACTTCCAGTCGGTCTTCGACACGTCGAAGGACATCTACACCGCCCAGTTCTCGCTGGACTTCGGGCACCGCCTCGACGTGCCCCGCCTGCGTCGCGCCGCCGCCCGCCTGCTCGCCGAGAACCCCACCGTGCGAGCCGGTTTCACCGACGACGGCCTGTCCGATCCGGTGCAGTTCATCGGCTCCCCGGATCTCGAGGTGCCCTTCACCGAGGTCGACCTGACCGGCCTCGACCCGGCCGAACAGCAGGCCCGCGCCGAGAAGCTGATCGAGGAGGACCGGCTGCAGCCGTTCGACCTCGCCACCCCGCCGCTGTGGCGCATGCTCCTGCTGCACCTCGACGGCATAGACCGCCTCGTGGTCAACCGCGAGTTCATCCTCTGGGACGGCTGGTCCGGCGCGCTGTTCGTCGACGAACTGCTCGCCCGCTACGCCGGTGACGAGATCGCCGCTCCCGAAGCCGGTTTCACCGACTACCTCGCCTGGCTCGCGACCCGCGACCGTGCCGCCGCCGAACAGGCCTGGCGCGACGAGTTCTCCGGCTTCGACAAGCCCACCCTGCTGGCCGGGTCCACCCGCGACCGCGCCGCCATCGTGCCGCTGCGCATCGAGTCGTACATCGACGAGGAGCTCACCACGGCGCTGCGCGAGCGTGCCCGCAGCACGGGCGTGACCCTGAACGCGTTGATGAACGCCGTCGTCGGCCTGCTGCTCGCGGCCGAATCCGGCAGCACCGACGTCGTGTTCGGCTCCACCGTTGCCGGCCGCCCCACCGAGATCGTCGGCCTCGACCGCGTGATCGGCATGTTCCTCAACACCGTCCCGGTGCGGGTGCGCATGTCGGGCGCCGAGACCCTCACCGCTCTGCTGCGCCGCATGCAGGACGAGTACGTCGACCGGATGGAGTTCGAGTACCTCGGGCTCGGCGACATCCTCCGTGCCGTCGGCCACTCCGAACTGTTCGACACCCTGTTCGTGCTGCAGAACTTCAAGGACGCCGAGCAGATGGCGCGGCAGTCCGAGCGGTACGACATCGTCGCCGAGGACAGCCTCGACCACACGCACTACCCGCTCGCGATCGTCGTGTCACCCGGGCGGACCATGCACGTCAAGATCGACTACCGGCCGGACGTCGTCGACGCCGCCCGCGCGCAGGCGCTGCACGACCGGTTCGTGGCGCTGCTCGGATTCGTCGCCGGCGACGGCGACCTGCCGGTCGCGGCCGTGCCCGCCCTGACCGCCGCCGAGCGGACCGTCACCGAGGCCCGGCTGCGCGCCGGGATCCCCGCGGTCGAGGACGTCACGATCGCGGAGATGCTCATCGCCCGCGCCGCGACCGACGGCGAACGCACCGCCCTCGTCGCCGGTGGGGAGAGCTGCACCTACCGCGAGCTCGCCGGGCGCGTCGAAGCGCTGGCCCGCACGCTGATCCGCCGGGGCGCCGGCCCCGAGACGATCGTGTGCCTCGGCCTGCCCCGCAGCATCGACACGGTCGTCGCCCTGTTCGCGATCCTGCGCACCGGTGCCGCCTACCTGCCGCTCGAGCTCGACCAGCCCGACGAGCGCCTGCGCACCGTGATCGACGACGCGCAGCCCGCACTGTTCCTCACCACCGGGGCGGTGCAGGAGCGGCTCGGCCTGCCCGCCGACCACAGCATCCGCCTCGACGAGACGGTCTTCGGCGCGGCCGACATGCAGCCGCTCACCGACGCCGAACTCGGGGCCTTCGCACCCGGCCGCCCGGGTCGCCTCGAGCATCCCGCCTACGTCATCTACACCTCCGGTTCCACCGGCCGGCCCAAGGGCGTCGTCACGCCCTATCGCGGCCTGACCAACATGCAGCGCAACCACCAGGACGAGATCTTCGACCCGGTGGTCTCCTCGGTGGACGGACGGCGGATGCGCGTCGCGCACACCGTCTCCTTCGCGTTCGACATGTCCTGGGAGGAGCTGCTCTGGCTCGTCGAGGGCCACGAGGTGCACGTCTGCGACGAGGACCTGCGCCGCGACGCGACCGCGCTCGTCGCCTACTGCGACACCCACGCCATCGACGTCGTCAACGTCACCCCCACCTACGCCACCCAGCTGATCGCCGACGGTCTGCTCGACAAGGGGGAGGGGCAGCACCGTCCGCCGCTGGTCCTGCTCGGCGGTGAGGCCGTGTCGGATTCGGTGTGGACCCGGCTGCGCGAGACCGACGGCACCCTCGGCTACAACCTCTACGGCCCCACCGAGTACACGATCAACACCCTCGGCGGCGGCACCGGCGACAGCGCCACCCCCACGGTCGGTGTGCCCATCCGCGCGACCCGCGCCTACATCCTCGACCCGTGGCTGCGGCCGGTCGTCGACGGTGTGGTCGGCGAGCTGTACATCGCGGGTGTGGGCCTGGCCCGCGGCTACCTGAACCGCCCGGACCTCACCGCGGACCGCTTCGTCGCCGACCCGTGGTCGGAGGGTGGGCGCATGTACCGCACCGGCGACCTGATGCGCCTGCGGCCCGACGGCAACCTCGACTACCTCGGCCGCGTCGACGACCAGGTCAAGATCCGCGGCTACCGCGTCGAACTCCACGAGATCGAGGCCGTGCTCGAATCGCACCCCGAGGTCGGCACCGCCGCGGTGATCGCCGTCGACGACCCGCTCGTCCCCGGCACCAAGCGCCTCGCCGCCTACGCGGTCCCGGTCCCCGGCACCGACACCGACGAGCTGTCCGCGCGGCTCGTCGCCCACCTGCGGGCCCAGCTGCCGGACTACATGGTCCCGGCCGCCGTGCAGCTCATCGACACCGTGCCGATGACGGTCAACGGCAAGCTCGACACCCGCGCCCTGCCCGAACCGCAGGCCCCCACCGGTCTCGGCGGCCGAGCCCCGCGCACCGAGACCGAACGCGCCCTGTGCGAGGTCTTCGCCGACGCGCTCGGCCTCGACGAGGTCGGCGCCGACGACGACTTCTTCGAACTCGGCGGGCACTCGATGATCGCCATGCGCATCGTCGGCCGGATCCGCTCGGAACTCGGTGTGGACCTGAACATCCGGGACCTGTTCGAGGCACGCACCGTCGAGGAGATCGCCCGGCGCATCCCCGCCGCCGGTGCCGCGCTGCCGCCGCTGACCGTGCAGGAACGCCCCGACCGGGTGCCGCTGTCCGCGGCCCAGGAGCGGCTGTGGCTGCTGCAGCAACTGCAGGACGACAGCCTCGCCTACCACTACGCGCACGTCGCCCGCCTCGACGGCGCCGTCGACGCCGACGCCCTCGCCGCCGCGGTCACCGACCTCGTGGAACGGCACGAAAGCCTGCGCACCGTCATCGAATCCGAGGACGGAAGCCCGTTCCAGCGGATCCTGCCGGCGAGCGAGGCCGTGCGCTTCGAGCTCACCGAGGCCGCGGACGAGGACACCGTCCGCGCGCTGCTCACCGAGCGGCTGACCGCGTCGTTCGACCTGCGCACCGATCCGCCGCTGCGCGTGGTGCTGGTGCGCATCGCCCCGGACCGGCACGTCCTCGCCGTGGTCCTGCACCACGTCGCCACCGACGAGTGGTCGGACGCACCGCTGCTCGGCGACCTCACCCGCGCCTATCTCGCCCGCTCCGGTGGGACGGCACCGGACTGGGCGCCGCTGCCGGTGCAGTACGCCGACTACGCCCTGTGGCAGCGCGAGCTGATCGAGGCCGGTCTGATCGACAGCCGCGTCGAATACTGGACCGACACCCTCGCCGGGTTGCCCGACGAGATCGTGCTGCCCACCGACCGGCCGCGTCCCGCGCAGCCCACCGGTACCGCCGGGAACACCACCGCGACCCTGCCCGCCGACATCGCCGGCCGGCTCCGCACCGTCGCCGAGAGCCGCGGCGGCACCATGTTCATGGCTCTGCACGCGGCCACCGCGGCGCTGCTGTCGCGGCTCGGCGCGGGCGAGGACGTCGTCGTCGGCACCCCGGTCTCCGGCCGGTCCGACACCGCCCTCGACGACCTCGTCGGCTTCTTCGTCAACACCCTCGTGCTGCGCACCGACCTGTCCGGCGATCCGACCTTCGCCGAACTCCTCGACCGCGTGCGCGAGACCGACCTCGCGGCGATGGCCCACCAGGAGGTGCCCTTCCAACAGCTCGTCGAGCGGCTCGCCCCGCCGCGGGTGGAGGGACGCAACCCGCTGTTCCAGGTGATGGTCAGCTACCTGCAGCGCCCCGCGCAGCTGCCCGACCTGCTCGGCGTCCCCACCCGCTGGGAGCCGCTGAGCAACGTCCGCGCCAAGTTCGACCTCAACCTCACCTTCGTCGACGCCCCGGACACCGGCGAGGTCGCGGTCTCCGTCGAATACGCCGCCGACCTGTTCGACGCGGCCACCGTCGAGACCCTCCTCGGGGCGCTGCTGACCCTGCTGGAGAAGGTCGCCGACACCCCCGACGCGCGCATCGGTGCCGTCGCCCTCCTCGACGAGGACGACGCGGCCCGCCAGCTCGCCGTCGGCACCGGTGAAGCCGTGGCGTTCCCGCTCACCACGCTGAGCGGGACGCTCGCCGCCGCAGCCGCCGAGCACGCGGCCCGTCCGGCGCTCGAGGCAGCCGACCGCACCCTCACCTACGCCGACCTCGACGCGGCCTCCAGCCGTCTGGCCCGCGAACTCGCGGCGCTCGGCGCCGGCCCGGGCGAGATCGTCGCCGTGGCCGTGCCGCGGTCGGTGGAGCAGGTCGTCGCGATCCATGCCGTCGTGAAATCCGGTGCGGCCTACCAGCCGATCGACACCACGCTGCCCGCCGCCCGCATCGAGTACCTGCTCGGCGACGCGCAGCCGCGGGTCGTTGTGACCCGCAGCGACGTCGAACTGCCGGGCGACCACGAGCGACTCGACCTCGATGCTCCCGAGGTCCGCGCCCGCATCGACGCCCGGGACCCCGCGCCGCTGTCGGATGCGGACCGGACCGCGCCCCTGACGCTCGACCACCCGGTGTACGTCATCTACACCTCGGGCTCGACCGGTCTGCCCAAGGGCGTCGTCGTGTCGCACCGCGCCGTGGCGAACCGCCTGGCCTGGGTGCAGCGCGCGCTGCCGCTGGTGCCGGAGGACCGGGTGCTGCTGCGCACCCCCGCCACCTTCGACGTGTCGGTGTGGGAGTTGTTCGCGCCCTTCGCCGAAGGCGCCGCCGTCGTCGTCGGCGGACCGGACGCCCACCGTGACCCCGCCGAGGCCGGGCAGCTGCTGCGCGACGGCGGCGTCACCGTCGCCCACTTCGTGCCGTCGATCCTCGAGGAGACCCTCGCCGTCCCTGCGACCGCCGGGGCCACCGCGCTGCGCCGCATCGTGTGCAGCGGTGAGGCACTGTCGCCGCGCACCGTCGACCGGGCGGCGAAGGTGCTGCCGCAGGTGCGGATCCACAACCTCTACGGTCCGACGGAAGCGGCCGTCGAGGTCACCCTCGACGCCGACCCCGTATCCCGGATCGGTTCGCCCGCACGCGGTTCGGTCATCGGCCGGCCCGGCGCGAACGTGGGCCTGTACGTGCTGGACCGGAACCTGCATCCGGTCCCGGCCGGCACCCCCGGCGAGCTGTACATCGGCGGGGTGCAGGTCGCGCAGGGGTACCTGCGGCGCCCGGCCCTCACCGCGCAGCGGTTCGTCGCCGATCCCTTCGGCGGACCGGGGGCACGCCTGTACCGCACGGGCGACCTCGCCCGCTGGGACACCCGCGGCGAACTCGAATATCTCGGCCGCGGCGACGACCAGATCAAGCTGCGCGGTCTGCGCATCGAGCTCGGCGAACTCGAAGCGGCCCTCGAGGCCGTGACGGGTGTCACCCGCGCTGTGGCCACCGTCAAGCCCGGACCGGCCGGCGACGACGTACTCGTCGGATACGCAGTCCCCGCACCGGGGTCCGACCTCGATCCGGCGGACGTGCGCGGCGCACTCGTCGGACGGATCCCCGACTACCTGCTGCCCGCGCGGGTGCTGGTGATCGACACGGTCCCGACGAACTTCAACGGCAAGCTCGACCGGAACGCCCTGCCGGCACCGGAGTTCGACACCGCCACCGACCGGGCGCCGCGCACCGAACTCGAGGCGACGATCGCCGGATTGTTCGCCGCCGCACTGGGGCTCGACGAGGTCGGCATCGACGACGATTTCTTCGCGCTCGGCGGCCATTCGCTCGCGGCGATCCGGCTCGTCAACGCGATCCGCTCCGAACTCGGCGTCGAGCTCGCGGTGCGTGCCGTCTTCGACGCCCCGACCGTGGAGTCGCTGGCGCAGCGGTGCGCCGGCGCCGAACAGGTCGCCCCGCGCCCCGCCCTGGTGCCGGTGCGGCCGCGGCCGGAGCGTGTGCCGCTGTCCTACGCGCAGCAGCGGTTGTGGATCCTCGATCAGTTCGGTGCCCGCGGCGGTGTCTACAACGTGCCCGTCACCTGGCGGATCCACGGGCCCGTGGACGTCGCGGCCCTCGAGATCGCCGTCCGCGACGTCGTGCTGCGGCACGAGGCCCTGCGCACCGTCTTCCCGGCCCCCGACGGGCAGCCGCACCAGCTGGTGCTCGCCCCCGAGGAGGTGCGGGTGGTCGCCGACCGCCGCACCGTCGCCCCGGAGGACGTGCGCGACACCCTCGCCGCGGTGATCGACCACCGCTTCGACCTCGCCGCCGACCTCCCGGTGCACCTGGCGGTGCTCGACACCGGGGACGACACCGTGGTGGCGCTGGTGATCCACCACATCGCGGTCGACGAATGGTCCACCAAGGCGCTGCTCACCGATCTCGCCACCGCCTACGCGCTGCGGCAGGTGGGGCAGGAACCCGAGTGGGCGCCGCTGCCCGTGCAGTACACCGACTTCACCCTGTGGCAGCGCGAACTGCTCGGCGACGCCGCCGATCCCGGCTCGCTCGCCGCCCGGCAGCGCGACCACTGGCGGCAGGCCCTCGCCGGGCTGCCCGAGGAACTGCCGCTGCCGGTGGACCACACCCGCCCGGCCCGCACCACCTACCGCGGTGGCGCGGTGCCCTTCGCGCTCGACCCCGAGATCGTCCGGGCCCTGCGGGAACTCGCCCGCGCGCACGACGTGTCGATGTTCATGGTCGTGCAGGCCGCGGTCGCGGTGCTGCTGTCCGCCTACGGTGCGGGCGAGGACATCCCGCTCGGCACTCCGGTGTCCGGGCGCAGCGACGCGCAGCTCGAGGATCTCGTCGGCTTCTTCCTCAACACCCTCGTGCTGCGCACCGACCTGTCCGGCGATCCCACCGTCGCGGAACTGCTCGACCGGATCCGCCGCACCGACCTCGAGGCGTTCGACCACCAGGACCTGCCCTTCGAGCAGGTGGTCGACGCGGTGCTCGGCTCCGACCGGTCCGTCTCCCGCGCGCTGCACCCGCTCTTCCAGGTGATGATCGTCTATCTGGTCGAGCCGGATCCGCGCAGCGCCGGTGGGCTCGCGGCGGGTGTCACCCCCGAACCGCACCCGATGGAGACCTCGAAGTTCGACCTGTCCTTCGACCTCGTCGAGTACGCGGGGACCGACACCGTCGTGGGTGTCGTCGAATACAGCTCGGATCTGTACGAGCGGGCCACCGTCGAACGGTTCGCGGCCGGACTCGACCGGGTCCTGCGTGCCCTGGCCGAGGACGGGGCTCAGCGGCACCTGTCGGCCATCGACGTGCTGGCCACGGAGGAACGCGCACGGCTCGAGAGCTGGCGCGCGACCCCCGCGCTGGACGCCGGGACCGCCACGGCCGCCGACCTGTTCGACGACGCCGTCGCCCGCTACCCGCACGAGACCGCGCTCGTCGCGGACGGTCTCGAACGGACCTTCGCCGAACTCGCGTCGCAGGTCCGCCGCTGGGCGCGCCTGCTCGTCGACGAGGGCGTCGGACCGGAACAGCGGGTCGCGCTGGTGCTGCCCCGCACCGCCGACACGATCGCGGCGATGCTCGCGGTGCTCGTCTCCGGCGGCGCCTACGTCGCGGTCGAACCCCGCACGCCTGCAGAGCGTCTCGCGGCGATCCTCGGTACCGCGGCCCCGAAGGTCGTGCTCACCACCGGCGAGCTCGCGGGCTCGCTGCCGGAGACGGACGCGGCGGTACTCGCGGTCGACGACGAGGCTCTGGCCGTCCGGGTCGCGGGATACGACGACGCCCCGCTCACCGACGCGGACCGGCTCGCCCCGCTGCGCGCCGACCACCCGGCCTACGTCGTGTACACCTCCGGCACCACCGGCACCCCCAAGGGGGTCGTCGCGCTGCACCGCGGCCTGACCGCGCTGTTCCGCAGCCATCGGGCCGATCTGTACGTGCCGACGCAGGCACGTGCCGGACGGGACCGCCTGCGGGTGGGCCACGCGTGGTCGTTCGCCTTCGACGCGTCGTGGCAGCCGCAACTGTGGCTGTTCGACGGGCACGCCGTGCACGTCGTCGACGAGCGGGTCCAGCGCGACCCCGCCGAGATGGTGCGCATCGCCCACGAGTCCGGCTGGGACTTCCTCGAGGTCACCCCCTCGCACCTCGCGCAGCTGCTCGACCACGGTCTCGCCGACGACGGGAAGTGCCCCGCCTCCCTCGGTTTCGGTGGCGAGGCCGTCTCGCAGCCGATGTGGGACCGCCTGCGCGGACTCGGTGGGGACGGACTCGGTGGGGACGGACTCGGCAACGTCGGTGCCTACAACCTCTACGGCCCCAGCGAGAGCACGGTCGACGCGCTGGTGGCGCGGGTCTCCGACGCCGAGACACCCGTGACGGGACGGCCCGTCGCCGGCACCCGCGCCTACATCCTCGACAAGTGGATGCGGCCCGTGCCCATCGGTGTGGAGGGCGAGCTGTACCTCGCCGGCCGCGGCCTGACCCGCGGCTACCTCGCCGACCCGGGCCGCACCGCCGACCGGTTCGTCGCCGATGCGATCGATCCGGAGTTCCCCGGCGACCGCATGTACCGCACGGGTGACCGCGCCCTCTGGACGCCCGACGGGCACATCCGGTACCGCGGTCGCGGCGACGACCAGATCAAGATCCGCGGCTACCGCATCGAACCGGCCGAGATCGAGACGGTGCTGTCCTCGCAGCCGGGTGTCGCCGACACCGTGGTCCTGGCCCGCACCGACCTCGGTGCCGTGGCACGTCTGGTCGCCTACGTGGTGCCCGCCGGACACGGTCTCGACGCGGAGACCCTGCGCCGGGCCGTCGGCCGGGTCCTGCCGGACTACATGGTGCCGTCCGCCACGGTGATCCTCGACGCGCTGCCGAAGCTCGCCAACGGCAAGATCGACCGTGCCGCCCTGCCGCGGCCCGAACTCGCCCCGCGCGAGTTCCGGGCGCCGTCCACCCCGGCAGAGGAGCTGCTGTGCACGCTCGCCGCGGAGGTCACCGGCGCCGACCGGGTCGGTGTCGACGACGACCTGCTCGAACTGGGATGCGACAGTATCTCGGTGATGCGGATTCTCGGCGGGCTGCGTACGGCCGGTTACACGGTCGACGCGGAGTCGGTGTTCACCAGCGGCTCGATCGGTGAACTCGCGGCGATGCTCGGCGAGACCGACCGTGCCGGCCACGCCGAACGAGGATCGACGAGTCCGTCCACTTCCACACCCACTGGTTGTGCCCCAACAGAGGAGAATCGATGAGGATCCACAAGCGACTGCGCCGGATCGGCGTCGCCCTCGCCGCCACCGCCGTGCTGGCCGGTGTCGCGGCGTGCGGTTCGGACACCGACAGCGACACCACGGCCGAGACCACGGTCGCGGCCGAAGGGCAGTTCCCGGTCACCGTCAGCGGCAAGTTCGGTGAGGTGACCGTCGAGGCCGAGCCCACTCGGGCCCTGCCCCTGTCGCCGCAGGACGCCGACATCCTGCTGTCGCTCGGCGTCACGCCGATCGCGCTCCCCGTCGATGCACAGAACCTCGCCGCCACCAACGGCACCGGCGTGTGGCCGTGGGAGGCCGAGGCCCTCGGCGGCGACGTCCCGCCGCTGCTGGACATGGACGCCGGCGCCACCGTGATCGCCGAGAAGATCGCCGCGCTGCAGCCCGACATCATCGTCTCCACCGGCTTCTGGGGGCTCGAGGAGAACACCTACGGCCAGCTCTCCGAGCAGTTCCCGGTCGTGCACTTCGACGTCCGCGCGAACGGTGAGCCGTGGCAGGACTCCACCCGCAAGGTCGCCGCGGCCCTCGGCATCCCGGAGAAGGCCGAGGAGGTCATCGAGCAGGCCGAGGTCGATCTCGCCGCGGCCACGGAGCAGTACCCCGCCCTCGAGGGTGCCACCTACAACGCGATCATCGGTGACACCGGTGGCCAGCTGTCGGTGCTCGCCTCCGACGACCGCGGCATCGGCCAGTTCCTGAGCTCGCTCGGCCTCGAGCTCAGCGAGTACGCGACCACCCTGCCCGTCGACGCCGACGGCCGCGGTGTGCTGTCCTACGAGCAGATCTCGCAGCTCGACGCCGACCTGCTCGTCGTCGTCTCGCCCACCGGCGATCTCGGCTACCTCACCAAGTTCGAGGCCTGGAACCGGCTGCCCGCCGTCGAACGCGGCGCGGTCGTCTCCCTCGCCCGCAACACCGGAATCCCGAACGCGGTCGGCTTCCCGTCCTCGCTGTCGCTGAAGTGGGCGACCGACGAGGTCGCTCCGATGCTGGCCGACGCCGCCGCGAAGTCCGAGTGACGGACCGGTACCGATGAGCACAGGCGGCGTCCTCTTCGACCTGCGGCCGCTGCGCGAGAGCGCGGCGTTCCGCCGGATCTTCATCGCCCGCACCATCTCGATCTTCGGCATCGGGATGCTCATGGTGGGTGTCCCGATCCAGGTCTACGACCTGACGGGGTCGTCCCCGACCGTGGGCCTGGTCTCCGCACTCGAAGGGGGCGCCGCCATCGGCGGCATGCTGCTCGGCGGCATGCTCGCCGACAGGTACAACCGCAAGATCCTGATCCTGTTCGCCCGCACCGTCTCCGGTCTCACCTTCGTGGGCCTGGCGATCAACGCGGGCCTCGAGAACCCCTCGGTCCCGGCGATCGTCGTGCTGATGATCGTCAACGGTCTGATCGGATCGATCAGCATCGCGGCCCTGTTCGCGGTCGTGCCCACCCTCGTCCCCAAGGACCAGATGGTCGGGGTCGGGGCCCTCAACGTCCTCAGTGCCCGCGCCGGCGCCGTGCTGTCCCCGGCGCTCGGCGGCCTCGTCATCGCGGCGTTCTCCGTCGCGTGGAACTACTGGGTGGCCGCCGTCGGCACCGCGATCACCGTCGCGCTGCTGTCCGGGCTGCCGTCGCTGAACCCGCCGAAGGACGACCACGAGCACGACGGCTCCGGCGCACCCGCCGAATCGGTCGCGGCGTTCCTGCGCCGCGAACGGATCGTCGGCGGCGTGATGGTCGCCGGCATCGTGGCGATGCTCGGCGGCGGTGTCCTCGTCCTCGTCCCGGCCTTCGCCGCCGACCGGTTCGAGGGCAACTCGGTGGCCGTCGGCGTGATGTACGCGGCGACCGCCCTCGGTGCCGCCGCAGCCACCGTCACCAGCGGATGGCTCGGCCGCGCCCGCAAGCCCGGCACCGTCCTGCTCGGTGCCCTGTTCCTCGGTTTCGTCGTGCAGGCCCTCGTCGGCTTCACCTCGATCCTGGCGGTCACCGTGGTGCTGCTGGTGATCGTCGGCGTCTTCGGCGCCGTCCAGGAGGTGCTGCGCTACTCGCTGATCCAGACCCACACCCCGCACGCGATGCTCGGGCGGGTCAACGGCCTGTGGTCCGCCCAGGAGGTTGCCGGCATGTCGCTCGGTGCGCTCGTCGCCGGTCTGTTCGGCGGCATCTTCACCGCCCCCGAGGCCGTCGTCTGGTACAGCGCCGCGATGGCGGTGCTCGCCCTGCTGGCGGGGTTCGTGCTCCGGCGGTTGCGCACCGCGACCGCGGACCCGGATGCACACCCGGTCGCGGTCGAGTGACGATCCGCCGCGCGGTCGAAGGCCTCGCCCTCGTCGCGGTGGCGACGGGCGCCCTAGGGGTCGTCGTCCACTATCTCGGCCCGGAGAGCAACAAGCTCATCCTGCTGTCCTCGTTCGTGCCGCTGCTCGTGGTCGTCGGGATCGCCGGCACCCTGGTGCTGGCCGCGATCCGGGCGTGGCGCAGCGCCCTGATCGGCCTGCTGGTCGTGCTCGCCGGGGTGTGGACGCAGTTGCCGCTGTTCGTCCCGAGCCGCCCGAGCTTCCCCGACCGGGTCGCGGGGGAACCGATCACCGTCCTGCAGGCCAACATCCGGTTGGGAGAGGCGGACGCCGAGGGTGTCGTCGATCTCGTCCGGCAGCACGACGCCGACGTCGTGACCGTCGAGGAACTCACCGACGACGCTGTCGTCCGTCTGCGCGAGGCGGGCATCGACGAACTCCTCCCCGAGCAGTACCTGAAGCCCCGGCCCGAGGGTGGGGGCGGCACCGGCATCTACAGCCGGTTCCCGCTGCGGAACGCGGAGCCGCTGGGCCGGTTCGCGATGGAGAACCTCGTGGCCGATCTCGAGGTCGGCGACGGACGCACCGTCCTGCTCGCCGTCGTGCACCCCATGCCGCCCTATCCCGAACCGGCCTGGAGGTGGGCGGCGGAGATGGAGAAGCTGGGAGTGCTGCTGCGCGAGCGGGCCTCCGCCGGCACCCCCGTGATCGTCAGCGGCGACTTCAACTCCACCTGGTCGCACACCCGCTACCGGTCGCTGCTCACCGACGGTTTCGTCGACGCCGCCGACCAGACGGGGGCGGGCCTGCTCCTCAGTTATCCGGCCGATACGGTCTATCCCGCGATGATCGGGATCGACCGGATCATCACCCGGGGCGCGACCGTCGATCGCCCGGCGCGCGTGGACATTCCGGGTTCGGACCATCACGGTCTCGTAGCGTCGGTCACACCCTGGTTCGAATGAGATCGGGATATTCTGGACGGGTTGTCCTCGGGGAGAAGGGGGAGCGGTGGAATCCGACCGGCTGCGCGTGAGCGTGGTGGTGCCCGTGTACCGCAGCCTGCCCTACGTCGAGAAGTGCCTGGGATCCGTGCTGCGCCAGACCCGTCCGGTCGATCAGATCGTGCTGGTCGACGATCGGGGCGGGGACGAGTCGATGGATGCCGCGACCGGATTCCTCGACGAGCGCGGCGTCGCGTACACGACCGTCGTCCATCCCCGCAATCTCGGGCTCGGCCGCGCACGCAACTCCGGTCTCCGCAGCGCGACAGGCGATCTCGTGTGGTTCCTCGACAGCGACGACGAAGCCGAACCGCAGTTCGTCGAGACCCTCGTCGCGGCACTCGAGGACGCCGACGCCGACTTCGCGTGCTGCCGCACCCTGCGGGTCGACGAACACGACCGCCCGCTGCAGATCGACGAGGAACCGGTACGTGAATCCGTCGTGTCAGGAGTCGATTTCGCGCACGAACTGATCCGTGGCCGGGTGAAGTCGTATGCGTGCACGAAGCTGTTCCGGCGCGAGATCCTCGGCGACCGGCCGTGGGACGAGGGCCAGGCCTACGAGGACTTCGCCTCGGTGCTCCGGATCGCTCTCGACGCGAAACGGGTCGCGATGGTGGACGATCCGCTCTATCGCTACCTGTTCCGTGAAGGATCGATCTCGAACGCTTTGGGAGAGAGCACCTTCGACCTGTTCAAGGTCGGCCGCGACGCCCGTGCCGCCGTCCGCCGGCACGGGCTGGACCGCGAATGGCTCGACGACATGCGGGGATTCCACTACCGTCAGGTCCTCACCTCCGTCGCGCACCTCGCGATGCGTGCCAGACACGCGTCGACGGACCGTCCCGGCCTCTACGACACCGCGATCCGGAAGGTGCGCAGCGAGATCTCCCTCTCCGACACCGTTCCGCTGGTCCGGTCCGGATATCGGCGGGAGGCGGTCTTCGCGGTCCTGGTGAAGACGGCGCCGTGGCTCTATTCGGCGATCCTGCGTCACCGCTGAGAACACTTCGCCGACGACACAGGAGAACCCGCCGATGTCCCGCCCGTCCACACCGAACCCGTCCACACCCGGGCCGCTCGTCACCGTCCTCGTGCCCGCGTACGACGCGGCGCCCTACCTGCGCGAGGCACTCGACTCGATCCTCGCCCAGGACCTGCGCGATCTCGAACTGCTCGTCGTCGACGACGGATCCACCGACGGCACCGACGAGGTCCTCGCCGGGATCACCGATCCGCGGCTGCGCGTGGTCCGCCAGGACAACACCGGCCTCGTCGGGGCCCTCAACCGCGGGCTCGACGAGGCCCGCGGGACGTTCCTGGCGCGCATGGATGCCGACGACATCATGCCGCCCGGCCGCCTGAGCGCCCAGCTGCGCGCGATGACCGCCGATCCCGATCTGGTGGTGTGCGGCACCGACTACGAGATGTTCGGCGCCATCGAGGGCCGGGTGCGCATGCCCCGCACCGACGCGGCGTGCCGCCAGCGCCTGCTGATGGGGAGCTGTCACTGCGGGGCGTCGGCGATGATCCGCATGTCGGTGCTGCAGCGCAGCGGGATCCGGTTCCGCCCGGAGTTCGCGCACGCCGAGGACTACCGGTTCTTCACCGAACTCGCCGCCCACGGGAAGATGGGCAACCTCCCGATCGTCGGGTACCTGTACCGGATGCATCCGCACCAGGTCAGCGCCGTGTACTCGGACGAACAGCGGGCCGCGCACCTGCGGATCGCCCGCGAGTACGCCCTCGCGACCGGGGTACGCCCCCTCGACGACACCGAACTCGAACTGCTGTTGTGGGCCGGCCGCCCCGAGGGGGCGCTGCCGTTGGCCCTGGCCCGGCAGATGCGCAGGGTGGCCGGACCGGCGGCGCGCGCCGTCATCCGACGCCCGGGGGTGGAGACGATGCGGTTCGTCGGCCGCAAGGTGTACGAGGCCGCGGCGCGCACCCGCGGTTGACGAACCGTTCTCAGGCGGCGGCGGACACCGGGATCCGCACGAACTCGGCCGCGAACCGGCGCAGCGGCACCGCCACCACCGCGAGTGCCACCACGTTCCCGGCAAGCGTCGCCAGACCGACACCGAGCAGCTCGAGGTGCGGCACGAGCAGGGCGGCACCACCGATCGTGACCGCGACGACGAGGCACTGCACGACGAGCATCGATTGCAGCCGCCGCAGGATCTGCGCGAGCAGGAAGTACACCACGACGATCGCCCCGACGACGGCGTCGACGGCCATCACCAGCACCAGGCCGGTCGCGGCGCGGAAGTAGTCGGGGGAGACGAGCCACAGGATCAACGGGCCGCCCACCGCGAGCCCGGCAGCGGAGACAAGGGTGACCGTGCCCAGCATGCGGACCAGCCGGCGCAGCAGGTGCGGACGGTCGGCACCGGGGGAGGAGGCCTCCACGACGAACGACGAACCCACCGCCCCGCGCAGCAGACCGAGCGCCGTGCACATCGTCCACGCCAGGTTGAAATAGGCGTTCTGCTCGGGTCCCAACGCCGACATCACGATCAGCGGCAGCGCCAGCGGCGTGAGGGTGAGCACCAGCGACATCGTGAAGAAGACACCCTGGAACGCCCACAGTTCCCGTGTCGGGGGCAGAGCGGGCTCGAGCTCGCGGCGCTCGCGCACCACCGCCCGCAGCACCCGGACGAGGATCACCGCGGTGATACCGAACGCCAGCCCACCCCACGACCCCGCCATCGCCAGCGCGGACCCCGTCCCGGCCAGGGCGACCACCGGCACGATCTTCAGCACCGACAACGCGATGTTCTTCACGGCGACCGTGCGGGCGCGGCGCAACCCGATCAGCACCGGATCGGTGATCGCATACAGCGCGAGAGCGCACACCAGGAACGGGAAGGCGACGGACTCCGTGCGGGTGGGGAACAACCGGTCGCTCGACGGGCCGAGCAGGACGAACAGTGCACCCAGGAGCAGTGCCACCGCCCCGACGACGAGACCCCCACCGATGATCAACCGCGCGGACATCCTTCCCGCCGCGGGCAGGAACCGCTGGTAGGCCCCGCCCAGGGACAGGCACGAGATGGACGCGAGCATCGTCGCGGTGCTGATCACCGCGGAGGCGTGGCCCACGACCGCGGTGGCGAAGAACCTTTCGGCGACGGCCCAGTACACGAGGCCGAGCACACCGGTGGCGAGCGAGGAGAGCATGAGCGCCGCGGCGTTCGACTCCAGTCCCGGTGCGGCACCGCCACGGATCCTGCGCAGCAGCGTGCCGATCACGCGACGGTCTCCCCGTCGAGTGCGGCGATGAGCCGGGCGGCAGTGGCGGGCTCGACCTTGCGGGCGAACAACGCACCCGACGCGCGCAACCGGGATGCGTCCGCCGGCGTCAGCACGCGGGGACTCGTCGCCAGCAGATCCGACCAGTCGACGAAGTGCATCCCGTGGAGTTGGACCTCGTGGCGTTCCTCCTCCGTGGCCGCGGTGAAGTCCTGCGCGATCCGGTCCCGTCGCGGGGAGGCCGCGACGATCGAGTGGACGACGATCTCGTCGGGACCGAAGGTGTGCCGGTGGAACCGTATCCACGACGGGTGGGCGTCGAGGAAGGCGAGTACGTGGTCGACCGCCGCGTCGGTGAGCGCCCACCACTGGGAGCCCTGGTAGAGGTCGATCGTGGTGTCCACCCGGCGGGGGATGCGGCCGTCGAGACGCCGCAGCACGCGGTTGTCGTGGTCGGGGAAGTGCAGGCGCGACACCCGGGCAGGCGGCCGGACACCGGCACCTGCGAGACGCCGGTCGAGACGGAGGAACTCGGTGGGCGAATCCCACGCGCGCAGCACGTCGTCGAGCGGTGCGATCCGGAGGTCGGCGCCGGAGAGCAGGGCGTAGCGGGTGTAGCGGCGCCCGCTGTGCCGCGCGGCGCGCAGCAGCGCGACGGTCGCCTCGATCTGGCTCAGGCCACCCCAGCGCACGTCGATCCGCCGGTCGCCGCGCAGATAGGTCACCGAACCGCCGTCGGGCACCGCACGTTCGAACGGTTCGAGCGGTACCTTCGCGTCGATGTGCAGGTAGACGTCGATCGCGGGATGCCGCAGCGAGTCGACGAGGGCCCGGATCAGATCGGGATGCTGATGCGCCTGGATCAGCACCGCGGCGCGTACGGTCACGGCCGCACCCGTCCGAGGGCGGCCCGCACGTGCGCGGCGGTGCGCGCGACGTGCGGTGGGCGCAGCATCCCGACGTGGTCGCCCGCCACCCGTTCGACCGACACGACGTTCGGGGCGATCGCCGGCCACCACTGCGGATCGTCCGGATTGTCCTCGGCCATCACCACTTCGAGGTGCCCGTTCCACGGGCGGAAGCGGTGCATCAGGGCGACGCGTCGTCCGAGTTCGTGGAACAGCGACCACTGGGTCCGTGCCGGGTACTGCACGACCCCGGCGGTGAGCAGTCGCGCGCGGGTGCGCCACAGATCCGCCTTCGAGCGCGCGGGCTCCGCCGGTTCCGGTGCTGCCGGTGCCGGCTCGCTCCTGCGGGGCAGTTCGGGACCGCCCTGCGTGAGGGGGCCGTCGAGGATCGTGTCGAGACATACGACGGCCGAGACGGTCTCGCCGCGGGCCTCGAGCAGTCGCGCGACATCCATCGCGATCACCCCGCCGAGCGAGTGCCCGACGAAGAAGTACGGGCCGTGCGGCTGGATCCGCCGGATGTGCCGCAGATAGCGGCGGGCGGCCGACCGGATCGTCCAGTCCGGCAGTCCGCGCCGCTCGAGCCCGCGCGCCTGCAACCCGTAGACGGGTTGATCGGGTCCCAGCTCCCGGGCGAGCGGCAGCAGTGCGAGCGCCGTGGATCCCGCTCCGGCGAAGGCGAACACCGGGGTGCGGGTCCCCGTGGTCTGCAGCGCGACCAGCACCGAGCCGGTCGATCCGGCTCCGGTGGCGGCGGAGGTGCTGCCGGGTGCGGAGGCGTCGATGTGCCGGGCGAACTGCCGCAGGGTCGGGTTGTAGGCGAGGGTCGCCGAGGACGTCTCGATCCCGAAGCGGTCGCCGACCCGGGCGAGCATCTGCTGGGTCTGCAGCGAGTCGCCGCCGAGGGAGACGAAGTCGTCGTCGCGGCCGACACTGTCGAGCCCGAGGATCTCCGCCCAGATACCCGCCAGATCGCGTTCGGTGCCGGTGCCCGGCTCGACATGGGCGGGACGGCCGGGCGGGGGCGGCAGCGCGCCGCGGTCCACCTTGCCGCGTTCGTTGCGGGGCAGGGCGGGCAGCAGCACGATGCGGCCCGGCACCATCCAGACGGGCAGTGCGGCACGCAGTTCGCGGCGCAGGTCCGCCTCGGACGGCGCCCGCACGTCCGGGTCGACGGCGGCGTATCCGACGAGGGAGACGGCGGTGCCGTCGCGGTGCGTGGTCACCACCGCGTCGTCGACACTCGGCAGCGACCGCAGTGCGGCGGCGACCTCGTTCGGCTCGACGAGATAACCGCGAACCTTCACCGCGTCGTCCCGGCGACCCACGAGATGCAGACGGCCCTCGGTGTCGAACCGGCCGAGATCACCGGTGCGGAAGACCGGCAGGCCATCCGCGGTGCGGCCGAAGGCGTCCGGGTCGCCGGCGAGAACACCGTCCGCGTCGGTGAAATAGCCCTCGGCGATGAACGGCGACTCGATCACGAGGGTGCCGATCCGGCCCGGCTCGACCTCGGCGCCGTCCTCGTCCACCAGGCGAACGGTCTTGCGGGAAGCCGGTTCTCCGGCGGGGAGGATGCCCGCGGGGACGTCGGATCCGGTGTCGTAGGCCGCGAACGCGATGTTCCCCGTCTCCGAGGAGCCCGACAGATTGCAGTAGGTGCTCCCGGCGTCGAGTCGCTCGAGCAGTGCCCGCACGTCGTCGCCGTGGACGGGTTCCCCGCAGGTGGTCACCAGGCGCACACCACGCAGAACGTCGGGCCCGCAGACCTTCAGGATCGAGCGCAGCAGCGAGGGGGTGGTGTGCAGGGTGGTCGGACGAGTGTCGGCGAGCCAGCCCGGGACGGCGTCGATGCCGGTCTGCCGCGGGTCGATCACGTGCAGTGCGGCACCGTTCAGCAGTGCCGAGATCACGACGTCCATGCCACCGCCGAAGGCGAGCGGCAGGGGCAGACCCACCCGCTCGCCCGGCCCGATCCCGAGGCGTTCGCCGAACTCGCCCGCCTGATTGAGCCACAGGCGATGGCCCTGGCGCACCGCTTTCGGGGTTCCGGTGGAACCGGAGGTGAACAGCAGGGTCACCGGATCGCGGGCACCGATGTCCCGCAGCGGCACGTCCGCGGCGGGCAGCGAGCGGACGTCGGCGGGGGAGAAGCGGAGACCGCCGCTGCGCCGGTGGATCTCGGCGCGCCGGTCCTCCGGGAGCTGGGAGTCGAGGAGCACCAGCGGATGTCCGGACCGCAGAACCGACACGAGCGCAACGAGCGTGTCGAGATCGCCCGCGGTGTCCAGGGCGACCGGCTGTCGCGGGTCCGGAACACGCGCGACGATCGCGCGGGCCCGGTCGGTGGTCCGTTCGAGAAGTTCGCCGTAGGTGAGGGATTCGCCGCCGGACACCACGGCGGTGGCGTCGGGTGCGGTGTCCGCGACCAGGACGAAGCGATCGCGGACGGTGTGGGTGTCCGCGATCGGGTGGACGGGGATCATCGCAGTGCGGCCGCCCGAACGGTCGTCGCCGGAGCCGGCAGGCCGAGGCGGGGGAACAGCAGCTCCGCCGCGATCTCCGCTTCGCGGGCGAGCGGCCAGCCGGACAGGATCCAGATGTCCACACCCAGCTGCGCGCTCATCTCCCGGATCCGCGCGGCGACGTTGTCGGCGCTGCCCACGAGGTAGTTGCCGGTGCCCTTGCCCGCGATGTCGAAAGGGGGCTCCGCGGCGGTCCAGGTGGTCAGACCCGCCGCCATGTTGGGGGCGAACTCGAGTTCGCTGCGGGTGGGCAGCCGCCCGGCGCGCAGCGCCTCGATGCGAGCCTGCACCTGCGGGTCGTCGGAGCTCAGTTCCGCCAGGGGCGGGAAGTGGAAGCTGGTGAGGTTACGGTCGACCGTCTCGAGCACCGAATGCGGATCGGTCTGGGCGAGTTGCCATTCGAATCGCTCCCACGCCTCCTCTTCGGTCTCGCGCACGACGACGCTGGCGAGCACTCCGAATCGCATGGTGCGGCCGCGCGCCGCGGCGGCCTCGCGGACCCGGTCGAAGAGCCTGCCCATGTCCTCGGCCGGCCCCATGAACGTCAGGTAGGCGTCGAGTACCGCGGCGGCGTGAGCGATGCCCTCCGGCGACGCGCCGGTACCCCACAGCGGCACCCCGCCCGGCTGGCGGGGGCCGGGGATGGCCGGCTTGTAGCGGGGACCGAACTCGAAGTAGCGGCCGTGGTATTCCTCCGTGCTGTCGAGATACAGGTCCTTGAAGACGGTCCAGTACTCCTCGGAGACCGCGTAACGCTCCTGCTTCGAGTGGAAGCGCCCGTAGCGGGCCAGCACGGGGTCGGCGCCGTTGACCTGGTTGTAGATCAGCCGACCACCGGAATAGTGGTCGAACACCTGCGCCTGCTCGGCGAGCAGGGCCGGGGGCTTGATGCCGGGATACTCGGGAATCACGAACCGCAGCCGCTCGGTGTCGCCGACCAGCGAGATCGGTTCCCGTGCAGTCGTGAGCGCCCCGTAATAGCCGAGACGGTCGAGGACACGGGCCTGCTCGCGGATCCCCTCGAAGGACTGCGGGTAGCGGTGGCGGGCGTCCCAGGGGGCCTCGCCGTCGACCGCACCGATGTACCAGAGGATGTCGGGCGCGTTCGTGTCCTCGACCGTCATGCTGTTCGTTCGTTCCTTCGTCGGTCTCTAGCGCTCGTCGCAGAACTCGGTGATGGGCAGGCCGACGTGACGTGCCTCGGTGGGGACGTAGCCGAGCAGCTTGTCGCCGGGCTTCAGTTCGGTGACGTTGTTGACCGAGCCGCCCGGGCCGAGCAGGCGCACGTGCCAGTCGTCCTGGGTGATGACGTTGACGGACTTGCCGTTCGGGGCGGTCGCGGTGATCGACAGCAGCGGGCGCTTCTCGATCTTCACGCGGCCGATGCGCACCTCGCGTACGCTGCCGTCCGACCGCACGGCCAGGATCGGGAACCCGGCCTGCAGCTCGCTGATGTAGCGGGTGCGGTTCTCGGGGCCGAGCACGTAGGAGTGGACGGCGCCGGCGTTCCAGCGGAACGGGCGGGTAGGCATGTAGGGGAGGGGGTGGGTTTCGCTGCAGGACAGGAACATTCCGGTCGAGAACGAGCCGAGTAGGCAACCTTCGTCCTTCTCCAGGAGCGAGCAGGTGTCGATGCAGGCCCGGTCGCCCATGCCGATGTGCTCGACCTTCGACACGACCAGCTCGGACAGCTCCATCCGGTCGAGCTTGTGCTCGACGATGCGGGAGATCTTCACGACGTCGTCGGCGGTGCGGGGTGCGAGCAGCAGGCCGTCGGAGCCGTGCTCGAGAACGAGCTTGACGATCTCGGCGTCCTCGACGTCGGTCACCGTGGTGACGGTCCGCCCACCGGAGTTCTCGGCGGCGGCGATGACGATCTCGAGGGGGATCTTCGTCGGGTCGGTGAAGGTCAGCACCGTCCACGGCACCTCGCGGACGACCTCGCAGGCCTCCTGCAGGGTAGGGGCGTCGGAGACGACCACGTGCACACCGCGATCGGGGGTGTGGCCGATGTTCTTCGAGTTCAGGTGGGCGCGATCGCCGACGACGACGAGGTCGACCTTGTCGTACGGGAAGTCCTCGGCGACGGGCTCGTTCACCACGAGAATCCGACGCACGGTCGGCGGCAGGTCGGACAGGACCTCGACGGAGTCGGCGACGATACCGTCGACACGCTGGTGCAGGGAGGCCTGCACGATCGCGTCGAACTGCGACTCCTCGACGTCGCGGACGTCGATCCACGCGAAGTGGCCCTCGCGGCTCGCGGGTGCGCGGCAGGTGTCGGAGCCGGCTCCGTCGACCGGGACGATCTGATCGGTGACGATTGTGCTGTCCATGGGTGGACGGATTCCCTTCGTAGCGTGCGTGTCGGTGTCGCGCTGTGGAGTGACGTCAGGCGGTTTCGAGCCGGGGCTCGAGATCCAGGTGGTCGGCGGCGCGGGTCGGTGTCCGGATCCCGTGGACCATGGCCGACAGTGCGGACGCCACCGCGAACGGATTCTCCGCTCCGAAGACGTTCCTGCCGAAGCTCAAGCCTGCCACACCCGCGTCGAGGATCTCACCGGCGAGGTCGAGGACGGCCTGGTCGGTGGGGGTCCGGTCGCCACCGGCGACGCACACGGGGATCGGGCAGCTGTCGACGACGGCGCGCATCGACTCGGTGGCGCCCGTGTAGTCGAGCTTGACGATGTCGGCGCCGAGATCGGTGGCGATCGCGCCGAGGTGGGCGATCTCGGCGGCGGTGGGGCGGTCCGAACGGCGCGGGCCGCGGGCGTACATCATGGCGAGCAGCGGGACGCCGAGGGTCTCGCACTCGCGGGAGACCGCGGCGAAGTCCTCGAGCTGGCGGCGTTCGGTCTCGGAGCCGATGTTGACGTGCACGCTCACCGCGTCGGCGCCGAGCCGGAGTGCGTCCTCGACACCGGAGACGAGGATCTTGGCGTCGGTGTCGAGGCTGAGCTCGGTGCCGGCCGACAGGTGGACGATGAGCGCCATACGCGCGAAGTGGGTGGGGTCGACGTGACGGGCGCGGCCGCGGTGCAGGACCACGGCGTTCGCGCCGGCGTTCGCGAGGATGCCGACGGTGGTGTCCGCGTGGTCGGCGGCGCCGAGCGGGCCGATGGTCACCGAGTGGTCCATCGGCACGATGAAGGTGCGTCCCGTGGCGGGATCGCAGATGCGGGACATGCGAAGGGACTTACCGCCGGCCACGCGCTTGGGCGCGAGTGTGGATAGCGTCCGCATCGATTCTCTCCTGTTCGGCAGGGATGCCTGCAGCCGTCGGAACCCCGGCGACACCTTAGGGTAGGCTACACAAAACTGCCCGAGATGAGGATAGGGGGTCCCGTGCGATCTACGCCACTCGTCTCGAAGGTCCGGATTCGGGTACAGGAACCGGACGATCGACGCGACGTGGATGCCGCGACCGGTGCCGAGCTGCACGCCTACCTGCGCAGGATCGGTCTCCCGGTCGAGCGCGCCGAGGATCCCGTCGGCGAGGACCTGCTCCGGGCCGTCGTCGCCGCCCAGATCGCGACCGTGCCCTTCGAGAACCTCGACATCCACCGCGGGATCCCCGTCGACCTCGACGTCGCCGCGCTGACGGCCAAGCTCGTCACCGGGCGCCGCGGGGGCATCTGCTACGAACTCAACGGACTGCTCGCCCGGGTCCTGCGCGGGCTGGGTTTCGACGCCCGGCTCGTGGGGGCCACCGTCCTCGCCGAGGGGGTGCCGGGCCCGCCCCTGGGGCACGTCGCCGTCGTCGTCCGCGCGGACGGGCAGGTCTGGCTCGTCGACGCCGGTTTCGGTGGGGAGGCGCTCGTCGAGGAGATCACCGACGGCGACCCCGGGGCGGGGACACCGATCGAGGTGCGATTCGACTCAGGGGCGGCCTACCGCACCGACGGGACGGTGCGTCCGCTCTCGGACTTCGTTGCGATGGCCCACTGGCACAGCACTTCGCCGCGGTCGCGCTTCACCGGCGGGATCGTCTGCTCGGTCACCGGCCCGGACTCCCGTCGCACCCTGTCGTGCGCGCCGGACGGCGGCTACCGCCTCGTCGTCACCGCGGGTGGTTCCCGCACGGTGCACGACCTCGACTCCGTGCAGGTCGTGGAGGTCCTGCACCGCGACTTCGGCATCACCCTCGCCGATCCGCCGCGGCCCCGGACGTTCGGTTCTCAGGCGTAGGACCACGGAGTGGGGAAGGGCAACCCCAGATAGACCTCGCCGAGGGCGCGCTGTTCGGCCTCGGACTCCACCCACCGCCGCATGCGGCTCAGGCGCAACTGCAGGTCCATCGGATCGTCCGAGAGGGTGTGGAAGGTCGTGGTGAGCAGCCAGGAGAAGTGCTGGGCCTGCCAGATCCGGGGCAGACAGGTGCGGCTGTAGGAGTCCAGGTGCTCGCGGATGCCGTCCCGGTAGTACGCACCGAGGGCGTAGGACAGCACGCACGCGTCCGAGACCGCGAGGTTGAGTCCCTTCGCTCCGGCGGGAGGCACGATGTGCGCGGCGTCGCCGAGCAGGAACAGGCGGCCGTTCTGCATGGTCTCGCAGACGTAGCTGCGAAGCGGGGCCAGCGACTTGTCGAAGATCTCGCCGCGCTCGAGTTCCGGGTGGTCGACGCTCTCGCTGCGCCGGGTCAGTTCGTCCCAGATCCGCTCGTCGGGCCAGTCCTCCAGATCGGTGTCCGGCGGCACCTGGAGGTACTGCCGCGTGATGTGGGGCCCGCGCATGCTGTGCAGCGACATGCCGTCCTCGTGTGCGCAGTACATGCCCTCGGGGGTGGCCGGCGCGGTGCGGGCCAGGATGCCCAGCCACGCCACCGGATAGGTGCGTGTCACCTCGACCCGCTCGGATTCGGGGATGTGGGTGCGCCCGATGCCGTGGAAGCCGTCGCATGCGGCGACGAAGTCCGCCTCGATGGTGAGCGGCCCGCCGGGCCCCTCGGCGTGCACGACCACCCCGTCCGGTTTCGTGTCGATGCCGACGGCCTTCGTCTCGAACAGGATGGGGCCGTCCGCCTCGAGGCGCAGGGCGACGAGATCCTTGACGAGCTCCTGCTGCGGGTAGACGGTCGCGTGCCCGCCGACGAGCCGGTGGAAGTCCAGATGGTGGGTGGTGCGGTCGAAGCGGAGGTAGAAACCGTCGTGGTCCATGCCCTCCGCGGCCAGGCGGGTGCCCGCGCCGAGTTCGTGCATGAGGGTCACCGTCGGCTGTTCGAGGATGCCTGCCCGGGTGCGGGTCTCGATGTAGGTGCGGTCGCGGTGCTCGACGACGACCGAGTCGATGCCCTGCAGGGCGAGCTGACGGGCAAGGGTGAGCCCCGCCGGGCCGGCGCCGATGATTGCCACTCGAGTACGCACGCGCGATTCCTTCTACCTGTGTCGCCCGCGACCGGCTCCCGAAATGTCTGTGATGTCCGACACAGGAAGGGGTTAGGGCTTTGCTTAGGCTTACCTTGTTTCTAATCTACTGTACGAATGACGTTGAATCGCAGGCGCCCGTCCACCGGCGGTGGCGGCGCCGTCGGCCTCGACGCTTCGACCAGTATTCTTCTGTGCCGAGTGGAGACGATTGCCTTGAGTATTGCAGTGCCGGGGGACCAGTTCGATACGGGTGACGTCGACACGACTTCGCGGGGCCCGGACACCGCGCCGGGGAAGGGTGGGAACCGCCCGACGGTGTCGGTCATCATCCCGGCGATGAACGAAGCGAAGAACCTTCCCTATGTCGCCTACCGCATGCCGGACGGCATCGACCAGATCGTCTTCGTGGACGGCAACTCGTCCGACGACACGGTCGAGGTCGCCCGGAAGCTGTGGCCCGACGCCACTTTCGTCACGCAGACGCGCAGCGGCAAGGGCAACGCTCTCGCCTGCGGGTTCGAGGCCGCCACCGGCGACATCATCGTCATGATCGACGCCGACGGCTCCACCGACCCCGCCGAGATCCCGCGCTTCGTGGAGGCGCTGGTGGGCGGAGCCGATCTGGCCAAGGGCAGCCGTTTCGTCGCCCCCGGTGGCAGCACCGACATCACCGCTCTGCGCAGCCTCGGCAACAAGGGCCTCAACGGGCTGGTCAACCTCGTCTTCCGGACCGGCTTCACCGATCTGTGCTACGGCTACAACGCCTTCTGGCGCAGGCATCTCGCGCTGCTCGAGCTGCCGCCCACCTCCTACACGCGTCCGCAGTGGGGCGACGGCTTCGAGATCGAGACCGTCATCAACGTCCGGCTCGCGACCAGCGGCCTCGAGATCGTCGAGGTCGGCAGCTTCGAGGGGCCGCGCCTGCACGGCCGCAGCAACCTCAACGCCTACAGCGACGGCATGCGCGTGTTGCGCACCATCGGCCAGGAATGGAAGCACTGGCGTGAGGTGCGGAAGATCCGCAAGGCCACCGAGAGTGCCGACGTCCGCCAGCTGACGGCATGACCGCGACCGCGCCCGGTAGTCCTACCGGCGCGGCCCCCGGCAGCGACCCGATCGGCGAGACTGCGCCCAGGATCGACGACGTCGTCGATGCAACCCCGGCCACGGGCCGGAGCCTCGAGCACAACAGCATGGCGCTCGCGGTGTCGGCCCTCGTCACGGGTGTCGTGGGACTCGCCTACTGGGCGATCGTCGGGCGACTGTACCCGGCGTCCGAAGTGGGAGCGGCGTCGGCGGTGATCACGACCGCGACGATGCTGTCGGCCTTCGGCAATCTCAGCATCGGCGCACTGTTCGAACGGTTCCTGCCGCTGGCGGGAATTCGGTCGAAGTCGATGGTGTGCACCGGTTTCCTCGTCGGTGCCGGTTTCGGGACCGCCCTCGGTGCCGGATTCCTGTTCTGGGGCCCGATCGAGGAGATGTTCCACGGCCGGCTCGACGCCGCGCTCTTCCCGGCCGTCGTCGCGGTGCTGTCGGCCTTCGCCCTGCTCGACCACACCTCCGTCGGCCTGCGCGAAGCAGGCTGGGCGGCAACGAAGAACGTCGCCCACTCGGTGGTCAAACTCGCGGCGGTCGTCCTCTTCGCCTACACCGCCTCACGCCTGGCGATCGTGTGGACGTGGATCCTGCCGGCCGCGGTCGCCGTGGTGCTGCTCGGACTGCGTGTCGGGCAACGGCTCCGGCACCAGGAGAGCCGGGCGGACGGCTCCGACCTGCCGCCCCGCCGCGAACTCGGTGAGTTCCTCGTCGGCGCCTACGGCATCTACGTCGTGGGTGCGCTCGCACCGCTCGTGCTCCCGCTGATCGTCATCGACCGTCTCGGAGCCGATGCCAACGCCTATTTCGCGATCACCTGGTCGCTCGTCACCTCGGTCGTGGTGCTGCTGGCCATGCTGATGGGACCGTACGTCGCCGCCGCGGCTGCCGACGCCGACCGCACCTGGCAGCTCACCCTCCGTTTCCTCGCGATCCTCGGGCTCGTCGCCACCGGTGGCGTGATGCTGTTCGCCCTGATCGGTCCGGTGCTGTTGCGGATCGTCGGACCCGAATACGCCGACGCCGGAACACCTCTGCTGCACTGGGCGGCGCTCGCGCTCGTGCCCGCCGTCGTCTCCTTCGCCTACAACGCCGTCGCCCGCGTGCAGCGGCGGCTGCGGCTGGCGGTCACAGTGCAGGTCGTCAACGCCGCCATCGTGCTCGGCGCCAGCTGGGTGCTCATCGGCGACCACGGTCTCGTCGCGCTCGGAAAGGCCTACGTCGTCGCCGAATCCGTCTCCGCCGTGCTGCTGGTGGTCCCGCTGGTGCTGGCGCTGATCCGGATGCGCCGGGACGCTCAGCGGTCGGTGAACTGGATCGCGGACTCGGTGGGCGCGAATTCCCCGTCGTAGTACATCTGCTCGAGCACCTCGAAGTCCGGGGCGTACACCGCCACCCAGTCGATCTCGACGGACACCTCGTCGGCGCGCAGGTCCGACTCCTCCGCGCACGGTGCCAGGCCCCAGTCGACGCGCCGCTCGCACGACCCGCCCTCGGTCTGCATCCCCAGCCACATCGGCACGTCGGGGACCATCTCGTCGGAATGGGCCTCCGCCCAGACCTCACCGTCGAGCAGGAAACGCACGATCCCCGGGCCCCACTCGACACCGACGGTGTGCCAGTCGGAGAAGTTCCCCCAGGTGGACACCCCGTGCTTGTCGCGGCCGTCGGATGTGCGCCAGTGGAGGAAGGCCGACATCTCGTCCCGGAACCCGTCCACGCTCTCCGCGAAGTCGATCTCCGGCGGCCACTGATCGCTCTGCGGCCACAGCAGCATGTGGTACGAAATGTCGTCGCTGACGTCGGCGCGCATCCGGATCTCCCACCGCCCGTAGGTCTGCGTGACGGGGTAGTTCGACACCCCGCCGCTGACCCATCCGGAATCGGTTCGGACCGAACGCAACTCGAGGACGCTGCCGTCCACGCCCACCATCGACTCGTCCCACCAGCCCAGCGGATTGCCGCCCGGCTGGCCGCTGTAGGTGCCCCACGAGTCACCGAGTTCGCAGCGGTCGAAGTCGTCGGTGAAGATCTGCTTCCAGCCGGGAAGATCCCCCTCGGGCAGGGGCACTCCGCCGGCAGGCTGCGCGGCGACCGGGCAGTCGTCCGCGGCCGTGCCGGACGCGGTGGAACAGGCCGTCGCGGCGGCGAGGGTCAACGCGGCGGTCAGGCACGCAGTGGCCCGTGTACCGATCATGCGGCGAGTTCTCCGAATCGGACGAGGGTGAGGATCGCCGCGACGATCACCCAGACGGCCAGTGCGCCGGAGACGAGCCATGCGTCCCGGGTGCGGCCGATGGAACCGCTTGCGGGGACCTGGCGTTCGCGCAGGACCACGCCCGCGACCAGGAGCAGGCCCGCGACGACGAAGGAGATGATGGTCAGATTCATGAGCTTCCGAGGTCGAGGTGGGCGGCGTCGATCCGGCGCAGCACGATCGTCCCGTCGTGATCGAAGATCGAGACGTACTTCCCGCTGCCGAGGATCCTTGCGAACTGGGAGTTGATGTAGTCCTCCGACATACCGTACTGGAGGCGCAACATTCCGGTGCCCTGGGTGGTGACGAGCACGTACTCGGGGCTGCGCGCGAGCACACAGCCGGCGAGATCCTCGAGGCAGTCGTAGCTGTCGACGAAGATCAGGACCGGACCGGTGGGATCGAGGATCCGTCGCGGGCCGACGGCATGCGGGGCGTGGCTGAGCGGCATGATCTTCGACCGGGCGGGCACCTCGGCGATCAGTTCGTCGGTGATCTCGACCATCTCGGTGGTCGACACCTCGAACGACGCGTTCAGACCGCGGTTCGTCGTCAGCACGAGGGAGGTGGCGAGCAGCGCGATCGTGCCGGCCACGACGGTGACCCGGCGTCCGGTCGTCCCGATCCGCGGTCGGTCACCACGCCGGAGGTGTCGCCGGATCAGGGCCGCGAGGGTGGCGACCGCCAGCGCCGCGAACGGTGCGAGCACGGGCGAGGCCAGAACGAAGCACCGGATGATCATCTCGCCGCCGTAGCTCTGCAACGCGACGAGCGAGAACGGTGCGGCGCACACGAGTCCGGCTGCGAGCCAGGGCCGGCGGTGCCGGGACAGGATCCAGCCGACGAAGGCGACCAACGCGAACCCACCAGAGGCCGCGATGCGCAGGTACTGCATCTTCTGGTAGGTCGGGTCGCCCGAGAGACGGTTGCCGATACCGCGTTCGACGGCGTTGCCGACGTTGCCGATCTCGGCGATCAGGTTCTGAAGGTGCCCCATCCAGAAGTCGGTGGCGCCGTAGCTGAACCACGCGGCGAAGACGAGGCCGGCGGCGAGCCACAGGGTCCGGTAGCGGGTCGCGCCGACGATCGCGAAGCAGGCCAGCGCGATGATCGTGAGGATCGGGGTGATCTGGTGGGTCACCGTGTTCGCGCCGATCACCAGCAACAGGACACCACCGAGCACGGTGGTGCGGACGTGCCCGAAACCGGGCACCAGTCCGGGGGTCCGGCGCGGTGCGTTCAGCACGAACTTCCACAGGCCCGGCCCGGTGCCGGGCAGGGGTGCGCTGCGCAGCTGCCACAGCAGGGTGGCGAGCACCGTCGTGTACAGCACCAGCGCCACGGCCTGCGGCGCGAAGTAGTCCTGCTGGTACCAGTTGAACAGCTGGTAGAGGACTACGGCGAGCCAGGCGAGGCGGACCCGGCCGGTCACCACGATCGCAATGGCGTAGAGGGGGAACAGCAGCAGCCCGCCGAGCACGAGGGAGGCGCCGGCGAGGAACACACCGGAATCGGGGATGCCGGAGGCGATCACCATCTGGGCGCCCGCCGAGAAGAACGCGGCCCAGCTGAAGCGGGCGTCCACGGCGTCGGGGAGCACACCGGATTCGGCGAGCGTGGCGATGAAGCCACGGTGGACGAAGGAGGTGGGGACCGCGGTCTGCCCGGTCGCGACGGGCAGGAGCATCGTCGTGTAGGTGACGAGGACGAGCGAGGCGACCGCCATCACGATGTGGTCGACGCGGGTGCGGGTGAGCGCGAAGGCTATGGTCGCGCACAGGATCACGAGACCGGCGAGGTAGTACGGGCCGACCTCGGTGATGATCCCGAAGTGCCCGGCCGCGGCGTAGTCGAGGCCGCGGGCGGCGATCACGAACAGCACCACGGCTCCGACGAGCGCGGCGAGGCTGCCCGCCCGCTCCCGGGTCATCACCGCGATCCGCCCGGTAGCCCGCGTGGGGAAGACGTGGGGCACGGGCAGGGTCCTCGCGGCGATCCCGCACAGAGCCAGGGAGCCGACTGCGATCGTGGCCTGCCAGTACACCGGATGCCACTGGCCGAGCACCATCGCGAAGTGTGCGACGAGCAGCGTCGTCGACAGCGACACCGACACGGCCAGGGAGGCGCCGAGCGCCCGCCCCGGGATGCGGAGCAGGACCACGGCCGGCACACCCGGGATCACCACCGCGCCCGCCACCGCGATCAGCACGCGGATGGGCAGGGGGAGCACGGAGGCGGAACCGGTTGCTGCGAGGAGAGTCTGCAGTCCGAGCGCGGCCGACACGACGGCCGCGACGATCAGCGCGATACGCGGATTCCAACCGAAGCGGACCGGCGTCCGGAACTCGCCCTCGACGCCGCTCGTGTCCGGCAACGGGGGAGTGGGGGTGTCGGCCACCTTCACGTCAGATCGAGCCTTTCCACCCGCGCTCGGCGGCTCCGCAGGAACAGACAGGGACCGGCCACGTACCCCCACGCCTCGCGCAGCCGCAGCTCCCACGGCCATTCGCGGGGCAGGTCGACGTTCTTGGCGGAGGTCGGGGCGAGCAGCATGTGCAGGCCGCGCGGCAGGCGGCGGACGACGGCCCAGGCGCCGGACGGCCCGGACAGTACCAGCTTGGTCAGCGACGCGGCCATGCCCGTGCCGTAGCCGTAGGACTGGATCCGCAGGTCGTCCATGTTGTCGCGGTGGTAGTGCCGGACGATCGCGTGCGGGTCGTAGGCGATGGCCCAGCCGTCCAGGATCGCGGCGCGGAAGGCGTCGAGGTCCTCCCCGCCCCGCGTGGGGGTGCCGGTGCCGAGCCGTTCGTCGAATCCGCCGATCGAGACGAGCGCGGACCTGCGGAAGACCATGTTGTTGCCCGAGCCGCACTCGCCGGCGGTGAAGGGGAAGAAGGGGCCGTGCTCGCCGTAGGCGCCGAGTTCGTCGGTTGTGCCCTCGTGGCGCAGCGCCCAGATCGTGGCGTCGGCGCCCTTGTCGAAGATCTTCGCCTCCTCGAACCATTCCTGTTCGACGGTGGCGGCGGCGGTACCGAGAACCCGGCCGGTGACGATGCCGACGACGCCGTTCGTGTCGGCGGCGAAGGTCGACACGGCGTGGGCGACCCAGTCCGGATCGGGACGGGCGTCGTCGTCGGTGAAGGCGATCAGGCGGCCGCGGGCGTGGGCCGCGCCGCGGTTGCGGGCGGCCGAGACACCCGGCACCGGTTCCTCCACCACACGCAGACGCGGGTCGTCGATCTCGGCGACGAGGGCCGAGGCGAGTCCCTGCTGCGGCCGGTTGTCGATGACGAGCAGCTCGAGATTGCGGTGCGTCTGCGCGAGCACGGCGTGAACGGTGTCGAGCAGCGAGGGGCGTCCGACCGTCGCGATCACCACCGAGACGAGTTCGTCCTCGGTGACCGGACTCTCGGCGGCGGCGAGTCCGAGCACGGGCTGGGAGACCTGCGGGCGGCCGCCGGTGAGCGTGCGCGAGACGGTGCCGAAGGCGGTGACGAACAGGCCGAGCACGATCACGATCGCGCGGGTGAACGCCGACGGGGTGCCCGTGACCGTGCGGAGCAGGTTGCGGGCGATGCCGGTGGAGAGGGTGCGCAGCACGAAGCTGCGCTCCGACGACAGGCCGGCTCCGGCGCCGACCATCGCGGACAGGATCGCCTTCGAACGGCCCTCGTGCAGGCACCGGTCGGTGAAGTAACGCAGGTTCGCGCGCGAGCGCGGCACGTTGTGGTCGACCGCGAAGTCCTCGATCCGCACGATCCGTGACTCGGGGAACAGCCGCCGCAGCTCGATGCCCATCAGGGTCTCCTCGCAGCCGGCGGGCACCGAGCCCACCCGTCCGAGGCGGTGCGAGAAACCCCCGGCCTTCAGCAGGGCGTCGCGGCGCACCGCCATCGCGGCGCCGATGGGATTGCGGATCTCGCTGCCGTCCGGGGGAAGTCCCCGGTAGTCGCAGCCGACGACCCAGCCGAACTCCTCGGGGAACCAGGCGGGGGCCGCGCCGCTCTGCCAGCGGGGGTGGACGGCGCCGCCGATCGCGACCACGGTGTCGTCGGCGAAGGCGCGTCGCACGGCCTCGAGCCCGCCGGGGCGCAGGGCCGCGTCGTCGTCGAGGAACACCACGACGTCGGCTTCGGTCGCGGCGACGCCGGTGTTGCGGGCCCCGGACAGGCCGCGTTCCTCGCGGTTGGGGACGACCGTCACGCCCTCGGGAAACCGGTCGGTGAGCCAGTCCCGCAGGGATTCGTTGTGGTCGACGACGACGACGAGTTCGTCGGTCTCGGGGGACAACTGGCCACGGGCAGCGCGCACGGCGCGGTCGAGTTCACCACGACGATCGTCGCTGAAACAGCAGAGGACGACGGCGAGCCGCAGGCCCGGAGTGGTCTTCGATGTCAACGTGGAGCTCCGGGTCGGTCGGCGGACGGGACAAACACGGCCCTAGTAGGCAAGGCTTGCCTTATCCTAGCGGGAAATGGCCGAATCCGGGAAATCGGGTATCCGCCCGAGCAGGGCGAGCGGATCGGTCGTCGCGCGGTGCAGTGCCGCGCGCACACGGTCGGCGGGGAAGACGTTGTCGTGGAAGGACGCCACCACGATCACCCGATCACCGAAAGCGCTGGTGGTGAAGGTGATTCCCTCCGGTCCCGTCGGTTCGTTGTAGGCGGCGTAGAAGGGTCGTTCGGCGTCGATCCAGGGCAGACGGTCCACCAGGGGGCCCTGGCCCAGACTCGACTTGGTCAGGCTCGAGAAGAGGAGGCGGGCGCGCGGGAACCGCGGCCGGTGCCCGGGCGAGGGGAAGTCGATCCCGCGGTGCAGGGCCAGCCGGGCCCGCAGCGAACTCATCGCGAGATTGGCCACCGGCCGGCCCGTCGCGGCGGCGTGGTTCAGCGCGTCGTGGATCGCGCGTGGCGACGGCGAGGTGCCGACCTCGAAATCGAGACCCGCGACGAAGTTGCCGAGCGGTGTCCGGCCCGCCGGGAGGTAGCGGCGCACGTCGAAAGGGACGGAGATCGTCGGTGCCGGATCGATCCCCTCGGCACCCAGCGCACGGTGCAGGACGGTCGCGGTGACCGCGAACATCGACACCCCCGGTGCGTTCTGCTCGCGCCAGCCGCGTAGCCGCGCGTGGACGTCGTGCTCGAAGATCGCCACCGCACCCGCCCGCGACGGAGCCCAGGGCATCTCGTCGCGCTGCTCCGGCGCGGAGGAACCGGCGGTACGCCCGCCGTAGAGATGCCGCAGGGCCCAGAGCCGGCGCGGATCGGAGCCGAAGGCCCGGATCGCGGCGGTGGGCAGTCCGGATCCGCGTCGGCGGGTGTCCTTCCAGAGGGCGGGGTCCGTCGGGTCGAGCACGCCGAGCAGCGCCGCGTGGAAGCGCAGGGTCAGTTCGACCTCGCCGAGCCCGTGATTGTGGTCGGTGAGGACGTGGTCGCCGGCCAGCACGATGCGGGTGCGTTCGTCGGTGGGACGGAAGGACGGATCCAGCAGCAGCTCCGCCGCCGATTCCGGGCGGTCGGCGACGAGGATCTCGGGAGTGGCCGCCGGGTCGTAGAGCCAGCGGCGGGTCGTCGACGACGGCCGCAGCCCGAAGCGGGTGTGCGGACCGGCCTCGACGAGAGCACGGACGCGGTCGGCGACGACCTCGGGGTCGGGGACGGCCACGGGACCGATCGCGACGGTGACACGGGACCTGCTGTGCAGGACGTCCAGCGGACCGACCGTGACCGTGCGCGTCCCCGTGTGCGCGGCCCCGGTCATCCGCCGGCGAGGGCTTCGGTCTCGCGCTCGGCGCGGAAATAGTCGACGGTACGGGCGATTCCCTCGGCGAGGTCCACACGCGGCGACCAGCCCAGGACCTTCCTCGCGAGGCCCGAGTCCAGCGCCGAGCGGCGCACGTCGCCGGAGCGTGCCGGGTGCCGCTCGGCTTCGGCGGTGGATCCGGTGGCGCGGGCGACCATCGTGTGCAGTTCGCTGTCGCTGGTTTCGATTCCGGTGCCGACGTTGAACCGCATGCCGGATCCGGCGGTCCCCGAGGCCGCGACGAACGCCTCGACGACGTCGTCTACGTAGACGTAGTCGCGGGTGTTGCCACCGTCGCCGAACAGCTTGGTGGGGGTTCCGTCCAGCATGGCGCGCGCGAAGACGGCGACCACGCCCGCCTCGCCGTGGGGATCCTGGCGGGGGCCGTACACGTTCGCCGGGGCGATGTGCGAGCAGTCGAGGCCGTGGAGGGCGCGGAAACTTTCGAGGTACATCTCGCCGCCGACCTTACTGCAGGCGTACGGCGAGACCGGCGCGACGGGCGTGGTCTCCGCGATCGGGGGAACGGCCGCGGACCCGTAGATGGCGCCGCCGGACGAGGCGAAGACGATCTTGCGGGTGTCCGCCGCGAGGGCGGCGCGGGCGACGGCGATGGTGCCGAGGATGTTGGTGGAGGCGTCGCCGATCGGATCCTCGACGCTCACCCGCACGTCGATCTGAGCGGCGAGGTGGAAGACGACCTCGGGGGCGAAGCGCGTGAAGATCGGTGTCGGATCCTCGCGGCGGATGTCGAGCACTTCGAGATCCGTGCTGCCGTCGGCCAGGGCCGCGGCGAGGTTGCTCTCGCGACCCCGGCTGAGGTCGTCCACCACGAGTACACGATGACCGTCCGCACGAAGCCGGTCGACGAGTGTCGATCCGATGAATCCGGCGCCGCCGGTGACCAGCGCATGCACGGGCATCTCCGTTTCTCGGTGCGAGGGTGCTCGGAGTGAGCGACCAAGGAAGTTTAGGCAAACCTATCTTCCCACGGCGCATCCGCTGACCTGTCATGCTCCTCGAGGGTTCGTGATGTGTCGAACCTCATAAATTGGGAGTTGTCCTAATTTGCGAAGATTTGTCATGGGTTGAATCACCACAACTGCTAGCGTCCCCCGTAATCGATCTTGAAATTCGTGCGGTTCCGATTGGTGGGACCCGCCCCGGCACTGGGGGTTGCAGATGGCAGCAGATGCGGGTGGGCGTCGGACGTCGTCGCGGAACCGGTTCCGAGGGGTGCTCGCCGCCCTCGCCGCGGTGCTCCTGCCCGTCGGTGCGGCGGTGGCGACGGCTCCGGTGGCCCAGGCCTTCGAGATCGGGCAGGTCCTTGACTCGAACGGTCGGTGCCTCGACAACAAGTGGGGTGTGACGACCAACGGCAATCCGGTCCAGGTGTACACCTGCAACGGCTCGGCCGCACAGTCGTGGAGCGTCGAGGCCGACGGCACCGTGCGGGTGCAGGGCAAGTGCCTGATGCCCCGGCAGGGCCGGCTGAACAACAACACCCAGGTCGTGATCTCCGACTGCACCGGCGCCGCCGTCCAGAAGTGGACGGCGGGCGGTGTCGGCACCGTGAAGCCGCAGGGCAACCAGTCGCTGTGCCTCGAGAACTCGGGAGGCGCGAACGTGGACGGGAACCCCGTGGTCCTGCGCAACTGCACCGGAGCCCCGGCCCAGGTCTGGCAGTACGCGCTGCCGACCGATCTGTCTCCCGCCCAGCCGCCCGCTCCGGCACCGCAGCCGGTCGCCGCGCCGTCCGGCGTCTCCGCTCCCCGTGGCAACCTCTCGGGCTGGCGGCAGATCTTCGTCGACGAGTTCACCAAGGACGCACCGGTCGGCAGCTGGGCCAACCTCTGCGATCCGAACCGCATCGTCTACACGGGCGCCGAAGGACAGAAGTGGCGCACCTACCCGAGTTGCTATCTCGACACCTACCAGAAGCGGCCGTACCGACCCGACCAGGTGCTGTCGGTGCAGAACGGCGTGCTGAACTTCGCCCTGCACCCGGTCGACGGCATGCCCGCCGGTGCGAATCCCTCGCCGCTGATCGACGGGGCGTCGCAGTACCAGACCTACGGCCGCTACAGCATCCGGCTCAAGGTCGACAACCCGAACCTGCAGGAGTACTACATCGCCTCGCTGCTGTGGCCGCAGTCCGAACGGTGGCCGGCGGACGGCGAATTCGACTTCCCCGAAGGGGGACTCGCCGGAACGGTCAGCGGGTTCCATCATTACGCCGGCGTGGGTGCCTGCGCGGGCTGCCAGCTCGAGGCTGCGTTCACCGGGGCGCGCTTCACCGATTGGCACACCTACACCATCGAGTGGTCGCCGGGCCGCGTCCGCTACCTGCTCGACGACCGGGTGGTGCTCGACAGCACCGACTGGGTGCCCTCGACCCCCATGCGGTGGCAGATCCAGGTGGAGACCAACGGCTACGGCTCGAACTCCGGGAACCTGCTCGTCGACTGGGTCTCGGTGTGGGCCTACGACCCCGCCGCGCGGTGATACGCACGATCACCAGCGGGGCGTCCGTGCACTCGATGGTGCCTCCGTTTACGTAAACTTCACCGACACTCCTCGTCCGCGGCGAGCGGAATGCCCGGATCGGCACTAGCGTCAGGAATGTAGGCGGCGCAGGTGCCGACTACGCGGGAGGTCCCTGATCGTGTGGCTGACTCAGTCCGAGCGAGGGGGCCGGCACCGGGCCTCCGTGGTCGCAACGACACAGGGGACCGCCGGCCCACCGAACAACGTCCGGGCGGTGCCCTCCGGGCCGAGGAGCCTCACGTGAACGCAACACGCTCCGTCCCCACCCGCTCCGTCGACGCCACCGGCGCCACCGCAGCGAAAGAATCCGATGTACGCACCTACGTGCTGGACACCTCCGTGTTGCTGTCCGATCCCTGGGCGGTCACCCGGTTCGCCGAACACGAAGTCGTCCTTCCCCTGGTGGTCATCGGTGAACTCGAGGGTAAACGCCATCACCACGAACTGGGATGGTTCGCCCGCGAGTCGCTGAGGTTGCTGGACGATCTGCGGCAGCGGTACGGACGCCTCGACCAGCCCGTCCCCATCGGCGACGAGGGCGGCACCCTCCACGTGGAGCTCAACCACACCGACCAGGCGGTCCTGCCCGCAGGATTCCGCACCGACACCAACGACTCCCGGATCCTCGCGTGCGCACTGAACCTCGCCACCGAGGGACGCGACGTCGTGCTCGTCAGCAAGGACGTCCCGCTGCGCGTCAAGGCCGGCGCCGTCGGACTCGTCGCCGACGAGTACCACGCCCAGGACGTCGTGAGCTCGGGCTGGACCGGCATGACCGAACTCGAGGTGGACCGCGCCCTCGTCGACGAACTCTTCGAGGCGGGCGTGGTGGACGTCGACGACGCCCGGGACCTCCCGTGTCACACGGGAATCCGTCTCCTCGGCGGCACCTCCAGCGCACTCGGCCGCGTCACCCCCGACAAGCGGGTGCAGCTCGTGCGGGGTGACCGCGAGGCGTTCGGTCTGCACGGACGGTCCGCCGAACAGCGGGTCGCGCTGGACCTGCTGCTCGACGAGTCGGTGGGCATCGTCTCCCTCGGCGGGCGCGCCGGCACCGGCAAGTCCGCACTGGCCCTGATGGCCGGTCTCGAAGCGGTGCTCGAACGCCGCACCCATCGCAAGGTGGTCGTCTTCCGTCCGCTCTACGCCGTGGGCGGGCAGGAACTCGGCTACCTCCCGGGCAGCGAGGCCGAGAAGATGAATCCCTGGGCGCAGGCCGTCTTCGACACCCTCGAGGGCCTCGCCAGCCCGGCGGTGATGGACGAGGTGATCAGCCGCGGGATGCTGGAGGTCCTGCCGCTCACACACATTCGCGGCAGATCGCTGCACGACTCGTTCGTGATCGTCGACGAAGCGCAGTCGCTCGAACGCAACGTGCTGCTCACCGTGCTGTCCCGGCTCGGATCCGGATCGCGGGTCGTGCTCACCCACGACGTCGCCCAGCGTGACAACCTGCGGGTCGGGCGGTACGACGGTGTCGCGGCGGTCATCGAGAAACTCAAGGGGCACCCGCTGTTCGCGCACATCACGCTTACGCGCAGTGAACGTTCCCCGATAGCGGCGCTGGTGACGGAGATGCTCGAGGAGAGCGCTCCGGGCGCCTGACGCCGCAGAGCCGAAACGACGCGTCCGTCGGAAAAACCTTCCGGCGGACGCGTCGTCGTGTCACTCGCTCTCGCCGAGCGGTCCGAGTTCGGCGTCGAGGACCTCCTGCACGACGCGCATCGCCGCGAGCCCGGCGGGGGCGCCGCAGTAGGCGGTGCAGTGGACCACCGACTCGACGATCTCCTCACGGCTCAGGCCGTTGCGGAGGGCGCCGCGGACGTGGCCGCGCAGTTCGTTCTCGGCGCGCAGTGCGATGAGCATGCCCAGGTTCAGCAGGCTCCGGCTGCGCCGGTCCAGGCCCGGACGCGACCACACCGCGCCCCAGGCGTGTTCGGTGACGAACTCCTGCATCACCTCGGAATCGGTCCCGCGGGACCGCTCGAAAGCACGCTCGACGAAGTCGTCTCCCATCACCTCACGGCGGATCTCCAGACCCTGCGTGAAACCGGGATTGTGCTCGGCGTCGGACACTGTCTCGCTCCCTGCTCGTCCGTCGCCGAACGGCTCGGCGACGGACGAGAGTCTATGCGGGCGCCCGGTGCCCGGGAGTCAACGCTTGCCGAGTGTGGCGCGCAGCACCCCGACCACGGTGCCGCGGAGGAAGGTGAGCATGTCGAAGTGGTCGTCCCACAACGTGATCCGGCCGTCGCGCACCTCGAAGGTGCCGCATACCCAGAACTCGATGCTCACCGGACCGAAACGCAGGATGTCGGTGCGTTCGGTGAGGACGGTGCCGCCCTCGGCGGCGATGTGGTGCACGACGACCCCGAAACCCACCGACGGTTTCGCGAGGCCGGCGAGGATCCGCCGTACCTTCGCCCCACCGCGGATGGTCGGCAGCCCGGTGTTGCGCCATGCGATGTCGTCGGCGACCAGGGACGAGGCGTGGCCGATGTCCCCTGCTGCCATCGCGACCAGGAAGTCCTCGACCACGGTGACGGCCGTGCTGTCCGTGGTGCTCGATGTCGTCATCGTTCCCCCTCGGTGATCGGTGCGTCGCATGGTAGCGACCGCGGGCACCGGTCGCGACGGGAAATCCCATCCCGCCGAATCCCGGGAAACGCGGGGTGCGCCGGAGAGGAGTGGGGCACCCTGGGAAACAGGAATCCGTCCTCACGTCGACAGGAGCGAAACGATGAAGCGAATTCCTCGGGGGCGAGCGGCCGTGGTGGCCGCCGCGGCCGCGGTGGGGCTCGTCGCCGCGGGATGCGGCGACGACAACTCGGCCGAGGACACGGTGGCCAGTGCGACCAGTGCCGTCGGATCCGTCGCGGAGAGTGTGGGATCGCAGGCGGAGAGCGTGGTCGAGTCGATCACGCAGGGTGACGATTCACCGCAGGCGGACGAGCCGGCGGCGGACCAGACCAGTGCGGTCCCGGGTCCGGACGGCGAGGAAGTCGAGCTCAGCGGACCGATCCTCCTGAAGTACAACGAGGTCGGTGGCGTGTCGAGCCCGCTCGGACCGGCGACGGGTGAGCAGGATGACGTGGGCGACGGTTACGTCGCGGAGTTCGAGGGCGGCATCATCGCGTGGAGTCCGGACACGGAGGCCCACATCGTATGGGGTGAGATCCGGACCGCTTGGGAGGCCGCGGGTGGTGCCGGTGGCGATCTCGGCTTCCCGATCAGCGACGAGGAGCGGACTCCCGCGGGTGCGCGCAGCAACTTCCAGTTCGGCTACATCACCTGGGAGAACGGTGAGACGCAGGTGGTGATGGACGGGCCGTGAGGTGCCCCGATGAGGTGACCCGGTAGGGCCCTCGTACACGTCGACGGTCCGAGTGAACCGGGTTCACTCGGACCGTCGACGGTCGGGCATCGATCAGCCGAACAGGCTGTCGACGATGAGGCCCAGGCCGTTCAGCGTGTTGGTGATCGAGTCGAGGATGCCGGCGCTGACCAGGTCGATGCTGCCGAGCGGGATCAGGATGAGGGTTTCGAGGGAGCCCATGTTTTCCTCCGTGAGGCGGGGCGACGCCGTCGTGGCGCCGCCGAAGAAACTGTGGATCTCGACGGTCGTCGAGTACGCGAGGGGACCGGGGGAGTCCGGTTCACGCAAGAGATCCGGGTCGGTACCCGGACCCGATCAGAAGTCCAGCGAGCTGGACAGAACCCCGAGCAGGTGCGACAGCGAGCTGATGGCCTGGCTGTCGGCGAGCAGGCCGATGATCGACTCGATCGATCCCATGTTCGTCTCCTTCAAGACAGAGGGAGGCACCCGACGCACATGCGTGGGGCCCGTGACATTGGAAAGTTCACGTATCGAGGTACGTGAACTTAGGCGATGCTAACAGCACTTTTGTCCCTTTTGGCAAGAACTGTCCCGCTGCGTGTCCGAATCGGGGTATCCGGAGACGAGCATCACAGCGCGCGGCCCCGACCCGCAGAGGTCGGGGCCGACGCGTGCTCTGCCGTCAGGACTCCTCGTCCACCCGCGTCATCGCCAGCACATCGAGGCGGCGGTCCAGTTCCTCCTCGCTCAACCGGTCGCCGACGAGCCCGCGGTCCACCACCGCCTGACGGATCGTCTTCTTGTCCCGCAGCGCCTCCTTCGCGACCGCGGCGGCCTCCTCGTATCCGATCGCGGAGTTGAGCGGCGTCACGATGGACGGCGACGACTCGGCGAGCGTGCGCAGATGCTCCTCGTTCGCGATCAGACCGCTCACGCACCGGTCGGCGAACAGCCGGGAGACGTTGGCCAGCAAGCGGATCGACTCGAGAACGTTGCGGGCCATCATCGGGATGTAGACGTTGAGCTCGAAGGCACCGGCGGCACCGCCCCACGCCACCGCGGCGTCGTTCCCGACGACCTGCGCGGCGACCTGCGTGACGGCCTCGGGCAGAACGGGATTGACCTTGCCCGGCATGATCGAGCTGCCCGGCTGCAGGTCGGGAAGCCTGATCTCCGCGAGACCGGTGAGCGGCCCGGACCCCATCCAGCGGATGTCGTTGGCGATCTTCGTCAGCGACACCGCGATCGTGCGCAGCGCCCCGGACAGCTCGACCAGACCGTCGCGAGCGGCCTGCGCTTCGAAACGATTGCGGGCGGGCCGCAGATCGGACAGTCCCGTGGTCTCGACGAGCACCGCCACCACCCGCGGTCCGAAGTCCGCCGGGGCGTTGAGGCCCGTGCCGACCGCGGTCCCGCCGATGGGGAGCTCACCCAGGCGGGGGAGCGTCGCCTGCAGCCGCTCGATCCCCGCCTCGATCTGGCGGGCGTAGCCACCGAACTCCTGCCCGAGCGTCACCGGCACGGCGTCCATCAGGTGCGTGCGACCGGACTTGACGACGGTCCCCCACTCCTCGGCCTTCCCGGCGAGCGCACCGTGGAGGTGCCCGAGGGCGGGAACGAGGTCCTTGACCGTCGCCTCCGTCGCCGCGACGTGCGTCGCGGTGGGGAAAGTGTCGTTCGACGACTGCGACATGTTGACGTCGTCGTTCGGGTGGACCGTCACCCCGGCCTTCGCGGCGAGCGACGCGATGACCTCGTTGGCGTTCATGTTCGAGCTCGTACCCGAACCCGTCTGGAAGACGTCGATCGGGAACTGGTCGTCGTGCTCACCGGCGGCGATCGCGTCGGCGGCGGCCACGATCGCCGCGGCCTTCGCCGGGTCGAGCAGACCCAGTTCCTCGTTCACGCGCGCGCAGGCGCTCTTGAGCAGACCGAGCGCGCGGATCTGCGCGCGTTCGAGACCACGACCCGAGATCGGGAAGTTCTCGACGGCACGCTGGGTCTGGGCGCGCCACAAGGCGTCGACCGGAACCCGGACCTCACCCATCGTGTCGCGTTCGATACGGAACTGCTGAGAAGACTGTTCGGTGTCGGTCATGTCCTCCACGTTAGGTCGCCGGAACGCGCGAGGAGGGGCACTGCACGAAGAACTCGTCGCAGTACCCCTCCTCGCAGGAGCGGCGGTGCCACAGTACCGCTCCCGCAGGAGCGGCGGTGCCGCAGTACCGCTCCCGCAGGAGCGGCGGTGGAATTCAGAGCCGCGGTGCAGTCGGACCGCGAAGGATCACGGCATGGGCGGCTGCGAGCCGTCGACCCCGTGGAAGTCGATCGACGAGAACTCGCTGAGCTTCTGCAGCCGGTGGTACGCCTCGATCATGCGCACCGTGCCCGACTTGCTGCGCATCACGATCGACTGCGTCTCCGCGCCACCGGCGGTGTAGCGGACACCGCGCAGCAGCTCACCGTCGGTGACACCGGTTGCGCAGAAGAAGATGTTCTCGCCGGTGACCAGATCGGTGGTGGTGAGGACACGGTCGAGATCGTGGCCGGCGTCGATCGCCTTCTGACGCTCGGCGTCGTCCTTCGGCGCCAGGCGGCCCTGCAGCGCACCACCCATGCAGCGCATCGCGGCCGCGGCGATGATGCCCTCGGGGGTACCACCGATGCCGAGCAGCATGTCGACACCCGAACCCGGACGGGCCGCAGCGATGGCGCCGGCGACGTCACCGTCGGCGATCAGACGGATGCGGGCACCCGCCTCGCGTACCTCCTTGATGATCTGCGCGTGGCGCGGACGGTCGAGGATCGTCACGGTCAGGTCGCCGTGCGCGATGTTCTTAGCCTTCGCGACGCGGCGGATGTTCTCCGCGATCGGGGCGGTGATGTCGATGACGTCGGCGGCCTCGGGGCCGACGGCGATCTTCTCCATGTAGAACACGGCGGACGGATCGAACATCGCGCCGCGCTCGGCGACGGCGAGCACCGCGATCGCGCCGGGAGCGCCCTTCGACATGAGGGTCGTGCCGTCGATCGGATCGACCGCGACGTCGCACAGCGGGCCGTCGCCGTTGCCGACCTCCTCGCCGTTGTACAGCATGGGCGCTTCGTCCTTCTCGCCCTCACCGATCACGACGACACCCTGCATCGACACCGAGCTCACCATGTGCCGCATCGCGTCGACAGCGGCACCGTCGCCGCCTTCCTTGTCGCCGCGTCCGACCCAGCGGCCTGCCGCCATCGCCGCGGCCTCTGTGACGCGAACCAGTTCGAGTGCGAGATTTCGGTCCGGAGCTTCGCGGCGTGGGGTGCTGGCCGTCATGGGCTACTGCCTCCTGAGAATTTACGGTCGACGCAGTGCGTCGGCAGCGGAGCGGCCACCGGGGGCGGCCGCACGATCCGTGTGTGTCGCGTGGCTATTGTCTCACCACGGCCGTTCGTGCGGGCTGTCGGATCCGACCGCCTTCACCGTCGCCTCGGTGCAGCTGTCAGACTGGACGCGTGGCATCCAACAAACCTCGCATTCTGCAGGGCACGCGCGACATGATGTGGTCGCTGGTCGCGCTGCTCGTGCTGTGCATGCTCATCGCTGCGATCGCCAGCCAGTGCGAATTCAAGCCGGGTGGTCCCACCGCCGGGCCGGCGCCGACCTTCGACATCGACGCCGGGCTCGACTACGACGCGAAGGAACTGGGGTTCCCGATCCGCCACCCCGAGGTGCCCGAGGACTGGCAGCCGAACTCCGGTAGCCGCAGCATCATCTCCGGCGCCGAGGGCGGCGACTCGAGCACCGTCGGGTTCATCACCCCCGGCGGCCGCTACGTGCGGTTCACGCAGTCGGACGCCGGTGAGGACGAACTCGTGCGGTTCGTCGCCGGCGGACCCCGCACCGCCACCGACGTCCGTGCGATCGACGGCCGCGACTGGGTGGTCTACGGCGGCGAGGACGTCGAGGCGATCTGGGTGTCCGACTTCGGGGACGTGCGCATCCTGATCGGCGGATCCGGCGATCAGGAGGAGTTCACGCTCCTCGCCGCGGCGGCCGGCCGGGCGGAGCCGCTCCAGTCCTGACGCCGCGTTGAGCACTGTTGCGCTGAGCACTGCTGCGCTGGACACTGCCGCGCCGGACTCTGCGGCTCCGGCCCGACCCGCCACAGGTCATCACTCGTCGAAGTCGTCCTCGTCCGTGTAGTCGTCCTCGTCGACCTCGGCCAGCACCCGCTCGACGCGTTCCCGCGCCCCCGCGAGGTGCTCCTCGCAACGCTTGGCGAGCGCCTCGCCGCGCTCCCACAGCTGCAGCGAGTCGTCGAGGTCGAGGCCGCCCTGCTCGAGCATCTTCACGACGTTGACGAGCTCGTCGCGCGCGCGTTCGTAGCCGAACTCCCGCACGTCGGCATTGGGGTCACCCGCCGGAGTTCCGGCCTGCGTATCGGTCACTGTCCTCGTCTTCCTACCGTTCGTGTCCCATGACGGCTGCGCGGGCGGCACCGTCGGCCACCCGCACCCGCAATTGTGTGCCGATGGGCATCTCGTCGAGCGCGCGCACCACCTCGGGGTCGCCGCCCGGCACGATCCGCTGCACCACCGCGTAGCCACGCGCCAGCGTCGCGGCCGGTCCCAGCGTCGCCAGGCGGGCGCCCAGGTGTTCCAGGTCCGACGACTCGGCGGCGATCAGCCGCCCCACGTCGCGTCGCCCCGCCTCCCGCAGCCGGTCGATCTCGTCGTACCGCCGGTCGAGATCGCGGAAGGGCGCCGCCAGCACCGGGCGGCCCCGCAGCTGCGCGATCACGTGTTCCTCCCGGCGCACCCAGTTGCGCAGCGCCGCCGCGGACCGGGCCCGCAGTTCGTCGACGAGGTCCTGCTCGGCGACGGCGTCCGGCACCACCAGCTTGGCGGCGTCGGTGGGGGTGGCGGCCCGCAGGTCGGCAACGTGATCGCAGAGCGGACTGTCCGGCTCGTGCCCGATCGCGCTGACCACCGGTGTCGTGCACGCCGCGATCGCGCGGCACAGTGCCTCGTCGGAGAACGGCAGCAGGTCCTCGACGCTGCCGCCACCGCGGGCCAGGACGATCACGTCCACGTCCGGGTCGGCGTCGAGCGCCTCGAGGGCGTCGATGATCTGCGGTACCGCCGTCGGTCCCTGCACCGTGGCGTGCCGGACGTCGAACCGCACCGCCGGCCAGCGGCGCCGCGCCACCGACAGGACGTCGCGTTCGGCGGCGCTGCCACGGCTGGTGATCAGCCCGATGCGCTGCGGCAGGAACGGCAGGGGGCGCTTGAGCCGGGGATCGAACAATCCCTCCGCCGCCAGCAGCGCCCGCAACCGTTCGAGTCGTGCGAGCAGCTCACCGATACCGACGGCCCGGATCTCCGTCACCCGCAACGCCAGGCTGCCCCGGCCGGGCCAGAACGTCATCTTGCCGAAGACCACCACCCGGCTGCCCTCGGTGAGCGGCACCGGCGCCTGCTGCAGCAGCTGCGGTGAACAGGTCACCTGCAGCGACATGTCGACCGAGGGGTCGCGCAGGGTCAGGAACGCCGTGCGTGTCCCGGGCCGGGCGTTGATCTGCGTGATCTGTCCTTCGACCCAGATGGTGCCGAGCCGGTCGATCCACCCGGCCACCTTCTGAGCCACGGTCCGCACCGGCCACGGCTGCTCGGGGGAGTTCGGCCGTCCGGCCTGCCCTTCCGTCACTTGTTACGCGCGGTCGAGATCCGGTTGGACAGCATCGTCACGAACGGAGGACGCGCGGCGTGGGAGTTCTCGTAGTCGAGCAGCGTCGTCAGTTCCTCCACCGAGAGCGTGCGCAGGCGGGCGCGCAGCTGGGCGAGGGTCAGCGAGTCGTAATCGAGGTACTCGACGATCTCGGGACGGTCGCCCGCGGCCTCGGCCGCCGCTTTCTTCGCGGTGGACGTGGCCTTCTTCGCGGTGGACTTCGTGCCGGCCGTCTTCTTCGCGGCCTTCCGGGCCGGGGCCTTCGGTGCCGCGGCAGGAGCGCTCGCGGCATCGCCGGTGGGCTTCGCGCCGGAGTCGCCGTTCTCCGTCGCCGGCGGGATCGAGTACAGGGCGAAACGCCCGGTCGCAGCATGGGGGGTCTCGGCGCCGACCTTCGTGGCGGTCTCGGTCGCCGTCGTCCGGGGCGTGGTAGCCGGCGCCGCACCACCGGAGGTGTCGTCGTCGAAGGTCGCCCATCCGGCCGTCTCCTCCGGCGCGGCACCGAAGATCTCGAAGACCTGGTCGCCCTTGATCGCCAGCGAGGTCAGGACCTGCTGCACACGCATCGTGGTCTGCAGGATCTGGCTGACCGTCGTCATCGGCAGCGACACGGCGGTGCTCGGCAGTTTGAGGGTCTCTTCGTATGCGGTGACTGCCACGCCGGCAGCCACCCGCGCCAGGAACGGAGGACGGATCATGCCCCAAGCCTGCACGAAGATCGTCCCGATTGGTAGCGGAGAACACAGCGGAGCTGCCGGAGCAGAGGAGCCCGCCACCCGTACGCCCCGTACTCTGGTGGTATGTCTGCGCCTGTTCCACTGCAAGTCGGGATCACACGGTCCGCCGGTACCTCCGCCTCCGGAAAGCGCGTCCTGCTCGCCGAACCCCGCGGTTACTGCGCCGGCGTCGACCGCGCCGTCGAGACCGTGGAGAAGGCGCTGGACAAGTACGGGGCGCCGATCTACGTCCGCAAGGAGATCGTCCACAACCGCCACGTCGTCGACACCCTCGCCGACCGCGGCGTGATCTTCGTCGACGAGACCGATGAGGTCCCCGAAGGGGCGGTCCTGGTGTTCTCCGCCCACGGTGTGTCCCCGGCCGTGCACGAGGCCGCGGCCTCCCGCAGCCTGCGCACCATCGACGCGACCTGCCCGCTGGTGACCAAGGTCCACCAGGAGGCCAAGCGCTTCGCCCGCGACGACTACGACATCCTGCTCATCGGCCACGAGGGCCACGAGGAGGTCGAAGGAACCGCCGGTGAGGCCCCCGACCACGTGCAGCTCGTCGACGGACCCGACGCCGTCGACTCGGTGACGGTGCGCGACCCCTCCAAGGTGATCTGGCTCTCCCAGACCACTCTCAGCGTCGACGAGACCATGGAGACGGTGCAGCGTCTGCGCCGGAAGTTCCCGCAGCTGCAGGACCCGCCGAGCGACGACATCTGCTACGCCACCCAGAACCGGCAGGTCGCGGTGAAGGCGATGGCGCCCGAATGCGATCTGGTGATCGTGGTCGGCTCGCGCAACTCGTCGAACTCCGTGCGGCTCGTAGAAGTGGCGCTCGGTGCGGGCGCGAAGGCCGCGCACCTGGTGGACTACGCCAAGGAGATCGAACCGGCATGGCTCGAGGGCGTCGAGACCATCGGCATCACCTCGGGTGCATCGGTGCCGGAGATCCTCGTCCAGGGCGTTGTCGAGTTCCTCGACCAGCACGGCTTCCACGACGTGCAGACGGTGACCACCGCCAACGAGACCCTGGTGTTCGCGCTGCCGCGTGAGCTGCGTGCATCGCGCCGCTGAAGTAGCGAGGGAGTGGTCGCGTACCGCGACCCTGCGAGTGACTCAGTCCTCGTAGCGGTCGCGGTACCGCACGCGCGGCGCCGGGTAGTCCTGGGTCGGCACCACTGCCGTGACCTCCGCCTCCGGAACCGCGGGACGGCGAACCGGCTGACGGCGCTCGTCGACGGGTGGGTAGTCGGCCGGCCGGTAGTCCACGGGACGGACCGGTGCCTGCCTCGGCTCGCCCCGGTACTGCTGCGCCGGCTCGGCAGCGCGGTAGGCGGCGGGCTCGGTCGGGCGCGGCGCACGGTCCTGTTCCGCCCGCCGCGGCCGTGCCGCGAGAGCAGGGTCCTCGTGCATCCGATCGGAGCGCGACCGGCGCCGGGCCCGGGTGTCCGTGACGTCCCGGACGGACGCCTTCTCCGGCGCACCGTTCCTGCTGCGTCCTCGGCCCCGAGCGTCCACCGGCGACGCAGCGGCGGCCGGGTCGGCCCCGCGGGAGCGCGCCTCACCGGCGAACCGTGCCGGCCGGCGGGCGGCAGCGGGCTGCGCGGCGCGGTTGCGGGGCGCACGGGCCCGCACCGCCACGTTGTTCCTGGTCACGAAGATCCGGAAACCACCCACCGCCAGCACCAGCAGGGTGGCCAGCAGCATCGCGGGAAAACGGTTCACCAGGGGATACGCCACGTTCAGGGCGAGATCCTTCCACCCCGTCGTGCTGCCGGAGGAGACGAACTCCTGGCCGACCGGAACCGCGGCGAGCAGCAGCAACGGCGGTTGCACCATCGCACTGAACAGACCGCGGTAGCGCACCGCCACCGCGGCGGCGACGCAGCCGAGCACGTAGAAGACGGTGAACGCGGTGGTGAGTTCGTTCCCGCGTGCGCTGTCGATCAGCACCCCGACGAACGTCGTTCCCGCTGCGATCGCGAGTGCACCCCACCAGGGCACGCCCGGCACCGTGGGAACCAACGACCGCATGTCGAGCGGCACCGCCGAGCGAGCACGTTGGGTTGCAGACACAACGTAGACATTAGCGCGCGAAGGTCGGCTCGCCTCGTCGACAGGACCGTCGGCACCCGTTCTCTCCGCCGGCGTGCTGCGCCGCGGCCAGGCGTCCACCCGGTGCACCTCCGGCACCTCGCCGTCGAATATCTCCAGGTCGTGGAGCCTGCGGGCGGTCACACCCAGCCGGCTGTCCACCGACGACACCGTGAGATCGAACGAGTCGACGGCCTTTTCCGATTGGGTGCCGTGCCGGTCGGGATGCGTGGCCACGACACCGAGCCGTCGGTACAGCTCCGACGGAGCCTGTGGACGGTCGCCACGTCGCGCGAGAGCGACTCCTGCCGCCAGGTGTGGGCGATGGTCCGCAGCAACGCCACCAGTGTGGTCGGGGTGGCGAGGATCACGTTCTGCCGGAAGGCGTATTCGAGCAGATCCGGATCCGCGCCGGCTGCGCCTCCGTGCGGGCGGCCCGGTCCCCGTCGCGCGCGGCCCGCAGCGGCCACCCGAGCACGGTGCCGAGGCAGAGGGTGACGATCAGGCCGAGCGCCGTGAGTGCCGTCATGGGGCGGGTGATGCCGGAGGAGACCGACATCACCCGGCACCCGGAGTTGTCGGGCGGGTCCTCTACCGTCTGACCACATGCGGATCCTGCACACCTCCGACTGGCACATCGGCCGCACCTTCCACGGTGTGGACCTGCTCGCCGACCAGACGCGCGTCCTGCGCGCAATCGCGGAGCTGGTCACCGAACGGGGGATCGATGTGGTGGTCGTACCCGGCGACGTGTACGACCGCTCCATTCCCTCCTCGGACGCCGTCGCGGTGTGCAACGCGGGCTTCGAGGCCATCCGCGAGGCCGGCGCCGTCATCGTCGCGACCTCCGGCAACCACGACTCCCCGGTCCGGCTCGGTGCCGGCGCGGCCTTCGCCGCCCACGGCGGGCTGCACCTGATCACCCGTGTCTCGCAGATCGACAACCCGGTCGTCCTCGACGACGAGTACGGTTCCGTCCTCTTCTACGGCATCCCCTATCTCGAACCGGAGATCACCCGCGCCGAGCTCGGGGTGCCCGGCGCGCGCTCGCACCAGGAGATCGTCGACGCCGCGATGGACCGGGTGCGGGCCGACGCCGGGCGCCGCGGCGGACGCACCGTCGTGCTGGCCCACGCCTTCGTCGTCGGCGCCGAACCCAGCGAGTCCGAACGCTCCATCTCCGTCGGCGGTGTGGAGACGGTCTCGGCCTCGTCGTTCGACGGCGCCGACTACGTCGCCCTCGGGCACCTGCACTCGCCGCAGACCGTCGCCGAGACCGTCCGTTACTCCGGCTCCCCGTTGCCGTACTCGTTCGGTGAGCGCACCCACCGCAAGGCGGTGTTCGTCGTCGACCTCGACGCCTCCGGCGTGACCGCGGTCGATCGCGTCGACCTGCCGGTGGTCCGGGGTCTGAGCCGGCTCGAGGGCACCCTCGACGAGTTGCTCGCCGATCCCGCCCACGCCGAGGCCGAGGACCACTACGTCTCCGCGGTGCTCACCGACCCGATCCGCCCGCTCGACGCGATGCGCCGGCTGCAGGAACGCTTCCCCTTCGCGGTGCACGTCGAATGGCAGCGACCCGCCGGGAGCACCGAGGGCAGCTACCGCGACAAGGTGCGCGGACGCAGCGACCGGGAGATCGCCGCGGCCTTCCTCACCGATGTGCGCTCCGATCCGTCCGCGCGGGAACTCGGCTGGATCGACGAGGCGCTGCGCGAGGTCGACCGCCGTCGCGGAGTGGGGGAGGCCGCCGGAACCGTGCGGACGGACGTGGCATGAGACTGCATTCCCTCGAGATCACCGCCTTCGGTCCGTTCGCCGGCACGGTGGAGATCGACTTCGACGAGCTCGGCGCCGACGGGCTGTTCCTGCTGCACGGGCAGACGGGCGCGGGCAAGACGTCCATCCTCGACGCCGTCGCCTTCGCCCTCTACGGCACGGTGCCCGGTGCGCGCGCCGAGGGCCGCCGCCTGCTGTCCGACCACGCCCCCGCCGGGGCCGTGCCGAAGGTGCGGCTCGAGGCGACCATCGCCGGCCGGCGGCTGCGCATCGAACGCAGCCCCGAATACGAACGGCCGAAACTCCGCGGCTCGGGTACCGTCAAACAACAGGCCAAGGCCACTCTCACCTGGCTCGACGGGTCGGGGGAGAACCTGTCGCGCATCCCCGACATCGGCGACGCGGTCCGCTCGCTGCTGGGGATGAGCGCCGAACAGTTCTTCCAGGTGGTGCTGCTCCCGCAGGGCGAGTTCGCGAAGTTCCTGCGGGCCGGCAGCGAGGAACGCGGCAAGCTGCTCGAGCGGCTCTTCGACACCACCCGCTTCGGCGACGTCGAGCAGTGGTTCCGCGATCGTCGCGGATCGAGCACGAAACTCGTTGCGGAACAACAACACAAGGTCGACGTCCTCGCCGCGAAGGTGGCGGCGGCCGCTGGGATCGAGGCCGGCGCCGACGGCGATCCGGTCGAATGGGCGCACCGTCTGCTCGACGACGCCGCCGAGAACCGCGATGCTGCCGGCGCCGCGCTCGCCCGGGCCCGCGAGGTGGACGAGGTCAATCGCCGGAAGTTCGACGAGACACTCGCGCTCGCCGACCGGCTCCGGCGCCGCCGCGAGGCACTCGACGTTCTCGCCGCGCTCGACCGGACCGAACCCGAACGTGCGGCCCTGCGCGCCGAACGCGATGCGGCACAACGCGCCGTGCCCGTCGCTGTCGCCGACCGGGAGGCCACCCGTCTCGTGCGGGAGGCCGACGAGGCCGCGGCCGACGCCGCCCGCGCGGCGGCACCGCTCGAGGCCGACGACGAGGGACGCGAACTCCTCGGGGCGGTGGGGCCGGTCCCCGATCCCGCCGACCGCGACATCATCCGTCCCCGCTGCGAACAGTGGTCCTCGGAGGCCGCGCGGCTCGACATCCTGCTAGACCAGCAGTGCCGCCTGACCGCCCTCGAAACCGAACGCGACCGGCTCGCGACCCGCCGGCGCACCCTCGTCGACGAGCGGCAGCGGGTCGCCGACGAGCGTGCCGCCCTACCCGGCCGCTCCACCGCCGCGGCGACGGCCGTTGCCGACGCCGAACGGGCGGCCGCCTCGTTGCCGGGGCTGGTGTCGGTTCGCGACCGCGCCGCCGACGCACTCGACGCTGCCGTCGAACTCGCCTCGCGGAGAATCGAACTCGACCTGCTCGAGGAGCGGGTGCGGCAACTGCACGCGGCGTTCAACGACGCGCGCGAGGCACATCTGGACATCCGGCAGCGACGCATCGACGGCATGGCCGCCGAACTCGCCGCGCGCCTGACCGACGGGCAGCCCTGCGAGGTGTGCGGCTCCACCGAGCACCCGGCTCCCGCCCGGCCCGCACCCGACACTGCGACCGAGGCCGACGAGGAACGCGCCCGCACCGCCGAACAGCAGGCCGCTACGGCGCTGTCGGAGGCCCGCGACGCCGTGACCACCCTGTCCGGCACCGTCGCCGTCCTCCGTGAGCGGTGCGGCGACGCCGCCCTCGACGACCTGCGGGCCGCACACGTGGAAGCGGTGCGCGCCCACGACGAGGCCGCCGCCCTCGCGGCCCGGCTCGACCGGCTGCGCGCCGACGTCGAGAACCTGCGCCGCCTCGACACCGAGCTGGGGGAGCAGGAGAAACGCATCGACGCCGACCTCGCCGACCTCGACCGCGACGACGCCGTGCGCGCCGCCGAGATCACCGAGATCCGCACCCGCATCACCGAGGCGGTCGGCGACCCCGAACACCTCGCCCCGCGCCGCCGGCGGGTCGCCGGGCTGGCCGCGGCGGCCACGGCACTGCTCGACGCGCGGTCGGCTGCTCTCCGAGCCCGCACGGCCGCCGACGAACGGACCGAGCGGGTGCGTGCCGCGGCGGTCGAGGCGGGATTCGCCGACCTCGACGCCGCCCGCGCGGCGGTGCGCTCACCCGAGCGGCTCACCGAGATCGACGCCGTGCTGCGGTCCGCCGACAACGAACGCGCCGTCGCGACGGCCACCCTGGACGATCCCGCGGTCGCGGTGCTCACCGGTGAGGAGACCGCCGACGTCGACGCCGCCCGCGCCACGGTCGACGCCGGGGCCGCCGCCGTCGAGGCCGCGCTGAGTGCGGCGACCGAGGCGGAACGCCGTCACGCCGAGGTCGAGAACTACACGCGGCGCCTCGAACGCGCCCACACCGACCTGCGTCCGCTGCTCGACGAGCACGCCGAACTGTCCTCACTGGCCGAGGTCGTCGCCGGTATGGGCAGCAACGCCAAGAAGATGTCACTGCGCTCGTACGTCCTCGCCGCGCGCCTCGAGGAGGTCGCCGACGCGGCCTCCGAGCGGCTGCGCCGCATGTCCGGGGGCCGCTACGAGTTCGTGCACTCGGACGCCGTGGAGAACCGGGGCCGGCGCGGGGGCCTCGGCCTCGACATCCACGACGAGTACACCGGCGCCGTGCGTTCGACGAAGACGCTCTCCGGTGGCGAGTCCTTCCAGGCCTCCCTCGCCCTCGCGCTGGGGCTGGCCGACGTCGTCGCCGCCGAGGCGGGTGGGCGCGTGCTCGACACGATGTTCATCGACGAGGGCTTCGGCTCGCTCGACCCCGACTCGCTCGAAGCGGTGATGGGGGTGCTCGACGAACTGCGCGCCGGTGGCCGGGTCGTCGGGGTGGTCAGCCACGTCGACGAGATGCGGCAGCGGATCCCGAACCGGCTGCACGTGATCCGCGGCCGGTCGGGATCCACCGTCCGTGCGGTGAGCTGACCGCTCAGGCACTGGGCCCGAGGTCTCAGTCCTGGGGGACGGTGCTGCTGTCCGGTTCGGGTGCGGAGGTGTCGCCCGGGGCGGGCAGGGCCTTCGTCTCCTCCTCCGGGCCGGTCTCCTCGGCGCGGGCGTCGATCTGTTCGCCGATGTAGCGGATCACCACCGCGGCGACCGCAGCGACCGGCACGGACAGGAACGCACCGACGATGCCGAACAACGACGATCCGGCGGTGACCGCGAGCAGCACCACCGCGGCGTGCAGGTTCATCGACCGCGACTGCAGCACCGGCTGCAGCACGTTGCCCTCGATCTGCTGCACCGCGATGATCAGCACCAGCACGATGATCGCGGTGGTCAGGCCGTTCGCGACCAGGGCCACCAGCACCGCCAGCGCGCCGGCGACGAACGCACCGACGATCGGGACGAAGCCACCGATGAACGTGAGGATCGCCAGCACCGGCGCCAGCGGCACCCCGAGGATCACCAGACCGATGCCGATGAACAGGGCGTCGATGAAGCTCACCAGCGCTTGGGTGCGGATGAAGCCGCCGAGCGTCGCCCACATCCGGCCGAGGACCTCTTCGAGGTGACGGCCGGCGCGACCACCACCGACGCGGTGCAGCCACGGGATGAACCGCGGCCCGTCCTTGATGAAGAAGAAGCTGAGCACCAGCACGAGCGCGAGCGTCACGAGCAGCGACCCGGCGGTGCTCACCCCGGAGAACACACCGCCCGCGATCGTCGCGGCGCTGCCCTGCACCCGCTCGATGACCAGGTGCACGGCGTTGTCGAGCTGCTCGTCACGCAGGTTGATCGGCGGGCCCTTGACCCAGTTCTGCACGGTGTTGATGCCCTCGGTGGCCTTGTTGGCCAGGTCCGGGGCCTGGGAGACCACCGACGGCACGATCCCGGCGATGATGCCGCCGACGATCGCGAAGAACAACACGAGGGTCAGGCCGGCCGCGGCGGCGGGCGGGACACCACGCTTGGTCATCGCCCGGGTCGGCGGCCACAGGATCGTCGAGACCACGATCGCCAGCGCGACCGGCAGCACGATCACCCACATCTTCTCGATGACCCAGCCGATCACGACGGCCGCGGCCGCGATGACCACCAGACAGGCCGACCACTTCGCCAGCCAGATACCGCCCGCGCCCAGCAGGGCTCCGCGGTCGGGTTTCTTCGTGGGTGCGGCGCCGCCTCCCTCGGGCGGGGTCTTCGGTTCGGTCAACGACGTGGTCCTTCCGACGTGTGTGCTCGACTTCGGCCGACAGCCGCCAATCTACGGCGGATTCGCCGGAATCCGGGGACATCCGCGCCGTGAGTGGTGTGCCCGACAGGCCCGAATGCCGATGCAGGGTCCCCGGGCGTGGCATTCTCGAAACGTGACGAATCGAACGGGTGATGCCCGGTGCATCCGTGTTTCCGCCGCCCTGGCCGCGGCCGTGGCGGTCCTGACGCTCGGTGCGTGCAGCGCCGAGGACGACACCAGCACCGCGGACGTGCGGTCCTCCGCGGACGCCGCGGTCACCAGCGTGCAGGAGCAGGCCGAAGGGGCGATCTCGTCGGTGCAGAGCATCGCGTCGAGCGCGGCCGAGCGTGCCGGCGACCTGTTCGACGAGGCCAAGCTCGACGTCTTCGTCGCCGCCTTCCGCACCGCCTATCCGCAGCTGTCGGCGGACCGGGAGACGCAGTCGATCGAGACCATCGTCACCGAGACCTGCCCGCTGATCGATTCCGGCGCATCCGACCAGGACGTGAACGCGAAGGTCAAGGAGGTCGCCACCAACGGTTCGCTCGAACCCGACGACGAGCAGACCGCGCGGATCGCCCAGCTGGTGCGGGTGGCGTGCGGGTGAAGTGAGCCCCTCGGGACCGCGTAGAATATCGATCCCGTGAGCCTTACCCTCGGAATCGTCGGTCTTCCCAACGTCGGCAAGTCGACGCTGTTCAATGCGCTGACCAAGAACGATGTGCTGGCAGCGAACTATCCGTTCGCCACCATCGAACCCAACGTCGGCGTCGTCGAGCTGCCCGACCCGCGGCTGAACCGGCTCGCCGAGATCTTCGGTTCCGAGCGCATCCTCCCGGCCACGGTGTCCTTCGTCGACATCGCCGGCATCGTCAAGGGTGCCTCCGCCGGTGAGGGCATGGGCAACAAGTTCCTCGCCAACATCCGCGAGGCCGACGCCATCTGCCAGGTCGTGCGTGTGTTCGACGACCCGGACGTGGTCCACGTCGAGGGGAAGGTCGACCCGATGGCCGACATCGAGGTCATCGCGACCGAGCTGATCCTCGCCGACCTCGAGACCATCGAGCGGGCCCTTCCGCGCCTCGAGAAGGAAGCGCGCAAGAACAAGGAACTCGTCGACCAGGTCGAGGAGACCAAGAAGGCGCAGGCGATCCTCGAGGACGGCCGCACTATCTTCTCCGCCCAGTCGGAGGTCAAGTCCGCGCTGCTGCGCGACCTGCACCTGCTCACGGCCAAGCCGTTCCTGTACGTCTTCAACGCCGACGAGTCGGTCCTCACCAACGAGGAGCGCAAGGAGGAGCTGCGCAAGGCCGTCGCTCCCGCCGACGCCGTCTTCCTCGACGCCAAGGTCGAATCCGAGCTCCTCGAACTCGACGAGGAGGAGGCGATGGAGCTGCTCGAGTCCATCGGCCAGACCGAGGCCGGCCTCAAGCAGCTCGCCCGCGCCGGCTTCCACACCCTCGGCCTGCAGACCTACCTGACTGCCGGACCGAAGGAAGCGCGCGCCTGGACGATCCGCAAGGGCGACACCGCCCCCAAGGCCGCCGGCGTGATCCACACCGACTTCGAGCGCGGCTTCATCAAGGCCGAGATCGTCTCCTTCGCCGACCTCGACGAGGCCGGTTCGATGGCCGAGGCCAAGGCCCGCGGCAAGGTCCGCATGGAGGGCAAGGACTACGTCATGGCCGACGGCGACGTGGTGGAGTTCCGCTTCAACGTCTAGTACCACGAACTTCGGTGGTTCCGACCCGTTCAGCGGGACCGAACCACCGAAGTTCGTGTGATCGCACCCTTTCCACGGCGGAGATCGCCGAAATCCGTGCGGGCCGGGTCGGCCCTCGTGAATACTGCTCCGGTATGCGCCCAGTCCGAACCGGATTCTCCGTTGTATCGATGGTGATGTTCGTGGTCGCGAGCCTGCTGGTCGCAACGTCGGGAAGCAGTACCGCCGCCCCACTCGGCCTGCGGTACACGATGGTCGGCTTCAGCAACACCAGCGACCGCGACATGGACGTCTACGAGTCCGTCGACGGCACGCAGTTCGCCCTCGTCCAGGCCTCGGCCTACCGGCCACCCTCCGGGCTCGTGCGCGACCCGAGCATCTTCCGGCACTCCGACGGCTTCTACTACGTCACCTACACGACGGTGGACGGCGCGAACGTCGGCTTCGCCCGCAGTCCGGACCGCGTCACGTGGACGCACGTGGGGAACTGGCCCGTCCCGTTCTGCTGTGCCTTCCTGCCGGGAACGGGGGACGGCACCGGCTCGGCGAGCCCGCCCGGATCCTCGGGATCGGCGGGATTCCGTGACGGACCGTCGTTGTCGCCCTTCACCACCAAGGCGTGGGCACCCGAATGGTTCGTCGACGGCGACCGTGTCCACGTCATCCTGTCCATGTCGACCGGCGGCGGGTTCGTGCCCTATCTGATGACCGCCCTCGACCCGTCGCTGCAGCTGTGGAGCTTCCCCGTGCCGCTCGACGGCATCGGTGCCGACCACATCGACACCACCGTCGTGAAGGTCGGCGACACCTACCACGCCTTCACGAAGAACGAGTTCGAGAAGGTCATCGAGCACGCCGTCGCCCCGTCGGTGACGGGCCCCTACCGGTTCGTCGCCCCCGGCGACTGGGGCACCCTCGTCGAGGGTCCGTCGGTGATCCAGCTGCCCGACGGCACCTGGCGGCTGTTCTTCGACGCCTACGACGAGGGCAAGTACTACTACTCCGACAGCCCGGACCTGAACACCTGGTCGCCGCGGCAGGAACTGCCCGGCCTGTCCGGAACCGTGCGGCACTTCACCGTGATCCGGGAAACCGCCTGAAACTTCGGTGTTCTCGACTGCGGTATGCGCAGTCGAGAACACCGAAATCCATGTCAGGGCACGTAGAAGGTGGCGAACCCCGGGGTGACCACTCCGGCGGCCGGCCGCAGCACGAGCACGACCTGCCCGCTGCCCGTGTCGATCACCGCCTCGGGCGGGAAACCGTGCAGCCCGTCGGACGTCCGGGCGGTGCCCGACGCGCCGGTCGACAGGTTCAGCCAGTTCACCTCGGCGAAGATCAGGCATCCCCACCCCTCGGGTTTCCCACCCGAGATCCGCACGGTGCCGGGCTGCTCGTCGACCACCGCCACACACTCGAGGGGCGGTACGTCGAAGCTGCCGTGGGGATTGCCGAAGGAAGCGGGATCGATCCGGAAGGGGACGGTCGTCGATGCCCCGGCGACTCCCGTCGTTCCCAGGGCGATCAGGCCCGCGGCGGTCGCACAGAGTCCGGCGGTGCGAATACGTTCCACGAGGGACCTCCCGGGCCGAGTGTCGTCACCGCGAGTCAACCATGCCGGGCGACGTCCTCGCAGAGAATGCTCGGCCACTGCGCGAGATCGGCCGGGGTGTGCGCGATCTCCAGCTTCGCGTGCGGGAGCAGCCCCACCAGCGCCTCGGCCGTGGACACCGGGTGGGCGGGGTCGTCGATCCACGCCAGCACCGTCACCGGAACGGCGATGCCGGACACGGCCTCCGGATCGGGCAGGTCGCTCAGCGCGGCGCCCCGGAACAGCGACGGCAGCAGTTCCTCGGTCACGTCGGGCACGGTCTCCGGCGCGTCGGCGGTGGCGGGTGGACGCGGTGCCCCGAGGTCGCGGGCCAGGAACGCCTCGAGTCCCTGCTGCTCGATGAGGTCCGCGGCGGCCCGGTACTCGGCGGCCTTCGCGGCGCGGGTGGCCCAGGCCGTCGCCGGCACCAGCAGGGTGAGGCTGCTGAACCGCTCCGGGTCCTTCACCGCTGCGTGCAGCAGCGTCCCGGTCCCCATCGACGGTCCGACACCATGGACCTTCTCGCCGGGGAACCAGTGGTCGAGCAGCCGCAGCAGGTCGTCGGCGAGCGCCGGCCAGCGGTAGTCCTCCGGCACCGGCCGGCCGGTGGAGCGGCCATGGCCCCGCGCGTCGTAGCGCAGCAGCCGGGTGCCGCTGAGACCGCGGCCCAGATCGAGGTCCATGAGGCGGTCGCGGTGGCGGCTCGAGGTCAGGCCGTGGAGCTGGACGACGGGGTGGCCACCCTCGTCGCTCAGTTCCACGTCGAGTTCGGCCCCCGGCACACTGAAGGTCGGCACGTCGTCTCCCGAGGTTGGAAAGCGGTTGCTGAGGAAGGCGCCTAGGATACCCGGCATGCGGCTGACAAATGTGGCGCACCTGCGCCTGCCGTTCGGCCGATTGCTCGGTTACGACGTGACCGTCTCGGGGCTCGGCCGGGCGCTTCCCGTGTCGTTCGACCAGCGACGGCACGTGGGCGCGGGCGATCGCCCCGGCTCCTGGATGGCACTGTCCTTCCGCCTGTCCGACCCGGTCTCACCCGACGACCTGGCGGCGGCGTGGCTGGCGGTGATCGCGCGGCACGGCACCCTGCGGTCGGTGTTCACCTACGGCGACGACGGCGAGCCGCTCCTGCACGAGGCCGAGATCCGTCCCGGCGGCTGGGTCGAACATCCCATCGGACCCGGTCAGGCAGTCAACGACGCTCTGCGCGACGTCCTCGACGGGGCCTGCTCGCCGTACAACCGGCCTTCGCACCGGTTGTGCGTGCTCGAGACCGCGTCCGGCCCGACCGTGGTGGTCGCGGCCGACCACTCGCACGTCGACATGTGGTCCATGCTCGTGATCGCCCGCGACCTGCTCGCCGCCCTGTCCGCCGTGCGCGCGGGACGCGACCCGGCGCTGCCGCCCACCCCGGCGTTCGCGGAACACACCCGCGCCCTGCGGGACCGGCCCCCGGCCCCACCCGAGGTGCACGAACGGTGGGCGGAGGTCCTCGCGGCGAGCGGCGACGTGATGCCCCGCTTCCCGCTGTCCCTCGGCGCGGCGAGCCTCCAGCGGGAACGCGTGGAGGTGCGCGACGTGCTCGACGTCGACGACAGCGCCGCCTTCTCCGCGCAGGCCAAGGACGACGGGGTGTCCACCCTCGCCCTGGTGGTCGCGGCGATGACCGAGGTGACCCTGGAGATGTCCAGCGAACCGCTGCGCGCGGTGTTCCCGGTGCACAGCCGCTACGACGCCACCTGGCACGACTCCGTCGGCTGGTTCATCACCAACTCGGTCATCGAATCGGCCGTCCCCGACCCCCGCGCTGCCGCGGAGGCGGTCAAGGAAGCGGTCCGGCTCGGTTCCTGGCCGCTCGAGGACATCCTGCAGCCGTGGGGTGGGATGCCTGAGGTGCCGGGCATGTTCGCGATCTCCTGGCTCGACCTGCGCCGACTGCCGGTGCGGGTCGACACGACCGGCCTCGAGGCCCAGTACGTCGGCGCGACCATCCGCACCGACGGCGTGATGCTGTGGTTCATCCTCGACGACTCCGGCCTGCACCTGCGGTGCCGCTATCCCGACACCGTCGAGGCGCGACGGCACGTCGGGGGCTGGCTGGACCTGCTCATCGCCCGGCTGCAGGTGCGCGCCCGCGAATCGGTCGGTGGGCTGATCCGGTTGGGCGACAGGAGTTATCGGGTGCAGCGCGCCGGGCGAGCCGACGTGCCGGCGATGGTCGGGCTGCTCTCCGAGAACGAGCGGATCCCCTGCGAGGGTGCCGAACTCGCCCGCTACGAGGAGGCCTACGACGCCGTGGCCCGCGACCCCTCGCACTACCTCGCGGTGGTGCGCGACGAGACCGGCCGGACCGTCGGCACGATGCAGTTGACGATCGTGCCGGGCCTGTTCCGCGGCGGCGCCACCCGCCTGCTGGTGGAGGGGATCCGGGTGGCCGCGTCCGAACGCTGCCGCGGGATCGGCACGGCCATGCTCGAGTGGGCGCACGACCACGGCCGCAACCGGGGTGCGACCTTCGCGCAGATCGCCGTCGACCCGGCCGACGAGCGGTTCCGGGCGTTCGGCGCGCGGCTCGGATACGACTGCACCCATGCGGGTTTCGAGCGGGCGCTCTGATCTCAGACGCGAGTGCTCTCGGCGACGGGGGCTTCGCTCAGCGTCCGCCGGGTGACGAACCGTCGCGGCGAGCCGGTCAGCGGATCGGTGAATTCCAGTTCCCGCGCGAGCAATTGGAGCGGGAGGGAATGGTCGTCGGGTGTCTCGGGTAGCAACTCGGGATACCAGTGGTCGCCGAGGATCCCGGTGCCGAGCGCCGCGAGGTGCACGCGCAGCTGGTGCATCCGTCCGGAGTGCGGGCGCAGGATCGTGTGCAGCACGGCACGACCCGAGGCGCTGACCCCGGTGCCGAGCACGTCGATCAGCGTCTCGGCGTTGGGTTCCCGGCTGTCGTCGACGACGACCCGCAGTTCCCCGCGCCGCGCCTCGATGTGGTTGCGGTAGACCACGGGCACGGGCCGGCCGGCGAGTGCCGGGGCGTCCGGATCCCAGTCGGGCGGCAGCGCCGACACGGCCTCGTAGACCTTCGTGACGCGGCGCTTCTCGAACAACGTCTGGTAGGCGCCGCGGGTGGCGGGGCGCGCCGAGAACATGACGAGGCCGGCGGTCGCGCGGTCGAGCCGGTGGATCGGTGTCAGGTCCGGATTGTCGAGCCGGGTCCGCAGCCGCACGAGTGCGGATTCGCGCAGGTACCGGCCGCCCGGGGTGGTCGGCAGGAAATGCGGTTTGTCGATCACGACGAGGTCGTCGTCGACGTGGAGGATCTCCTCCCGGAACGGCACCGGCTCCTCGACCGGCAGGTCGCGGTAGTACCAGACGAAGGGTTCCGCGCCGAGCGTGGTGTCGCGGCGGATCGGGCTGCCGTCGGCGGCGACGATCTCGCCGGCGTCGAACCTCCGGTACAGCTCGTCCGCGTCCAGATGGCCGAACCGTTCGACGACGTACTCGGCGATCGTGGACCACGGTCCGGAGGCCGGCACCCGCAGCCGCGTCGGGCCGACACCGTTCCGGACGGGCAGCGGGGAGGGCATGGGCACGGCCTCCATCCTCTCATCGGGCCCGGCGACGGCGTGGCGTGGGCCGGGCGATCTGCCAGGATGTCCGCATGAGTTCACCGGTCCGCGCGGGCGCGATCCCGTCCGGCGTCCTGATCCTGCTGGCGGCGTTGTACTTCGCGCAGGGTCTGCCCTACGGGTTCTTCACCCAGGCCCTGCCGGTGGTGCTGCGGGAGGAGGGGCTGTCGCTGACGGCGATCAGCGCGACGGGAATCCTGTTCGCCCCGTGGGCCCTGAAGTTCCTCTGGGCGCCGTACGTGGACCGCTACGGCACCCGGAGGCAGTGGCTGCTCACGCTCCAGCTCGCCGCGTCGGCCGTCGCCCTGGTCCTGGCGTGCCTGGACCTGTCGACGGGACTGACGCTGCTGCTGGTGGGTATCGCCGTGGTCAACGCGATCTCGGCGACCCAGGACGTCGCCACCGACGGTCTCGCGGTGCAGCTGCTCGGGCCGCAGCAACGCGGCCTGGGCAACGGAATCCAGGTGGGCGCGTACCGCATCGGGATGATCGTCGGCGGGGGAGCGCTGCTGTGGTTGTTCTCCCTCGCCGGCTGGCGCAGCCTGTTCCTCGCGATGGCGGTCCTGCTGCTGCTGACCACGATCCCGGTGTGGACGTTGCGGCAGACCGCGACCCGCGGCACGTCGCAGCCCGCACCGGCCCGCGGCGCGAAGCTGAGCGTCGAGTGGTGGGCGCGTCTGCGCCGACCCGGGATGATCGCGTTCATCCTGCTCATCGGCGGGTTCAAGTTCGGCGACTCGATGGGTTCGGCGATGGTCGGGCCGTTCATGTCCGACGCCGGCCTGACCCTGGGGCAGATCGCCCTCGTCAAGGGGGTCCTGTCGTCGGTGGGTGCGCTCGCGGGCGCGGCGCTCGGCGGCTGGCTGTGCTTCCACTGGGGACGCCGCACGGCCCTGCTGATCGGCGGTGTCACCCAGACGGCGAGCATCGTCCTGTACGTCGTCGCGGCGCTCGGCTACGGCGGGTTCGGCACCATCGTCTCCGCGAGCCTCGCCGAGCACGTCCTCGGGGGTGCGGCGACGGTCGCGGTGTTCACCCTGATGATGGACGCCTCCGACCGCGACCACGCCGGCAGCGACTACACCCTGCTCGCGTGTGCGGTCGTCGTCGTGCAGGGCATCGCGGGGGTTGCGGCGGGCGTGGTCGGTGACGCCTTCGGTTATCCGGTCCTGTTCGGCACGAGCTTTGTGCTGTCCGGGATCGGGTGCGCCGTGCTGCTCCTGGCGATGGACCGGGGCCAGGGCCCGGTGGGTGTCCACCGGGTGTGGCGGACCACCCCCTCGGGGCGGCTCGCTGCGTCCTAGGGGAGCCAGTACTGCAGCATCGGTTCCTCGGCGAGCAGGGTGGACCCCTCGGTGATGGTGAGGGAGATCGGTGAGATCCGGTACTTCACACCGTTGTTCGTCGCGACGAAACCGTCGACGGTCTCCACGGGGTCGTCGATCTCGATCGCGGCGCCGTCGCTCAGCCGCACGCCCTTGTAGTAGTAGCGGCCCACACCCGTCCGGCACACCACGACCAGCGACTCGGTGGTCTGCCCGACCGCCACGGCGGGATTGGTGTGGTTGCACCGGGCGTCGGGCACGCCGACGAACCCCTGCCCGTCGGTGCTGCCGAACGACGGCGCCGTCCGCGACGGTTGTGGCACCGGGACGGACCCGCCGGTGGGGGTCAGTTCGAGGTCCTCGATCCGCAGCGCGACGTCGCCGGGCAGGACCGCGACGTAGCTGTTGCCCTGCACGTAGTCGTTGGCCGTCAGGCAGGTGTAGTCGCCGGTGAGGCAGGCCAGGCGTTCCCAGTAGCCGCCGAGCGGGTCGGTCGGCCGGACGGCGTACTCGCCGGGTGCGATGTCGACGCCGACCTTCAGGATCCCGTGGGTGGGAAGCCCGGGGGCCGGCGCGGCGGGTTTCGTCTCTCGTGCGGGGGCCGGGGCCTGCGTCGACTCGGGTTCGGAGGTCGGCGCGGCCGTGACGGTGACGGTCGAGACCGACGGGCTCGCCGCGACGGTGTCGTTCCGGTCCGTGTCGGACGAGCGGGTCAGTACCACCACGAGGGCGGCGACCGCCGCCACGATCGCGACGAGTGCCGCACCGGCGACCGCCCAGGGCCACTTGGGGCGCCGGGGTGGTGGGGCGGCCGACCAGGTCGGCTGGGTGGGGTCGTACCCGTCGGGCGGGGGCGGAATCGACATCCGGAGGTTCCTTCGATCGCACGCTGGTGTCGATCGGACATATCGCCCACCGGGACGTGTCGTTACCCCGCGGGAAGGTCAGCCGGTCTGCCGCAGGTCGGTGTCGGGGAGGCAGAGTGCGGCCAGTTCGTCGAGCGAGACCGGCAGGACGCGGGCCAGTGCGGCGATCGTGGTGAAAGCCGGGGTGGCCAGGCGGCCGGTCTCGATCTTGCGGAGGGTCATCCCCGCCTCCTGCGCGACGTCGGCGAGGATGCGGCCTCCGCGGGCGTGCCGCAGGCGCTCGCCGAGGCGTTTGCCGGCAGCGCGTTTTTCGGGGGTGAGGGGGAGACGCACCATGCACGAGGACCCGCACGTACCGAACCGGGGCCGCGCCGGCCGCGGTCTCGTGTTGCGGCCGGGGCTCACGCTCGCACTGGAACCGTGGTTCGCTGCGGGCACCGACGAGATCGTCTTCGACCCGGACGGCTGGACCATCCGCTCCGCCGACGGCTCGCGCACCGCCCACAGTGAGCACACCATCGCGATCACCGAGGACGGCCCGCTCGTGCTGACGGCCCGGGGTCGCGTCGCCAGGGTCTGAGCGGCTCGGTCAGGGGCGCATGCCCGCCAGCACGATCGAGATCAGGCGGGGTACGAGATCGGGTGCCGCCGCGCGGATCGGTTCCGGCTGCGGGCGCGTCACCATGCCGATGAGCAGCACGAACTCCAGCGCCGTCAGATCCGGCCGGACGAGCTCCGCCGTTCGCGCGGCGTCGAGCAGGTCCTCCACGCCGGTGAGGGTCCGCTCCTGCTCCCGGCGGACGACACCGGACATCTCGTCGGCGACGAACTCGCCCAGGGCCTCGGAGAGCGCGCCGAGGTCGAGTTCGACGAGCCGCTGCACGTACGCCGCCCAGGCGGTCTCGGGGGAGGCCGCGATCGAGTCGAGTGCCTCGGTCGCGGCCTGCTGCATGTCGCGCAGGATGGTCAGGACCACCTCGTCCACCAGGGCCGCTCGCGAATCGAAGTTGCGGTAGAGGGTGGCGATCCCCACCCCTGCGGCTTCGGCGACGCTCTCGAGCGCGATGTCGCTCCCGTGCGCGGCGAACAGGTGCCGCGCCTCCCGGACGATGGCCTGTCGGCGCCGTGCGGCATCGGCACGCATGTCGCTCTCCTTCCGGGCCCGGGACGGACCGGGTCCATTTGACAGACCATCTTAACCGGAGGATTATCATCCGATATAAACGGAGGAAATTAATCCGGTTAGCTTCGAGCAAGAAAGAAGACGATGAGCGATATCGATACCGACGCGCCCGCCTCCGGCGAGGAGGCGGCACCCGCTCGGCGCAAGCCGCACCCCGCGCTCATGGGGGTGGGGATGAGCCTCGGCCTCGGCGTCATCCTGGTGCTGCTGCTGATGGTCTTCATCATGCCGTCGCTCGAGAGCGGACCCCACGACCTGCGCGTGGGCCTCGTCGGTGCGCCCGACGCCGTCGCCGGCTTCGAGCAGGCCCTCGACAACGCCGTGCCCGGTGCCTACGAGGCGCAGCGCTTCGACTCGGAGGACGACCTGCGCGCCGCCATCGTCGACCGCGACGTCGTCGGTGGATTCGTCGTCGGCGACTCCACCGTGAACACCCTGGTCGCCAGCGCCGGCTCCGCCACCATCTCCGGTTCGCTCACCGGCACCGCCCAGGCCGTCGGCCGCGCGCTGGGCGACGAGGTGACCGTCGAGGACGTCGTCCCGCTGCCCGCGGACGACCCCACCGGCATCGGCATCGGCGGCCTCGCCTTCCCGCTCGTGTTCGGCGGCATCGTCCCGGTCGTCGCCTTCCGGAAGGTGTTCGAGCGCAACAACGTCGCGTACTTCACGAGCCTGGTCGGCTTCTCGATCCTCGGCGGCATCGTGGTCTCGTCGGTCCTCACCTTCGTGTTCGGCAGCATCGAGGGGGCCCTCTGGCCGGTCGCCGGTGCGATGGCGCTGGGTATCGGGGCCATGGCGCTCCCGCTCGCCGGTCTGCAGAACATGTTCGGCGCCAAGGGATTCACGCTCGGCGCGATGGTCATGATGTTCCTCGGCAACCCGCTGGCCGGTATCGCGAGCACCTCGGCCTGGCTGCCCAACGGCCTCGGCACCTTCGGTCAGATCCTCCCGCCCGGCTCGACCGGCACCCTGGTCCGTGCCGTCGCCTACTTCGACGGAGCCGGCGGAGCCGGTGCGGCAACGATCCTCACGGCCTGGATCGTCGTCGGCGTGGTGCTGTTCGTCCTCGGCGCGCGGCGCTCCGCCGCGGCCGCTCCCGAAGCGGAGAAGGAACCCGCCCTCACCCACTGACAAACCGTTCGTCCCCCCGCCGGGGACGCGCGTACCGTCGCCCGGGTCGAATGCTCCGACCCGGGCGATCGTCGTCGAAGGGGGCGGCCACCGCCGAGTCGCGGCCTCAGTGGGACGTGCTCCCGCCCAGGTGTGCGCGTTCGCCGTTCTGGTCGAGGATGGTGAGGATCTCCACCGCGCCGCCGTACGCGGTGATCGCGTGCGGTGTCATCGTCGAGAACTCCGCCGCGTTGCCCTCGTTCACGAGGAGGGTGCGCTCGCCCAGCTGGAGCCGCGCGGTGCCGGACAGGACGGTGAACCACTCGCGTCCCGGGTGCACGGGCAGATCGTCCACCGGACGCGGTTCCGCCGCGGTGATCCGCATCTTCGCGACGGTCACCCCACCCATCGCCCGTTCCCGGGACAGCAGCCAGGTGGTGTAGCCGGGAGTCTCGCACGGCTGCGGCCTGATGACCACGTCCTCGTCCTCCCCGGACTCCACGAGCTGATCGATGGTGGTGTCGAGCGCGCGGGCGATCGGAACGAGCTGGTCGAGCGCGATCCGGCGACGCCCGGTCTCGATGCGGCTGAGGTTGGACGGGCTGATGTGACAGCGGGCCGCCAGCGCGTCGAGCGTCCATCCCCGGGCCACCCGGAGGCTGCGGATGCGGCGGCGGATGAGCTGGTCCAGATCGGACGAATCTTGCTCCATAGGCAGGAGGATATGCTGTATGCGCATGATCGACTCTAGGGTGGAGGACATGCACGACCACCCCCACCCCACCCCCGGCCACGCACACGGTCACGGCCACGACGACTCGATCGCCGAGGTCCTGGATCTGGACGCGACGATCCACCGGCCCTTCGTCGAGGCGCTCCTGGACCGCGTCACCGACCTGACCGACCGCGAACCCCGCACGATCGTCGACCTCGGCGCCGGAACGGGCGCCGGCACACTCGCCCTGGCACGGCTGTTCCCCAGCGCCCGCATCGTCGCGATCGACAGCTCCGACGCGATGCTCGCCCGCCTCACGGCCGCCGCTCGACGGGACGGGGTGGACGACCGGGTCCGCACCGTCGAGGCCGACCTGGACACGACCTGGCCGGACGTCGGCTCGCTCGACCTCGCGTGGGCCGCCCTGTCGCTGCACCATGTCGCCGATCCCGATGCGGTGATCGGGCGGGTCGCCGACGCGCTGGAACCCGGGGGACTCTTCGTCGTCACGGAGATGCCGTCGCAGCCGCGGTTCCTCCCCGACGACATCGGGATCGGCACCCCCGGACTCGAAGCGCGCTGCCACGCGGCCTCCGCGGCACAGGGTTGGAACTTCTTCCCCGACTGGAGCGACCACCTGCGGCGCGCCGGACTCGAGGTCGTGCACCATCGCAGCGACGACCTGCACGTCGAGGTCGACGACACCGTCCGCCGCTACGCCCGGGCGGTGACGGCCCGCACCCGCACCGGACTCGCCGACCTGCTGTCCACCGAGGACCTGGCCACGCTCGACCGCCTTCTCGGGGACGGCCCCGACGCGCTCCGGCACCGCGACGACCTGCACTTCCGCGGCACCCGGACGGTGTGGATCGCCCGCAGGCCCGCACCCCGAGATCGCACCGAGGAGGAGACCCGATGAACAGCTACGACGTCGTCGTGATCGGAGGCGGCTCGGCCGGTCTGAGTGCCGCCACCGCCCTGGCCCGCTCGCGCCGCTCGGTGCTCGTCGTCGACGCCGGTGAACCCCGTAACGCACCCGCCGCCGGAGCCCACAACGTCCTCGGCCACGACGGGATCGCCCCCACCGCCCTGCTCGAACTCGGCCGCAAGGAGGCGACGGGCTACGGCGCGGAGATCCGCACCGACCGCGCCGTAGCGGCCCGCCGTACCGACACGGGATTCGAGGTGGACCTCGACGAGACCGGACGGGTGCGGGCCCGCCGGCTGATCCTGGCCACCGGCCTCGCCGACGAACTGCCCGACCTGCCCGGGGTGCGCGAGGCGTGGGGGAGGAGCGTGCTGCACTGCCCCTACTGCCACGGCTGGGAGGTCCGCGACCGCCGCATCGGGGTGATCGGGTCGAGTCCGATGAGCGGGCACCAGACGCTGATGTTCCGGCAGCTCAGCGACGACGTCACGCTCTTCACCCACACGATGCCCGCCCCGGAGGGCGAGGAACTCGACCGGCTCGTCGCGCGCGGCGTCCGGATCGTCCCCGGCATCGTGTCGGCCCTGCGCACCGAGGGGGACGCCGTCCGCGCCGTCGTCCTCGACGGCGGCGACGAGATCGAGGTCGACGCCGCCGTCGTCGCACCGCGATTCGTGGCCCGCGCGGAGCTGTACGAGCAGCTCGGCGGTACGGTCACCGAGACCCCCGTGGGCTCGTTCGTCGAGACCGGCCCGATGGGGCAGACCGCGGTGCCCGGAGTGTGGGCGGCCGGCAACACCGCCGACCTCACGGCGATGGTCGTCTCCTCGGCGGGATCGGGTGTGGCCGCCGGGGCAGCCGTCAACGCCGATCTCGTCGCGGAGGACGCCGAGGCCGCGGTGCGGGAACGCGCCACCCCCTGAGCCGTTCCCCTCTATGATCCGGTCGTGCCGTCCACCTCACCGACATCCGGGGACCTGCCCACCTCCATCGGCAGGCCCGCCACGGGCGCGCTGCACGCCGAAGGCATCGAGACGCTCGACGCCGTCGCCCGCCACACCAGGCGGGAACTCGCGGCGCTGCACGGTGTCGGTCCGAAGGCCCTGCGCATCCTGGAGGAGGCACTCGCCGAACGCGGACTCGGCTTCGCCGGGTAGACCGGATGGTTCAGAAGGGGTAGGGCGCGATGTCGGGGCGCACGGTGACCCACTGGGTCTCGGTGAACGCCTCGATGTTCGCGGCCGGGCCCCCGAACCGTGACCCGGTGCCGGAGGCGCCGACACCACCGAAGGGGGCGTTGGCCTCGTCGGCGACGGTCATCTCGTTGATGTGGACCTTGCCGGTGTTCACACGGTCGGCGATCGGCATGGCCTGCCCGACCTCACCGACGATGCTCACCGACAGTCCGTACTCGGAGGCGTTGGTCAGCGCGACGGCCTCGTCCACGGTGGAGAACGACAGCACGGGGGCGACCGGGCCGAAGATCTCCTGGCTCCAGGCGGGCATGTCCGGGGTCAGGCCACCGAGCACGGTGGGCCGGTAGAACAGGCCCTCGTGGGTGCCGCCCGCGGCGAGGGTGCCGCCGGCGGCGACGGTGTCACGGACGATCCGGTCGATGTTCGCCAGCTGCGTGTCGTCGATGATCGGGCCGAGGTGCACCGGCCCGGCGGCGGGATCGCCGACGACGAGCGCGTCGGCCTTCGCGGCCAGCGCGGCGACGTACTCGTCGTACAGCGATTCGTGCACGAGATGGCGGCCGGTGGTCATGCAGATCTGGCCCTGGTGGAAGAACGAGCCCATCGCCCCGACCCCGGCGGCGAGGTCGACGTCGGCGCCGGGCAGCACGATCAGCGCGTTGTTGCCACCGAGTTCGAGATGGGTGCGCTTGAGATGCTCGGCGCCGGCGCGGCCGACGTGGCGTCCGGCGGCGGTGGAGCCGGTGAACGAGACGACCCGCACCTCGGGGGCGTCGACGGTGGCGGCGCGGGCGAGGGACCAGTGGGCGTGGTCGGAGGGCAGGTACTCGCCGTGCGGGTGGGTGGGCAGCGCCGCGGCCTCGAAGCATTCGCCGGCGGATCCGAAGACCTCCATGGCGGCCTTGTCGGGGATGGATCCGGCTTCGTGGATGCCCCAGCCGATCAGCTCGTCCGCGTGCTCACGGAAGGCCTGTCCGGCGCGGCGCAGGATCTCGGCGCGTTCGGACGGTGCGGTCGCGGCCCAGCTCCTCTGGGCGGTGGCGGCGGTGCGGGCGGCGTCGTAGACGTCCTCGGTGGTGGCCAGGCCGATCTCGGCGATCGCCGCGCCGGTGGAGGGGTTGGTGACCTTGGTGGTGCCGCCGCGGCCGGGGCGCCAGTCGTCGAGACGGATCCGGCCCGTCCACAGGGATTCGTCGAGCAGAGACATGGGTCCTCCTCAGCACGTTCGTCGCCGTCTCGGCCGGCGAGCGCAGATGTCCACCGAGTGTGCTGGCTCACGCTCGACGCCCGTGCGGGCGTTTTCGTTGAACGAGAAAAGTCCGCCGCGTCACACGCCCCGCCACCCGACCGGGGTCCGACGCGGCCGAGCATCCCTGCCCGAGCAGAATCGTCGGAATGGATCTGACTCTGATAGCCGTGATCGGTGTCGCCAGCATCGTCACCGTCGCGGCGTTCTCGCAACGACTCGGACTGGCGGCTCCCCTGAGCCTGGTGGTGGTCGGGGTGGTCCTCGGCTTCGTACCCGGCGTACCCGATGTCGACGTGGAACCGGAGCTGATCCTCGACGTCGTACTGCCGCCGCTGCTGTACTCGGCGGCCGTGACCATGCCGGCGCAGGACTTCCGGCGGAACTTCAAGGCCATCAGCGGACTCGCCGTCCTCCTGGTCGTGGTGACCACCGCCGGCGCGGGTGTGCTGTTCCACCTGCTCATCCCGGATCTCGGGTGGGCGGCGTGCTTCGCGCTCGGTGCGGTCGTGAGCCCGACGGACGCGGTCGCGGCGACCTCCGTCGGCCGCAAGCTGGGCCTGCCCTCCCGGCTGCTGACCGTGCTCGAGGGCGAGGGACTCGTCAACGACGCGTCGGCGCTGGTCCTGCTGCGCTCGGCCGTCGCCGCGATGGCCGGGGCCGTGTCGCTGTGGCACGTGGCCGGAGACTTCCTGTTCTCGGTGGTGGTCGCCACGATCATCGGCATCGTCGTCGGCATCCTCAACGTCCGGATCCGGGCCCTGTTCAACGAGACCGTGCTCAACACCGCCGTCTCGTTCGTGCTGCCCTTCGTCGCGTTCGTGCCTGCCGAGGAGTTCGGCGCCTCCGGGGTGCTCGCCGTCGTGGTCACCGGTGTCGTCACCGGGCATCTGAGCCCCCGTTACCTGCGGGCCGAGGACCGCATCACCGAGGAGCTGAACTGGCGCACCGTCGCCTTTCTCCTCGAGTCCGCGATCTTCCTCATCATGGGCCTGAGCCTCGAACATCTCCTCGACGAGGTCCACGAATCGGGGCTCCCCGCGGGGCAGGGCCTGTGGATCGGCCTGATCGCGAGTGCCTTCGTCATCGCGGCCCGCATGGCGTTCGTCGTTCCGCTCGTCGCCGTCCTCAAGCGCGACGAACGGAAGGCGGCGGAGACCCTGCCGGAACTCCAGCGGCGCAGGGAGAAGCTCGCGCAGTACGAGGCGATGGGCAGTCGGGCGCGGCGTCATCAGGCACGCCGGGTCGAGCGGGCCGCCGCGGACATGGACTTCCTCGTCACCGAAACCCTCGGCTGGCGGGGCGGAGTGGTGCTGGCGTGGTCGGGCATGCGCGGTGCGATCACCCTCGCCGCAGCCCAGTCCCTGCCGGAGGACACCCCGTACCGTGCGGAGCTGGTGCTCATCGCGTTCGTGGTCGCGGTGACCACCCTCCTGCTCCAGGGCCTGTCGCTGCCCACGGTGATCAGCTGGGTGAAGGTCCCCGGCGACGACCACGACCGGCTCCGCGTCGAATACGGCGACCTGCTCGGGGAGCTGGCCGAGTCCGGTGAGAAGGCCCTCGGCTCCGCCGCCGGGGACGTCCGGCCCGAGGTGGTGGATCGGGTGCGGTCGGACAGCCTGATCGGGGTGAAGAAGGTGCGCGACGCGATGTCGCCCGATCCGGAACACGACGAGTGGCGCGAGCAGTACATCGAGTTGCGTCTGCTCACCATCGCCGCCGAACGCGAGGCGCTCCTGGACGCCCGCTCCCGCGGCACCTACAGTTCCCAGACCCTCGGGGCCGCGCAGCGTCGTCTGGACCTCGAGGAGACACGACTGCAGGCCCTGAGCGAACACTACTGACAGCGAGCAGCACCGACGACGCGCGCCGTGCGGACGTTCACCCGCACCCGGAAGGGGTGCGAACGTCCACACGGCGCGCGGTGGTATCGGGGCCGGTCGGTCCCGGCGGTCAGCCCAGGGCGACGACCTCGCGTTCCGACGCGGTCGGTTCGGAGGACATGATCGCCGAGTCGAGCATCTGCTCCGCCTGCTCCTCCGGCAGCGACAGGCCCAGGCACAGTTCGGTGAGGACGGTGGTGCGGGCGGCCTTGAGCATCGTCCGCTCACCCATCGACAGACCCTTGCGGTGTTCGCGGCGGGTGAGATCGCGGACGACGGCGGCGGTGACGTGGAGATCACCCGACCGCAGCCTGTCCTGGTTCTCCTTGAACCGCCGCGACCACGTCTCCTCCTCGTGATCGGTTGGGGTGTGGAGGATCTCGAACAACTTCTTCAGCTCGTCGGAGCTGTAGACGTCGCGCAGGCCGATCTCCTCGGCCTTGTCCAGCGGGAGAGCGACCGTCAGGTCGGAGCTGTGGACCTTCAACTGCAGATACGACACCGGTTGCTGTTTGATCGTCCTGGTGGTGATCGCGGCGACCGTGGCGGGTCCGTGATGTGGATGGACGACGATCTGACCGGTCGAGAACTGCATGTGATGACCTTCTTGTTCGCGCGTACGCCGTGCTCGGTCGTTCGGGCCCGCGGGACGAACCCGGGGTCGAAGCGACCGCGCACCGATTCCGGAAGCGGGAACGGTGTGGACGCGGGACGGTGCACTCATACGGATGAATCCACCGGAGCCCGTGAGCCGGCTCTTTCCATCATCCCAGTTCACGGGCGTTTTCGCAGGTGTGGATTCGCTCACCCGCAAGGCCGTGTCCGCGATTCGCGGTGCCCCAGGGGATCTCGTGCTCGAATGGATCCATGGGTGATCGAGAACACGATCGGTCCCGCCGGGAGAAACGCATCCGCCACACCGCGGAGCGCATCGCCCGGCGGGAGGGACACCGGGTCGCGCGCCTGCCGAAGGGCGGTTCGGCGACGGCGTTCCCGCTCACCTATCTGCGCACCGGGCCGCGCGGACGGACGCCGGTGGTGATGATCCCCGGCGGTCCGGGTCTGGCGTCGGCGGTGCCCTACCGGTCGCTGCGTGCCCTCGCCGCACGCGAGGGACTCGACGTGCTCATGGTCGAGCACCGCGGGATCGGACTGTCGCGGCGCGACGAACGAGGTGTCGACCTGCCGAGGGCGGCGGTGACCGTCGTCGAGGCCGTCGACGACATCGCCGCGGCACTCGACCACGCGGGGGTCTCGCAGGCGGTGATCTACGGATCGTCGTACGGAAGTTGTCTCGCACAGGGTTTCGGGGTGCGGCATCCCGATCGGGTCGCTTCGATGGTGCTGGACTCCCCGATGTGGAGCGTCGAACAGGATCTCGCCACGGTGCGTGACTATCGACGGAAACTGTTCCTCGGCAACGACACCCGAGCGGACCGCGGGCTGTCCGAGGTCGTCCGGCGTGCATTGGCGAGCGATCTGCCCGGCGACGAGGTGACCGACATCGTCCAGATCGTCTACGAGTTCGCCGGACCGGACGTGCTGCGCGACCTGCTCGAGGCCCGGTTGCGGGGGCGGCTCCGGCGGACCTGGGCGGCGGTGTGCCGCCTCGCGAGGGCGGAGGCCGAGAACCCGTACGTGCCCTACTGTTTCGAAGCCGACCTCGTCGAGGACATCATGTACCGCGAACTCGGTTTCGGGTTGCCACCGGACGGTGAACCCCTCGACCCGCAGGTGCTCTTCGCGAAAACCGGTCCCCATCCGGAGTTCTCCGGTGAGCCCTTCGACTTCCCGCGTCGGGTACGGGAATTCACCTGGCCGATCGCGGTCCTGTCGGGGGAGCGGGACCTGCGGACCCCGCCGCCGATCGCCGACCGCATCGCCGCGACGGTACCCACCGCGACCGTCGTGCCCGTCGCCGGAATGGGGCACAGCGCTCTCGACACGCATCAGTACGTGGCCGTGCGGGTCGCGGCGGCGATGACCGACGGTGCCCACGGCAGCCTCGGGGCGATGGTCCCGGTGCTGTCTCGCCTGCCGAGGAAGGGCGGGCCGAACGTGCTCGGCCGGCTCGTCGCGACCGCGGTGGTGCTCGGCGGGCGGTGACCGCGGTGGTGCTCGGCGGGCGGTGACCGCGATGATGCTCGGCGGGCGGTGACCGCGGTGATGCTCGGCGGGCCGTAGCCCCGCGGCGCGATCGGCGCACGCGGTACGGGGCCGTTTGGCATGATCGACTGGCCCGGACGGACCGGGCCGCAGCATCCCGGCAGGAGTCGACGAGTGGCGGAGGACGGAACGGACACGGCGCCGCGCCCGCGCAGGCGCATCGGCCGCCTGATCCTGCTGGCGTTCGTCGTCGTACTGGTCCTGGCAGCGGCCGCCTTCGTGTTCACCCCGGTGCCGGGGGCACTGATCGTGCGGGCGGTGTTCGAACGTGACGCCCGGCAGCAGACCGAGAAACTCGCCGTGGACGCACCCGAGACCGATCTCGTCGCGAACCTGCAGTACCGCGAGGGTGATCCCGACGCCTACCTCGACGTCTACACCCCGAAAGGCACCACGGCGGTACTGCCCACGATCGTGTGGACGCACGGCGGTGCCTGGCTGTCGGGCAGCCGCGCCGACTACGCCGGCTACTACCGACGGCTCGCCGACGCGGGCTTCACCGTCGTGTCCCTCGGCTACTCCCTCGCGCCGGAGCACCGATATCCCACCGCGGTGCACCAGCTCGCCGACGCCCAGGCCTACCTGCTCGACCACGCCGACGAACTGCACATCGACACCCACCGCATCGTGCTCGCCGGCGACTCGGCCGGTGCCCAGCTGAGCTCGCAGATGGCCGCGGCGATCACCGACAAGGAGTACGCCGCGCAGGCCGGTATCGACCCCGCTTTCACCCCCGAGCAGCTGCGCGGAGTCGTGCTGAACTGCGGTCTCTACGACGTCGCCGCCCTCGAGGGCGGGAGCGGACTGATCGGCTGGGGCATCGAGCAGGCCATGTGGGCCTACACCGGGGCCCGGGACTTCGCGTCCTCCGATGCCGCCCGGCTGATGTCGACCCTGGACATCGTGACCGCCGACTTCCCGGCGACCTTCATCACCGGAGGCAACGCGGACCCGCTCACTCCCAAGCAGTCGAAGCCGCTCGCGGAGAAACTCACACGCCTCGGCGTCGAGGTGGACGCCCTGTTCTATCCCGACGACCACATCCCGGAACTGGCACACGAGTACCAGTTCGATCTGTCGACGCCGGACGCCCGCGCCGCGCTGGAACGGACGATCGACTTCGTCCGCAAGGTCACCGCGTAGCCAGGTCGGCGACGACCCGCTCGGCGAGCGGGCGCGACGACGCCGGGTTCTGACCCGTGTAGAGCCGTCGGTCCACCTCCACGTTCGGCTGCCACGCCTCGGCGGAGGTGAAGATCGCGCCGGCCTCCCGCAGCCGGTCCTGCAGCAGCCACGGCGCCTTGTCCGCCAGTCCCGCCTGGGCCTCCTCCAGATTGGTGAACGCGGTCAGCCGGTATCCCTCGAACAGCCAGCGGCCACCCGAGCCGAAGGCCGGCAGGAGAGCGGCCGGGGCGTGACACACCATGGCGACGACCTTGTCCGCCTCGACGAAGTGCCGCACGAGCTCACCGAAACGCTCGTCGACGGCGAGATCCTCCATCGGACCGTGCCCGCCGGGCACGAACAGCAGGTCGTAGTCGTCGGCGCTCTGCTCCCCGAGGACGACGGCACCCTCCAGGACGGGCCGCAGATCCTCGAGGGACTGCTTCAACGCGGCGACGCGGTCCTCGCCACCGGCGGCGTCGGGTTCGAGGCTCGCCGCGTCCACGACGGGGGTGCGGCCCCCGGGCGTCGCCAGGGTGATGTCGAATCCGGCCTCGTCGAAGACGCTGTACGGCTCGACGAGTTCCTCGGCCCAGAATCCCGTGGGATGCCGGGTGCCGTCCTGCAGGGTCCAGTGGTCGGCGGCACTGACGACGAACAGAAGTTTCGGCATGGCGGACGTCCTCTCGACGGATGGTCGTTTCCCGGCTGCGTACCCGCGGGTGGTTCGTCCTACCCCCGGGACACGAATCGCCGGGCCCGGCGGAGCGGGCCCGGCGATTCGCGGTCGGTGTGCGTCAGACCCCGACGACGTCCTGCGCGATGGCGGCCAGACGGGTCTGGGCTGCGGAGATCACGCCGTGCCGGTCCTTGTGGGCCTCCTCGTAGGCCACGATCGCGCGGATGTCCGCGGGTTCGGTCAGATCCTTCACCGCGGCCACGGCCTTCGGCACGGTGAGATCGTCGTAGTCGCGGATGGGCAGTTCCTCGGCGGTGAGGACACCGGTGGCGCTGCGAGCCCGGTGCAGGGCGTCCGCCGCACCGTCGGCACCTTCGCGCCGGCTGACCCGCTCGGCGGTCTCGAGGGCGGCATCCCGGGACGCGGTCAGCGTCCGGGCGGCGACGTCACCGGCGTGCGCGCCGCGGGAGAGCAGCGACTCGATGCGCGGCCGCGTGGACCGGGCCACGTCGATCGCGCGGTCGATGCCGCGGGTCGACCAGGTGACCGGGGCGTTGACCAGACGCACCGCCGCGCCGGCCGCCGCCTGGAAGGGGGTGCGCCGCAGGGCGGCCGGACCACCGAGGGCCTCCTCGGCGATGACGGTCGTCAGCCACTCGACGGTGGCGGTGTGCGCGGTGACGAGACGGTCGGCCAGGGTGACGACGGACCTGTGCCCGCCCGCGGTGGCCAGCGCCTTGACGTAGCGGGCGCGGTCGAGCAATTGGTGCTCGAGCGCCAGATCGGACAGCAGGGCCTCGTCGAACGGCTGGGCCTGCTCGGTGAGGGTCTTGACCATGACGGCCGCGCGGCCCAGGAAGGGGCCGACCACATCGGGCAGACCGCCCAGATCGCGGATGGCCTCCTCGATGGCGACCGCCCGGATCCGGCAGTTCTCGGCGTTCTCGGTGAGCTCCTTGCGGACCGCTTCGGTACGAGCCTGGGCGACACGGGTTTCGGCCACCTGGGTCTCGGCATGGGTCAGTTCGTGGAGTGTGCGCAACTGTGTGAGCAACGCGGGGATACGGTTCTCGGTCATCGTGCGTTCGCCTCCTTCGCACTGGAAGAGCCGGCGATCTACCGGCGAATTCACATCGATCGGCTACACGACGTGACAACTGGCGCTTACCCGGCACGATCTCCTGCTAACGTTTATGTGACCCATGACACAGCTGTTGTCGGTGGGTGGCGTCGCGTCCGCCTCTCGGGGCGACACGAGTCACAGTTGTGCCGGTTTGGGTCCGCGGCACCCGGGGAAACTTTCGGAGCACGAACCGCGAACGACCGTGAGGCTCGGGCGGATCGCGACAGAATCGCACAGCGAACAGGAAGCGGGGGACAGGATGACCACGGCAGCACCCGCCATGACCCCGACGGCGCCCGCTGTCCCGGCCGCGACCGTCGGGCGGCCCGCGGTCGCGAAACCGGTCTCACCGGCACGACCCGCCGACGACCCGCCCCCGCTGCTCGAACACCCCCTCGCCGGTGCGGTGATCCTGCTGGTGCTCATGGTCCTCGGCTGCGTGGCCGCGACGGCGCTCACCGGTTCGATCGGGACGGGACTGGCCTTCGCCGGCATGATCGGCGGTGCCACAGCACTTCTCGTCGCCCTCATCTAGGACCTCGCCGGGAGCCGTCACCGTGCCGAAGAAGTTCTCCTTCACCTCCGCGCTGGACCACGACGTCGAACGGGTGCATGCCACCCTCACGAACGAGGAGTTCTGGAAGAACCGGATCGCCGCGAGCCCCACCGGCGACGCCGAACTCGAGGTGCGCGTGTCCGGCCCCGGCACCATCTCGCTGACGATGGCCGACAGCATGGGCACCTCCGGACTGCCGTCCGTCGTGCGCGGAGTGCTGCCCGGCCCCCTGGTCATCGAACGCGCCGACGAGTGGGGTCCCCTCGACGGGGGGATCGCGCACGGCGTCCTCACCGGCGGTGCACGGGGGCTGCCGATCACCGTCTCCGCTCGCTCCGAACTGCGCGCCGGCGACACCGGCGGCACGGTCGTCGAGGTGCACGGAGAGGCCACCGTGAAGGTGCCGCTCGTCGGCGGAAAGATCGAAGGACTGATCGTGCAGCTGGTCGAGAGCATGGTCCGCAACGACAGCCGTGAGATCGACACCTGGCTCGCGGACTCCTGAACCCGCTCCCGGAACTCGGCCACTGCGCCGGATTCGTCCCCTCCGCCCGCTCACGGCGGCGGTGATCGGCGACACACCGTACGAGGTCGTTGTTCCCCGACCTGCGGGAGCGCACCATCGGACCATGTCGGCGCCGTGGAACGAGGACGGCGGCTTCGCGTGGGAACGCCGCGAGGCCGGATACACCTGGGAGCAGATCGGCAACGAACTCGGCTGTCCCGCGCATGTCGCGCGGGACCTCGGAGAGCGCTACCACGCCGAGTTCAGCGCCCGGATCTCGCGGGACCAGCTCCCGCTGTTCGATCTCGCCCCCGACAGCTGACCACCCTCCACCTGCGTCGTGCTCGCCCTGTCCGTGCGGTGTGACTGTCCGTGCGGTGTGACTGTCCGTGCGGTGTGACTGTCCGTGCGGTGTGATAAGCCGTAGCGGACGGAACCGAGCGACGACGAGGGAGAACGACGAGTGCTGATCCTGCACCGTGCGGAACGCACCGACGTGCTGGCCGATGCGCTCGGGGAGGTGCTCGCGAAGCCCCTCGACGACCCGTTCGCCCCCGAGGTCGTCGCCGTGCCCGCCCGCGGCATCGAGCGCTGGCTCACCCAGCGACTGTCCGGCATTCTCGGCGCGCCGGTGAACCCCCGACGCGTGGCGCGTGTCGAAGGCGACGGCGTCGCCGCGAACATCCGTTTCCCCTCCTCCATGCGGCTCGTCGACGAGGCCCTCGCCGCCGCGTCCGGCATCGACGCCGACGACGACCCCTGGCATCCCTCCCGGATGCTGTGGACGCTGCTCGACGTGATCGACGAGTGCGTCGGGGAACCGTGGTGCGCCACCCTCGCCCGGCATCTCGGCAACGGCAGCGACGACCACCGGGCCGGACGCCGTTACGCGACGGCCGCACACCTCACCGCGCTGCTGCGCAGCTACGGGCTGCAGCGCCCGGAGATGATCGCCCGCTGGGCGGCGGGGGAGGACACCGACGGCACCGACGCGCCCCTGGACGACCACCTGCGGTGGCAGGCCGAACTGTGGCGGCGGCTGCGGGCCCGGATCGGTGCCGACAGCCCCGCCCAGCGCCTCGGCGACCTCTGTGCCCGGCTGCGCGCCGAGCCCGACGTCGTGGATCTTCCCGAACGTCTCTCGGTCTTCGGCCCCACCCGGCTCGACACCGTCCGCCTCGACGTGCTGTCCGCGCTCGCCGAGCACCGCGACGTGCACGTCTGGCTGCCGCACCCGAGCCCCGTGATGTGGCAGAACCTCGCCGGACGGCCGTCCTCGCTGCGCCGCGCCGACGACCGCAGCGCGCTGCGGGTCCGGCACCCCCTGCTCGCCGCGCTCGGCCGCGACGTGCGCGAATTCGAGGCGCGGCTCTCCGCCCTGGACTGCACCGAGATCGTCCACCCCTCCCCGGAACCACCCGCGACCCTTCTCGGCCGGCTGCAGGCCGACCTGCGCGACGACCGTGCCCCCGGACCCGGCTCGGCGACCGCCGACGGCACCGTCGTCATCCACGCCTGCCACGGCCCCACCCGGCAGGTCGAGGTGCTCCGCGAATCGCTGCTGCACCTGTTCCAGGACGATCCCACCCTCGAACCTCGCGACGTCGTCGTCATGTGCCCCGACGTCGAGACCTACGCCCCGCTCGTCCACGCGGCGTTCGGCGCCGGGGTGGGTGAGCACCCCGGCCACACCCTGCGGGTCCGGCTCGCCGACCGCGCACTCGGCCGTACCGACCCGGTGCTGGCGGTGGTCACCGAACTGCTCCGCCTCGCCGACGGTCGCGTCACCGCCAGCGAGGTGCTCGACCTCGCGGCCACCGCGCCCGTGCGCCGCAAGTTCGGTTTCGACGACGACGAACTCGAACGGCTGCAGCAGTGGACCGCGGAAGCCGGCGCCCGGTGGGGGCTCGGATCGTGGCAGCGCAAGTCCTTCGGCCTCGGCGAGTTCGTGCAGAACACCTTCGGTACGGCCCTCGACCGCATCCTGCTGGGCGTGGCCGCCGACGGCACCGACGGCGACTGGCTCTCGCTGGCCCTGCCCCTCGACGACGTCGACAGCAACGACATCGACCTCGCCGGCCGCTTCGCCGAGTACATCGACCGGCTGACGGTGGTGCTGCTCGGGCTCCGCGGTCCGCAGCCCGCGACCCGCTGGGCGGCCGAACTGACCCGCGGCATCGACTTGCTCTGCGATCTCCCCGCGGCCGACGCATGGCAACTCGACCGTGCCTGCCGCGAGATCGCCGAGGCGGTCGAACATGCCGGCGAGATCCGTTTGGGTCTGAGCGACATCCGCTCGATGTTCGCCTCCCGGCTCGCCGCCCGGCCCTCGCGTTCCAACTTCCGCACCGGCGAACTCACGGTGTGCTCGATGGTGCCCATGCGGTCGGTGCCGCACCGGGTGGTGGTGCTCCTCGGTCTCGACGACGACGTCTTCCCGCGCACCGCACACACCGACGGCGACGACGTGCTCGCACAGAATCCGTGTATCGGTGAACGGGATTCGCGCAGCGAGGACCGGCAGCTGCTCCTCGACGCGCTGCTGGCCGCGCAGGAACGGGTGCTGTTGTTCCACACCGGCGCCGACGCCGTCACCGGAGCGGCACGGCCCCCGGCGATCCCGCTCACGGAGATCCGCGACGTGGTCGCGACGATGACCGGACTGCCGGCCGACGACGAGCGGATCGTGCGCCGGCACCCGCTGCAGCCCTTCGATCCACGCAACTTCCGCGCCGACGACCCGTTCGGATTCGACACCGCCGCGCTCGCCGGCGCACGGGCGGCCCACAGCTCACCGTCGGGCCGACCCGGACGCATCGCCGAACTCGTCGCGGCGCTGCCCGCAGTCGAGCGCACCGACGTCGACCTCGACGAACTCGTCGCCTTCCTCACCCACCCCAGCCAGGGTTTCCTGCGCCAGCGCCTCGGCATCCGCATCCCCGATGCAGAGGAGGGCATCACCGACGCCCTCGACATCGAACTCGACGGCCTCGCCCAGTGGAAGCTCGGCGACCGCATGCTCGAGAAGCGCCTGGCCGGCATGTCCCAGGCGGCCTTCCGCAGCGCGGAGTGGCGCCGCGGCACCCTGCCGCCCGCGACCCTCGGCGGCAAGGTGCTCGACGCCGTGACCGACAACGTCGAACGGCTGGTCGCCGCGTGCTCCGGCGTGCACACCGGCCCGTCCCGCACCGTCGACGTGCGCGTCGACCTGGGCGACGGCCGGCGGGTCACCGGCACGGTCGGTGGTGTCCACGGCTGCGTCCTGGCCCGCAGTACCTACTCGCGGCTGGCCCCGAAACACCGGCTCGAGGCGTGGATCCGGCTGCTCGCCGTCGTCGCCTCGGGGCATCGAGGAGAGTGGCGGGCGGTTACCACGGGGCGAAGCGGCTCGCGGTCGTGGCGCTCCACCTTGCACCCTCCGGCCGACGCCGCCGGAATTCTCGCCGTGCTCGTCGACCTGCGTGATCGTGGGCTGTGTGCGCCGTTGCCGATGACGACCAAGGCTTCGGCCGTGTACGCCGATCGTCGTTACCGCGGCGATTCCGTGGACATGGCGCTCGCTGCCGCACGGAAGGAATTCGGAGGCAACTTCGGTGACGGGACGGACCGGCACGTGACCTACCTGCACGGGTCGGGCGTCACGCTCGACCGGCTCGCCGCCGACCCGCCGCGTCCCGACGAGGCGGCCTGGTTCGACGAGCCGAGCCGCTTCGGGGTGCTCGCACGACGACTCTGGGAACCCCTGCTGGCCTCCGAGAACCAGGGGCGCCCGTGACGGAAGGACGCATCATGCCCGCGCCGACCACTCCCGAGGTGACGGGATTCGACCTGTTCGCCCCGCTACCCACCGGCACCACGGTGCTCGAGGCGAGCGCGGGCACCGGCAAGACCTACGCGATCGTCGGTCTCGCCACCCGGTTCGTCGCCGAAGGTCACGCACGGTTGTCCGACCTGCTGCTCGTGACCTTCAGCCGCGCCGCCACCCAGGAACTGCGCGAACGCACCCGCAACCGGTTCGCGGAGGTCGTGCGGGCCCTCGCCGACCCCGACACCGCACGGGAGAGCGGGGACCGGCTGATCCGGCATCTCGCGACCGAGGACGTCGAGAACCGGCGCGCCCGGCTGCGGCAGGCGTTGTCGGACTTCGACTCCGGCACCATCTCCACCACCCACGGCTTCTGCCGGCGGATGCTCGACGAACTCGGTATCGCGGGCGAACGCGAACCCGACGTGACGGTCGTCGAGAACGTCGACGACCTCCGCGACGAGGTGGTCGCCGACCTCTACCTGCGGCGCTACGGCAAGAGCGAAGCCCCCATCGGCTACGCCGAGGCCGCCTCGGCGGCCAAGGAGGCGATCTTCGATCCGCAGGCCACCCTCGCACCCGACGACGCCGACGGCACCGTCGCGGGGGAGCGGGTGGACTTCGCCCGCGCCGTGCGCGCGGAGGTCGAGCGCCGCAAGCGGCAGTTGGGCCTGCGCGACTTCGACGATCAGCTCTCGCTGCTGCACGAGGTGCTCCGCGACCCGGTGCACGGCGAGGACGCCTGCCGCCGGGTGCGGGCCCGGTTCTCCGTCGTGCTCGTCGACGAGTTCCAGGACACCGACCCGAAGCAGTGGGAGATCCTGCGGCGCGCCTTCCACGGCCACTGCACCCTCGTGCTCGTCGGCGATCCCAAGCAGGCCATCTACGCTTTCCGCGGCGCCGAGGTGCTCAGCTATCTCGACGCCGTCTCCGAATCCGACGCCTACTGCGAGCTGACCACCAACTGGCGCAGCGACGGGCAGCTGGTGCGCGCCCTCGAACACGTCTGTCTCGGTGCCGCCCTGGGTGACTCGCGCATCGTGGTGAACCCCGTGAAGGCCGCGAAATCGGAGTCCCGGATCTCCGGCCTCGCTCCGCTGCGGCTGCGGCACCTGCCCCGCGCCGGTGCCGGACCGATCAACGACTGGGGTTTCCCACAGAACCTCGAGGGTCTGCGCGGGCGGGTCGCCCGTGACGTCGCAGCCGACATCGTGCGGCTGCTCGACGGCGACGTCACCGTCGACCTCGGCGCCGGTCCCGAACGCGTGCAGCCGGGCCACATCGCGGTGCTCGTGCGCAAGCACAAGCAGGTCGCGCTCGTCCACGACGCGCTGAGCCGGGCCGGGGTGCCGTCCGTCGTCGCGGGCGGCACGAGCGTGTTCGCCACCACCGCGGCCCGCGACTGGCTCTGGGTGCTGCACGCCCTCGAACAGCCCCACCGGGCCGACCGGGTACGCCTGGCCGCCCTGACCTCGCTGCTCGGACGTACCCCCGCCGAGATCGACGAGGGCGGTGACTCGCTCGTCGTGGAGATCGGTGGTCTGCTGCGCGAACTCGCCGCGGTGCACGCACGGGTGGGTTTCGCGGCGGTCTTCGAACGACTCGCCGCCTACGGCGCCGTCGAGTCCCGGCTGCTCGCCGAACCGTCGGGGGAGCGCACCCTGACCGACATCCGGCACGTCGCGCAGCTGCTCGAGGACGCCTCCTCGGCGCAGGCCCTCGGGCTCGCCGCGCTCACCCGCTGGCTCGAGGACCGTATCAACGACCCCGACACGGGCGGCGCCGACCGGATCCGTCGCCTCGACAGCGACGCCGCCGCCGTCCAGATCCTCACCGTGCACGGCAGCAAGGGACTCGAATTCCCGATCGTGCACGTGCCGTACGGCTGGGACGCGGCGAAGAACCCGGAACCCGAGAGGCTGCTGCTGCACGAGGACGGCCGCCGCATCCTCGACGTCGGCGGGAAGACCGGCCCCGGTTACGCCGCGCGGCGCCGTCAGCACGACCTCGAGGAGGCGGGGGAGGAACTGCGCCTGTTCTACGTCGCCGCGACCCGGGCACAGTGCGCCCTCACCCTGTGGTGGGCGCCCTCCACCCCCACCGGGCGCTCACCCCTGCACCGTCTGCTCTTCGCTCGCACCCCGGGCTCGTCCGAGGTGGGTGCGGAAGGGCCGATCCCGCACGACGAGGCGATGGCCGAGCAGTTCGAACGGTGGGCCGCTCGCGCCGACGGGCTGATCGCCGTCGAGGCGGTGGGACCGCACCCGATCCCACAGCCGGCCTGGACGCCTCCACGCGAGGAGACCGGCCCGCTCGCCGCGGCGCGGTTCGACCGCGTGGTCGACGAGACCTGGCGCCGCACCTCCTATTCGGCGCTCACCGCCTCCGCGCACGAGACCCCGGGCGTGCCCGAGACGGACACCGCCACGAAGGACGACGAACCGGAGGAACCGCCGCTGCTCGTCCCCGAACCGGAACAGGCGGGCCTGCCGTCGCCCATGAACGGCCTGCCCGGTGGCGCGGTCTTCGGCACCCTGGTGCACGCCGTCCTCGAGATCGTGGACACCGCCGCCCCCGATCTCGAAGCCGAACTGATCGAACGCTGCCGGGAGGTGACCGCGCAGCACCTGTCGCCGATCGAGCCCGAACGGCTCGCTGCCGCACTGCTTCCGGTGATGCGCACCCCGCTCGGGCCGCTCGGCCGGACCCTCGCGGACTTCGCGCCGCGGGATCGCCTGTCCGAGCTGAACTTCGAGCTGCCGCTGACCGGTGGGGAGACCCCGGCCCCCGTCACCGTGACCCTCGGGTCCGTGGCCGCGCTGCTGCGCCGTCACCTGCCCGCCGACGATCCGCTGCTGCCCTACGCCGACCGGGTGGGCGAACTCGAACCCGTGCCGCTGCGGGGCTATCTCACCGGTAGCATCGACGCGGTGCTGCGCACCGAGGGGCCGCGGTTCGTGGTGGTCGACTACAAGACCAACCGGCTCGCGCCCGTCGAGGAACTCACCACCGCGCACTACACCCGCGAGGCGATGGCCGCCGAGATGATGCGTGCCCACTATCCGATGCAGGCCCTGCTGTACTCCGTTGCGCTGCACCGGTACCTGCGCTGGCGGATGCCCGCCTACGACCCGCAACTCCATCTCGGTGGGGTGCAGTACCTGTTCGTGCGGGGCATGGCCGGACCGGACAGCCCACCCGGCAGCGGTGTCTTCGACTGGCACCCGCCCGCCGCTCTCGTCACCGAACTGTCCGACCTGCTCGCCGGAAAGGCGGTGATCGCGTGACCGTCTCGACGACCGATGTTCGAATCGCGCAGCGCGGTAAGGGTGCTCTGCGCGCCTTCAACGAGGCCGGGGCGTTGGTGGCTGCCGACGTGCACGTCGCGCTGCGGCTCGCCGCGCTCGGTGGTGAGGACGACCCCGACGTGCACCTGGCCACCGCGCTGGCGGTGCGGGCCGTGCGGTCCGGCTCGGTGTGCCTCGACCTGACCCGGCTGCGGGACGTCACCGTCGCCGAGGACGACGAGGGCAATCCGGTGGTCGACCCCGCCGACCTGCCCTGGCCGCGCGACGAGGACGTCCTCGACGCGCTGCGCCGCAGCCCGCTCGTGGTCGGTGGCGACCGCGGCCCCCTGCGGCCGCTGCGCCTCGTCGACACGACGGACGGGCCCCTGCTCTATCTGGACCGCTACTTCCGGCAGGAGCAGACCATCCGCCACGTGCTCGCCGAACGCTCGGGCACCCTGCCCGGCCTCGACGAACAGCGGCTCGCCGCTGTCCTCGACGAACTGTTCCACCATCCCGACGATCCCTCCCGGCCGTCGCCGGCACCGGACCGGCAGCGGGTCGCGGCGGCGCTCGCAGCCACGCATCCGACCACGGTCATCGCCGGCGGACCGGGCACCGGCAAGACCCACACCGTCGCGCGGATCCTGGCGCTGCTCACCCGCCTGCACGGCAGCGACCTGCGCATCGGACTCGCGGCACCCACCGGCAAGGCCGCTGCGCGGCTGCAGGAATCGGTGCGCGAACAGGAGACGGCCCTGGGGCTGCCCCCGCACCTGACCGCGATGACCGTGCACCGGATGCTCGGCTGGCGACCTGGTGGCCGGTACCGCTACCACGCGACCAACCACCTGCCCTACGACGTGATCATCGTGGACGAGACGTCGATGGTGTCGCTGACGATCATGTGCCGCCTGCTCGAAGCGGTGCGGCCCGACACCCGCCTGATCTTCGTGGGCGACCCCGACCAGCTCGCCTCGGTCGACGCGGGTGCCGTCCTCGCCGACCTGGTGGCCCGCCCCGTGACCGGCACCCTCGACCCGGTCTTCGAGCGTGTCGCCGCCCGAGACCTCGCAGCGGTGAACGACTCCCGGGAGGCCTTCGGGCCGGAGGGCTCGGACGACCGCGAGCGGTTGCGCAACGGCGTGGTGAGTCTGAGCCGCGGACGTCGATTCGACGGGGCGATCGCCGACCTGGCCGCCGCCGTGCGCAAGGGCGGTGCCGACCGGGTGCTGAAGATCCTGCGCAGCGGCGACCCGATGGTGTCCTTCCACGACCCCGGCGAGCTCGACACGCTGCGCGAGGACGTCGTCCGCTCGGCCGAGGCGGTCATGGAAGCTGCCGAGGCCGGGGACATCGACACGACCCTCGTCCGCAGCGAGGACCACCGGCTGTTGTGCGCGCACCGCGACGGCCCGGCCGGGGTCCAGTTCTGGGCGCGCCGCGCCACCGAATGGATCGGTGAGGCCACGGGACGGCGCCTCGACCCCGACCGCTGGTATCCCGGGCAGCCGCTGCTCGTCACCGCCAACGACCACGACCTGCAGATCTACAACGGCGACACCGGGGTGGTCGTGCGGCAGGGCGACGAACTCGTCGCGGCGTTCGCGCGGGGCAGGACGCCCTACGTGCTGCGCCCGAGTCAGCTGCCCGCGGTGAGCACCGTCTACGCGATGACGATCCACCGCAGCCAGGGCAGCCAGTACGGCACCGTCTCGGTGGTGCTGCCAGACGCCCGCTCGGCCCTGCTCACCCGCGAACTGCTGTACACCGCGATCACCCGGGCCCGCACCCACGTGCGGATCGTCGGGACCGAGGACGCGGTGCGTGCCGGCGTGGCCCGCCAGGTGCTCCGAGCGAGCGGGCTGCGACGGGAGATCCGCGTCTGACCCGACCACCCACCCTGCTCGCACCGGACGTGGCATGCTCGACATCGGCGCGCACGAACACGAACGAACCGAGCGATGGACTGGTTGGACGCGGACGGGTACACGATCGGGCGGCTGCTGGTCACCCGCGGACTCGCCGCGCTGTACGTCGTCGCCTTCCTCGCGGCGCTGCTGCAGTTCCGGGCGCTGATCGGGGAACGCGGCATCCTGCCCGTCCCGCAGTTCCTGGCGCACCGGTCGTTCCGGCAGGCACCGAGCCTGTTCCACTGGCGGTACTCCGACCGGGTGTTCACGGTGGTCGCCGCGACCGGCCTGGTGCTGTCCGCGGCGACGTTGGCCGGGGTCACCGAGCGGCTGCCGCTCCCGGCCTGCATGGGTGTGTGGCTGCTGATGTGGGCGCTCTACCTGTCGATCGTCAACGTGGGTCAGATCTGGTACTCGTTCGGCTGGGAGTCGCTGCTCCTCGAGGCCGGGCTGCTGGCGGTCTTCCTCGGCGACGCCGACACCGCGCCGCCCTTCCTCGTGCTGATTCTGCTGCGCTGGCTGCTGTTCCGGCTGGAGTTCGGTGCCGGGCTGATCAAGATGCGCGGCGACAGGTGCTGGCGCGACCTGACCTGCCTGTACTACCACCACGAGACCCAGCCGATGCCCGGGCCGCTGAGCCGGCACTTCCATCTGCTGCCGAACCCGCTGCACCGCATCGAGGTCGCCGGGAACCACGTCACCCAGCTCGTGGTGCCGTTCGGGTTGTTCCTGCCGCAGCCGGTCGCGGGGATCGCCGCGACACTCATGATCGTCACCCAGCTGTGGCTCGTGGTCAGCGGCAACTTCGCGTGGCTGAACTGGCTCACCATCGTCCTCGCGCTGTCGGTGATCCCCGACGGCTTCTACTCCCGGTTCGCCGACACCGCTCGGGAGTACGGGTCGACCCCGCTGCCGTTCACCGTCGCTGTGGTGGTGCTGACGGTGCTGGTCGCGGTACTGAGCTACTGGCCGGTGGCGAACATGCTCTCGCGTCGTCAGGCGATGAACGCGTCGTTCAACAAGTGGCACTTCGTCAACACCTACGGTGCGTTCGGCACCGTTACCCGCACCCGCCGCGAGGTGATCGTGGAGGGCACCGACGACGCGGTGGACACCCCCGCCACCGAGTGGCGCGAGTACGAGTTCAAGGGCAAGCCGGGCGACGTGTACCGCCGGCCCCGCCAGTACGCTCCCTACCATCTGCGGCTGGACTGGCTGATGTGGTTCGCGGCGATCTCCCGCGACTACGCCGCCGGCTGGTTCCCCCGCTTCGTCGGCAAGCTCCTCGAGAACGACCCCGACACTCTGAGGCTGCTCCGGCACAACCCGTTCCCGGACGCGCCGCCGCGCCGGATCCGCGCCCGGATGTTCCGCTACCGCTTCGCGACCCGCGGCGAGCGCCGGGCGACCGGGCAGTGGTGGATGCGGGAGGAACTCTGGGACTTCATGCTGCCGATGTCCCGTGAGGACCTGCCATAGGTATCCGCATGCAGTGCGGACGGATACATCGTGTAGAACGGGTGTATCGGTCTGCGGGGCGCGCGAGTATCCGGTTCGATCCGGCCCTGCCGAAAGAACCTGCGGGAGAATCCGAATGAGCGGACACGCACTGGTGGTGGGGGAGGCCCTCGTCGACGTCGTGCGGCGGGCCGGCACCGACCCCGTCGAACACGTCGGGGGCAGCCCCCTCAACGTCGCGGTGGGACTCGGCCGTCTCGGCCGGGCGGTGCAGTTCACCACCCGGATCGCCGACGACCCGCGCGGCACCCGCATCCTCGGGTACCTCGCGGACTCCGGCGTGAGCCTCACCCCCGGCAGCGCCGCCGCCGACCGCACCGCCACCGCGCAGGCCATGATCGACGAGACCGGCTCCGCCAGTTACGAGTTCGACATCGCGTGGGAACCCGTCGCACCTCCGCCCACCGTCGACGCCGTCCTCGTCCACACCGGCTCCATCGCCACTGTCCTCGGACCCGGCTGCGAACTCGTCGCGGAACTCGTCGCGCAGCAGGCGGTCTCGTCGACGGTGAGCTTCGACCCGAACGTCCGGCCGGCGCTGATCGGCGACCCCGCTCGCGGCCGGGCCCGTATCGACCGGCTGGTCGCGCTCGCCGACGTCGTCAAGGCCAGCGACGAGGACCTCGGCTGGTACGCACCCGACCGCGACCCTGTCGACACCGCCCGCGGATGGCTGTCCCGCGGGCCCGCGATCGTCGCCGTCACCCGTGGTGCGAAGGGCTCGGTGGCGGTGTGCGCGGCGGGCACCGTGGAGATCCCCGCCGTGGAGGCCGACGTGGTCGACACCGTCGGTGCCGGCGACGCCTTCACCGCCGGTCTGCTCGACGGCCTGTGGACCCGGAACCTGCTCGGCGCCGAGAAGCGGGACGCGTTGCGTGCGATCGGCACGGACGCCCTGCGCGAGGTGCTCACCACCGCGGCGTGGACGTCGGCGCTCACCGTGGCGCGCGCCGGCGCCGACCTGCCCACCCGTGCCGAACGTGAGGCCGCGCGGGAGAGCGGCGGCCGCGTGCGGAGACCACCTTCTCGGAAAACGCCTTCTCAGAAATCACCCTCTGCCACCTGAAAGCACACCAGGCCCATCCGCCGCCACATGCGCACCACCTGATCGCGGTCGTCGAGCACCGCGACGACGCGGTAGCGGTGCCGGATGTGCGCGTCGAACAGTTCCGCCTTGACGATCGAGTCCTTGCGGTTGTCGCCGGGTGCCCGCATGTACAGCTCGTCGTAGGGGATGTCGTGCCGGGCCAGCCACTCCTCGGTCTCGGGCCGGCAGATCCCGTCGCGCCCCGAGAGCAGCACGATCGCGAATCCGTCGGGGGCGGCCGCGAACGCCCGCACCGCGGCCTCCACGGCGGGGGAGACGGTGTCCTCGCCGACCCGGTGCCACTGGTAGGGGCTGCGATCACCCATGTGGGCGAGGGTGCCGTCGATGTCGACGAGCCAGGCCGGCGGGAGCGTGGGATCCGCGACGTACCGCGCGGGTGGGGGCGCCGCCGCGCTCGGCGGACGGTACCGCTTCGTCTCGGGACGGTCCCGGTGGGGCTTCCTCCTGGTCACGCCTCTGGATACCCGATCGGATCCGTTCCTGTCGAACCCGCCGGTAGCCGTTGCCTTCTGTGCGGGGGAGGCGCACCGTGGATACGGGGAAACGACCGGCGACGCCGTGTCGGCGCCGCCCCGAGTAGAAAGGGGCCGATCGTGTTCGCACGCTCGACCACAATTCGCGCTCATCCGTCCTACATCGATGCCGGGATCAAGTACGTCCGCGACACCGTGATACCCGCGCTGGTGGATCTCGAAGGCTGTGTCGGCACGTCGCTGATCGTCGACCGGGATTCGGGACGATGCATCGCGACCAGTTCGTGGCGGGACCTCGATGCGATGCGGTCCGCCGAGGATCCGGTGGCCCGGATGCGGGACGAGGCCGCGCGCGTCTTCCACGCGACGACCGAGGTCTCGCGATGGGAGGTCGCGGGCATGCACCGCGATCACCGCGCCGCTCGCGGGGCCTGCTGCGAAGTCACCTGGGTGAAGGTCGACCCGGCGGAGGTGGACCGTGGGGTGGATCTGTGGAAGATGGCCGCACTGCCCCGGATGGAGGAACTCGACGGCTTCTGCAGCGCCGGGCTCATGATCGATCGTGAGGCGGGGCTCGGCGTCACCTCGCTGACCTTCGACAGTGCCGAGGCGATGGCCCGCAACCGCGAGCACGTCGACGCGATCCGCACCGAGGTCTCGAGGGCGGCGAACGCCGAGATCCTCGACACGGGCGAGTTCGAGCTCCTCGTCGCCCAGCTCCACGTCCCCGAGATGGTGTGACCGTCAGCCTGCGCCGTCGGGCTCGTCCATGTCCCCGGTCGCGGGGACGCCCTCGGCGAGCCCGTAGCGCAGGTGCACCGCGCCCTTCGGCCCGGCCGCCGGGGGTTCGAGGAGGGTGAGGTTGGTCGGCACCGTGCCGCCGGCGAACACCTTCTTGCCGACACCCAGCACGATCGGGTGCACCCACAGGTCCAGCCGGTCGAAGAGCTTCTCCCGCAACAACGTCTGCACCAGATCGACACTGCCGACGACCGTCACGTGCTCGTGCCAGTCGCGGAGTTCGCGCACCGCGGCGGGCAGGTCCGGCCTCAGCAGCGTCGACCCCGACCACGACAGCTCCGGTGCGCCGCGGGAGGCGACGTACTTGGGGATGCTGTTGAACAGCGAGGCGAAGTCACCGTCCGGGCCACCCTCCCGGTGCGGCCAGTAGGCGGCGAAGATGTCGTAGGTCCGCCGTCCGAGCAGCAGTGCGTCGGTGCCCTCGTAGGCGGCGTCGATCTGTTCCCCGGCCACGTCGTCGAGCAGGGGCGCCTGCCAGCCCCCGAACGGGAAACCCTCCGGGTCCTCCTCGGGACCGCCCGGTGCCTGCGCGACGAGATCGAGCGTGGCGAACAGCTCGATGTGGATGGTCCCCATGGTTCACTCCGATGCGTCGGTGTCTCCGGTCGCAAGGACAGACCCGCGGTCGCCCGGAACTCATCGCCGCGATGAGTTCCGGGCGCCGGTCCGGTCCGTTCTTCACGAGACCGCACCGATCCCGAGAAGCGAGGAGAGACCGATGCCCGCACTCACCCCGTGCCTGTGGTTCGACATGAACGCCCAGGAGGCCGCCGAGTTCTACACGAAGGTGTTCCCGAATTCGCGGATCCTGAGCACCTCCTACTATCCCGAGGGCGCGCCGGCACCGGCCGGAACCGTCCTGACCGTCGAGTTCGAGCTCGACGGGGTGCGGTTCACCGCCCTCAACGGCGGCCCGCAATTCCCCTTCACCGAGGCCGTGTCCTTCCGGATCGACTGCGCCGACCAGGACGAGGTCGACCACTACTGGGACTCGCTCCTCGCCGACGGCGGCGAGGAGTCGCAGTGCGGCTGGCTGAAGGACCGCTTCGGACTGTCCTGGCAGGTGGTGCCGCGCCGGCTCGTCGAACTGCTCGAAAGTTCCGATCCGGAGGTCGCACAGCGGGCCAACGCCGCGATGATGACGATGCGCAGGATCGACATCGCCCAGGTGGAGGCGGCCGCACGCGGCTGATCGCACCGGAGCCGCACGCGGCTGATCCCACCGGAGCCGCTGCGGTACGTTGCCGGACATGACCACACGCACCCGGCGGCTCGACGACCTGCCCTTCACCGGCAAGCACCGGCGTCTGCTGACCGGTTCCGGAGTGGGTTGGGCGCTCGACGCGATGGACGTCGGGCTGATCTCGTTCGTCATGGCGGCGCTCGCGGTGCAGTGGGACCTGTCGTCGACGCAGTTGTCGTGGATCGGCTCGATCGGTTTCGTCGGGATGGCCGTCGGCGCCTCGCTGGGCGGCCTGCTCGCCGACCGCGTCGGGCGCCGCCAGGTCTTCGCCGCGACGCTGCTCGTCTACGGCCTTGCCACCGGGGCGGCCGCGTTGTCGGCCTCGGTGGCGATGCTCATCGTTCTGCGTTTCGTCGTCGGCCTGGGTCTCGGTGCGGAACTGCCGGTCGCCTCGACCCTGGTCAGCGAGTTCGCGCCGCGCAAGGTTCGCGGGCGGGTGGTCGTCGCCCTGGAGGCGTTCTGGGCCGTCGGCTGGCTGCTGGCGGCATTGATCGGCTACTTCGTGGTGCCGACCGGTGACGACGGTTGGCGGTGGGCGCTCGCGGTCGGTCTCGTGCCCGCGGCCTACGCCCTCGTCGTGCGCTTCGGGCTGCCCGAATCGGTGCGGTTTCTCGAGAGCAGGGGGCGGTACGCGGAGGCCGAGGCCGTCGTCCGGGACTACGAGAAGTCCGCGGGGGTGGCGTACGTCCCCGACGAGCAGGACGACGGGCACGAGGAATCGGTGGTCCCGGGCGAGCCCGCCGAACGGGGCTCGGTGTGGGCGCCGCACCTGCGCCGCCGCACCGCCGCGCTGTGGATCGTGTGGTTCGGCATCAACTTCTCGTACTACGGCGCGTTCATCTGGCTCCCGAGCCTGCTCGTCGCGCAGGGCTTCGACCTGGTGACCTCGTTCGGCTACACCCTCGTCATCACCCTCGCACAGCTGCCGGGTTACGCCGTCGCGGCGTGGCTCATCGAGGTGTGGGGCCGGCGCACGACCCTCGGGGTGTTCCTGGCCGGGTCGGCGGTCTCGGCGGGGCTGTTCGGGCTCGCGGAGACCCCCGGCACCATCGTCGCCGCGGGGATGGCGTTGTCGTTCTTCAATCTCGGGGCGTGGGGCGCGCTCTACGCGATCGGACCCGAGCTGTACCCGACACCGGTGCGCGGCACCGGAACCGGATCCGCGGCGGCCTTCGGCCGGCTCGCGTCGATCGTCGCGCCGCTGGTGGTGCCGCTGCTGCTCGACGGCGGCGGAAACGCTCTGGTGTTCGGCGCTTTCGCGGCCTCGTTCGTCGTGGCCGCGGTCGCGGCGTTCACGCTCCCCGAACGCGCCGGGACGGCTCTCGACGAGACCTGACGTCGAGAACCGTCCCGCGCGGTTCAGAGCCGGTCGCGCAGTTCGACCTTGCGGATCTTGCCCGAGGCGGTCTTCGGCAGCGGACCGAAGGTGATGCTGTCGGGCACCTTGAAACCGGCGAGCTGCGACCGCACGTGGGTCCGCAGTTCGTCCTCGGTGGCGCTCGCGCCGCTGCGCAGCGTCACGTAGGCCACGGGCCGCTCGCCCCACTTCTCGCTCGGCGCGGCGACGACGGCGGCCTCGAGGACGGCGGGGTGGCTGATCAGCGCGGACTCGACCTCCACGGACGAGATGTTCTCTCCGCCGGAGATGATGACGTCCTTGGCGCGGTCGCGGATCTCGATGTAGCCGTCGGGGTGCATGACGCCGATGTCGCCGGTGCGGAACCAGCCGTCCGGCACCGCGCGGGCGGTCGCGTCGGGGTTGTTGTAGTAGCCCAGCATCACGTTGTTGCCGCGCAGGGCGATCTCACCGGTCGTCTCGCCGTCGGCCGGCACGTCCGAGCCCATCGCGTCGACGATGCGCAGTTCACCGGCGACGACGTTGCCGACGCCCTGCCGGGACCGCAGCCGCGCCTTCTCGTCCTCGGGCAGCACGTCCCACTCGGAGCGCCACTCGCAGATCGCGGCCGGGCCGTAGGTCTCGGTCAGGCCGTACAGATGCGTGATGTCGAGGCCGAGGTCGGTGCACCGCTCGATCAGTGCGGGCGCCGGGGGAGCACCCCCGATCGCAGCGACCACGCGGTGGTCGATGCCGCCCGCGTTCGGGGCGTCGACGAGGGAGGCGAGCACCGTGGGGGCGCCGCACAGGTGCGTGACACCCTCGGTCTGCACCAGCTCCCAGATGCGCACCGGATCGACCTTCGGCAGGCACACGTGGGTGCCACCGGCGGCGGTGACGGCCCAGGTGAACGTCCAGCCGTTGCAATGGAACATCGGCAGGGTCCACAGGTAGGTGGAGTCGCTGGTGAGGCCGAAGTGCGCGACCATCGCCAGGGCCTGCAGGTAGGCGCCGCGAGCGTGGTACATCACGCCCTTCGGGTCGCCGGTGGTGCCGGACGTGTAGTTCAGTGCGATCATGGAGCGCTCGTCGCCGAGCGGCACGTAGCGGTGGCGTGCGGAGGCGAGCCGTTCCTCGTAGTCGTCGGCGACCACGGTGACGTCCGGCAGGTCGGCCGTGGCCTCGCGGGCGAGGGAGACCAGGGAGTCGTCGACGAGCAGGACCCGGCTGCCCGAGTGCTCGAGGATGAACCGGAGTTCGGGGCCGGTCAGCCGGGTGTTGAGCGAGACCAGGACGGCGCCCGCGTAGAGCACGCCGTAGTGCGCCTCGAGCATGAGGGCGGTGTTGGGGGCGAGGACTGCGACACGGTCGCCCGGCTCGACGCCGAGGTCGTGCAGCATGCCCGACTGGCGCAGGCAGCGATCGCGCAATTCGGCGTAGGTGCGCCGGATCTCGCCGTCGACCACCGCGGTGTCGTTGCGGAAGACGCGCGCGGACCGGTCGAGAAAGGCTGTCGGCGTGAGTGTTTCGTAGCTGAACTGCGCTGTCACCTTTGTCGGTTCTCCTTCGAGTGTGCGTGGGTGCACGTCGCGTCGCAGGCGGGCGATCCGGACGAATCTCCCCGTGTTCGGCAGGTGCGGCGCCCATTCTTCCAAGCGATCGGACCGGCGTCGCGCACCGGTCCGGCAGGCGTGTCGATGATCTTGAAAAGTGTTGCTCCGCAGGCATTGACCGTCGACACGCGGAAGCGTTGACTGGGAGGTCACGGCGCAATTCTCCGCAGCGTTCCACGAGGGAGACGGACGGTCATGAACGGTCGGCACGAACCGGGCCGTCGGACACGGTCACCACTGGACGCCGTCGAGGACCACCTGCGGGATTGGATCGACCGGCGGCTGGACGGGCTGACGGTGCTCGGCGAGGACGCGATCCGCCGGGTCCGCGGATGGGTGGACGTCCTGCTCGACGAGATCGCCGAGGGCGGCGCCGGGATGCAGGCCGCGGTCGGCGGACTCCGGGCCGCGACCGCCGGCCGGAACCCCGTCCTCGGCGCGCTCGCCGGACTGGTGTCCGCGCTGAGCGTCGCGGCCCGGATCGGCCTGGCCGTCCTCGTCGCGGTCGCGCTCCTGCTCGGTCCGCTGCTCCTCGTCGTCCTGCTGGTGGCCCTGCTCGTCGCTGTCGTCATCGGTGCGCTTCGCGCCGCCGGCGCCTGACCGTTTCCGCAGCTACGAACCCTGCCGATCCACCCGTAACGGGGACGTAACCGGAGTTAACCGGACGCATGACCTGGTACCGATACCGTCCCCCGTATACAGCCGTGGATACAGGACAGGAGTTCGGGTGCCGACAGGACTGCAGAGGCTCGCGGACGACCTCGACGAGCGACTCGCCGAGGTCGACGCGCGCTACACCGCGACCTATCCCGGAGCCGACGGGAGCCGGCAACCGGTCCACACCGTCTACATCCCTGCCGACCGCTACGAGGCCGGAACGGCGACACAGTGGGGAGCGCAGGCACTCGAGGTCCTCGACGCGCACATCGACGGCCCGGCCGATCTGGCCGCCGTGACCGGCATCGACCCTGCCCTCGCGGAGGAGGTGCTGCCGCTGGTCGAGACCAAACTGCGCACCGAACCCATCGAGGACCTCCGCATCGACTTCGAGGACGGGTTCACCCAGGCCGGGGTCCCCGTGCAGGATCGCGACGCCGACGAGGACGCCCACGTCGCCCGCACCGCCGCCCTGGTCGCCGCAGACCTCTCGGCCACTCCCTTCGTCGGCCTCCGGTTCTCCTCCTTCGAGGCGGCCACCCGCCGCCGCGGCCTGCGCACCCTCGACGGTTTCGTCTCCGTGCTCGCCCAGAGCGGTTCGGTGCCCGACGGTTTCGTGGTCACTCTGCCCAAGGTGACCGCGACCGAACAGGTCTCGGCGATGGTGACCGTCTGCGAGCACCTCGAGACCACCTACTCCCTCACCGCCCCGCTGCGGTTCGAGATCCAGATCGAGACCCCACAGGCGATCTGCGGGCCCGACGGCACCGCCGCGGTCGCCACGATGATCCGTGCCGCGCAGGGCCGCTGCTCCGGCCTGCACTACGGCACCTACGACTACTCCGCAGCCTGCGACATCGCCGCCGAGTACCAGGCGATGGACCACCCAGTCGCCGACCACGCCAAGGCCACCATGCAGGTCGCGGCCGCCGGCACCGGGGTGCGGCTGTCCGACGGGTCGACGAACCGGCTGCCCGTCGGCGACCGCGAGTCGATCCGGCAGGCCTGGGGACTGCACGCCCGCCTGGTCGACCGGTCGCTGCGCCGCGGCTTCTACCAGGGCTGGGACCTGCACCCGGCACAGCTGCCCACCCGCTACGCCGCGACCTTCGCCTTCTACCGCCGGTCGCTGCCCACCGCCGCCGCCCGGATCGCCGCCTACGTCGACCCGAGCCTGTCGTCGGGTTATCTCGACGAACCCGCCACCGCCCGCGCCCTCGCCTCGTTCCTCCTCCGGGGGACGAGCTGCGGCGCCGTCACCGAGAAGGAAGTATGCGAACGGACCGGAACGACCCTCGACCACCTGGCCCGGTTGGCCGGCCGTCCGGTGGAGACGACCCGATGACCACCGTGATCCGGGCCCGTCGTGCTGTGGTGGGGGAGCGGGAACGGGCCTGCACCGTCACGGTGCGGGACGGACGCATCGCCTCGATCGACGCCTACGACAGCCCGCTGCCGCACGGCGCCCACGAGGTGGTCCTCCGCGAGGACGAGGTGCTGCTCCCCGGACTCGTCGACACCCACGTCCACGTCAACGAACCCGGACGCACCGAATGGGAGGGCTTCGCCAGCGCCACCCGGGCCGCCGCGGCAGGTGGTGTGACCACCCTCGTCGACATGCCGCTCAACTCCATCCCGTCCACGATCGACGTGCCCGCCCTCGACGTGAAGCGCAAGGTCGCCGACGGGCAGGCGACCGTCGACGTCGGATTCTGGGGCGGAGCTGTCCCCGACAATCTCGGCGAGCTCGAATCCCTCTGGGATGCAGGGGTGTACGGGTTCAAGTGCTTCCTCGCCCATTCCGGGCTGGACGAGTACCCGCCGCTCGACCGCGAGCAGATGATCGAGGCGATGCGCGTCATCGCCGGATTCGATGGCCTGCTCATCGTGCACGCCGAGGACGGGCCGACCCTCGACGAACAGGATCCGCCCGCCGGCCGTCTCTACGACGACTTCCTGCACTCCCGGCCACCCGTCGCCGAGGCCCGCGCCATCGCCCAGGTGATCGACGGTGCCCGCGAGACCGGTTGCCGCGTGCACATCCTGCACCTGTCCGATGCCGGTAGCCTGCCGCTCGTCGCGGCGGCGAAGGCCGAGGGACTGCCCGTCACCGCCGAGACCTGCCCCCACTACCTGTCGCTGTTCAGCGAGGAGATCCTCGACGGCTCCACCCATTTCAAGTGCTGTCCGCCGATCCGCGAGGCACGCAACCGGGAAGGGCTGTGGCGGGGCCTGGCCGACGGCACGCTCGACTGCATCGTCTCCGACCACTCGCCGTGCCTGCCCGAGCTGAAGAAGTTCGCCACCGGTGACTTCGGGCAGGCCTGGGGCGGTATCTCCTCGCTGCAGCTCGGCCTGCCGATCGTGTGGTCGGAGGCGCGCCGCCGCGGCCACACCCTCGTGGACGTGTGCCGCTGGATGGCCTCACGCACAGCCGATCTGGTCGGACTGGCCGACCGCGGGCGCATCGCCGTCGGCAACACCGCCGACCTGTGCGTCCTGGCCCCGGACGACGCGTTCGTGGTGTTCCCCGAACGGCTTCACCACCGCAACGCCGTGACCCCCTACGCGCAGCGGGCGCTCGCCGGAGTGGTCCGGCAGACCTGGCTCGCGGGTGAGTCCGTCACCGTCACGCTCGACCCCGTCCAGGACCCCGCACCCCGCGGCCGCCTGCTGTCCCGAAAGGAAATGTGAATGCCCGACCAGGACTTCCTGCAGCTTCCCGACCTCGCGTGCCGCGATCTGGGCGGCTCCGTGGTGTACGCGAACGACGAGTTCTTCGCCGAACGGGAGAACCTCGTCGCGCCCGGGCCGCCGGTCTTCGACAGCTCGGAGTTCGGGCACAAGGGCAAGGTGTACGACGGGTGGGAGACCCGGCGTCGCCGCGAGGAGGGCCACGACTTCGCGATCGTCCGCCTCGGTGTCCCCGGTGTCGTGCACGGACTCGTCATCGACACCGCCTGGTTCAAGGGCAACTACCCGCCCTTCGCCTCCGTGGACGGGCTGTGCGTCGAGGGCTACCCGACACCGCAGGAACTCCTCGATGCGAAGTGGGAGCCGATCCTCGATCGTGTTCCCCTCGAAGGGGACACGGCCAACACCTTCGCCGTCGACGACGACCGGCGCTGGACCCACCTGCGCCTGAACATCTTCCCGGACGGCGGTGTCGCCCGGTTCCGGGTGCACGGCAAGGCGAAACCGGATCCGGCCTTCCTGACCGGCACCGTCGACCTCGCTGCACTCGAGAACGGCGGCGACGTGGTGGCCTGCTCGGACCAGTTCTACGGGTCGCCGCGCAACATCATCGGTCTCGGCCGTGCCCGGCACATGGGGGAGGGCTGGGAGAACGCACGACGGCGCGACGGCGGAAACGACTACGTGGTGGTCGAACTCGCGGGTGAGGGACTCGTCGAGCACGTCGAGATCGACACCTCCTATTTCATCGGCAACGCCCCCGGCGCGGCCCGGCTCGTCGGCATTCCCGCCGACGGCGACCTCGCCGACGAATCCTCCTGGGTCGAACTCGTGCCACGTACCCGGCTGCTCCCGGACTGCCGGCACCGCTTCCGGGTCGACGCCGGAACCCCGGTGCGGCACGTGCGGCTCGACGTCTACCCGGACGGAGGGATCGCGCGTCTGCGGGTGCACGGTCGCCTGACCTGACCTCCGCCCGGATGCGGTGAGCCGTTCCTTACCTGGCGGAAACACTCGGACTCGAGTTCGAAAAGTCCGAACGACACGATGTATTCGCCTCCGTATACAGGCCCCGAATCCGAAAAGGGAGCGCACACATGGCAACTTCGCATCCAGTCGATACCCGGCTGCCGTTCCTGCGGCAGCTCGCCTTCGGTATCCAGCACGTGCTGATCATGTACACCGGATGCATCACCGTGCCCCTGGTGTTCGGTGCTGCCGTCGGGCTCGATCGCGACACCGTGGCGATGCTCATCAGCGCCGACCTGCTGATCGCCGGGCTGATCACCATCGTCCAGAGCCTCGGTGTCGGCAAGCTCGTCGGTGTGCGGCTTCCCATCGTGTGCGGCGCGACCTTCGCCGGCCTGACCCCGATGATCCTCATCGCCTCGGAGTACGGGCTGCAGGCGGTCTACGGCTCCATGCTCGTCGGCGGCATCGTCGGCCTCGCCCTGGCGTGGCCGTTCGCCAAGGTGATCCGGTTCTTCCCGCCGCTGGTCACCGGCGCGGTGCTCACCGTCGTCGGCATCTCGCTCATCGGGGTCTCCGGCGGGCTGATCGTCGGCAACGACCCGGACTCCCCGTCCTACGCGTCGCCGACCAACATCGCCCTGGCCGTGCTGGTCATGGCCGTCGCCATCGGCTTCCTGTGCCTCGGCCGGGGCATCTGGTCGCAGCTCGGCGTGCTGATCGCCCTGCTCGTCGGCACCGCCGCCGCCGTCCCGCTCGGCCTGATCGACCTCGGCGGGGTCCCCGGCGCGGCCTGGCTCGGCGTCCCCACCCCCTTCCACTTCGGTGCTCCCGAGTTCCCGATCGCCGCGGTCGTCGCCATGAGCATCGTCATCTCCGTCGTGTTCGCCGAGTCCACCGCGAGCATGCTCGCCGTCAGCGAGATCACCGGTAAGAAGGTCACCAAGGCCGACGTGGCCCGCGGTCTCGCCGGCGACGGTGCCTCCGCGGTGCTCGGCGGTGTCTTCAACGCCTTCGTCGACACCGTCTTCACCCAGAACGTCGGAGCGGTCGCCACGACCCGCGTGTACAGCCGCTACGTCACCGCGACCTCCGGTGCGATCCTCGTGGTGCTCGGCGTGCTCCCCAAGGCCAGTGCGGTGGTCGCCGCACTGCCCGGTCCGGTGGTCGGCGGGGTCGGTCTGATCCTGTTCGCGACCGTCGCCCTGGTGGGGATCAACACCCTGCGGTCGGTGGACCTGTCCGACCGGATCAACGCCACCATCGCGGCCGTCGCGGTGGGCGTCGGTCTGCTCCCCGAGTTCGCCGAGGGGATGTTCGAGCGCTTCCCGTCGGCAGCGCAGATCCTGCTCGGCAGCGGCATCACCCTCGCCGCCATCGCAGCGTTCTCCCTGAACCTGCTGTTCAACCACACTCGGCTCGGACGTGCGGCACGTGCCGCGTCCCGGCCCGGGACCCCGGCCCCCGAAACCCCGGCCGGGACCCCCACCCCCGCCCCCACAGGAGTTGCCGATGAACTCGCAGCCGTCTGACACCTTCGAGGTCCCCACGGTCGACATAGGACCTTACGTCCGAGGAGGCAGCGACGACGAGCGCGCCGAGGTGGCCCGCCGTATGGACGATGCCTGCAGCCGCGTCGGATTCGTCCAGATCCTCGGACACGGGATCCCCGAAGCCGTCGTCGACGGGCTCACCACCGCCCTCGACGCCTTCTTCGGGCAGCCCCTCGACTTCAAGGAGCAGTACCGCGTCGTCGGCGCGAACCGCGGCTACAGCCCGCCCAAGAGCGAGTCGCTGAGCCTGAGCCTCGGAGTCGAGTCCGCGAGCCGGATGAACGACTTCTTCGAGGCCTACAACATCGGTGTGGAGGCCCGCTCCTTCCCGCATCTGGACCTGTCCGAGGACGACTACGGCCTCAACGTCTGGCCCGAAGTCGACGGCTTCCGGGACCGGGTGCAGACCTACTTCGACGAGGCCGCGCGGGTCGCCCGCACCCTCACCCGGGTGTTCGCCGACGCACTCGGCCAGCCGGCCGACTACTTCGAGCGCCTCACCGACCACTCCATCGACGTGCTGCGCATGAACAACTACGCGCTGCCGGAGGGAACGGTGACCCTCGACGGCGACCTCACCGGCATGGGTGAGCACACCGACTTCGGCATCGTCACCGTCCTGTGGGCCGACCGGGTCGCGGGCCTGCAGGTGCTCGGCACCGACGGGGTGTGGCACGACGTCGAACCCCTGCCCGGCGCGCTCTTGGTGAACCTCGGCGATCTCACCGCCCGCATCACCGACGACCACTGGATGTCCACCCTGCACCGCGTCAAGCCGCCGATCGTCGACGGCCGCATCAAGCGCCGCCGCTCGGTCGCCTTCTTCCACGACGGCAACGTCGATGCGGTGGTCTCCACGCTGCCCGAGTACGCGGGCCCGGAGCCCTACGAACCCATCCTCATCCGCGACCACATCAAGGCGAAGCTCGCCGGTTCCCGGCACGGGAAGGCCAACACGGCCGCCGTCCGGGAGGCCGCCCGGGTGCTCGCCGCAGCGGGGGAGAACCGGGGGTGACCCACGTCGTGCTCGTCCACGGAGCGTGGGCGGGCCCGTGGGTGTGGGACACCGTGCTCGGACCGCTGCGCGCGGCCGGGCACGTCCCACACGCCCTGTCGCTGCCCGGTGTGGGGTCGTGGGGTGCCGGCGACGTCACCCTCGACGACGTCGCCGGTCACGTGGCCGACCACGTCGCCGGGCTCGACGGACCGGTGGTCCTCGTCGGGCACTCCGGCGGCGGCATCGTCGTCACGCAGGTCGCGGAGATGCTGCCCGAGCGCGTCACCGGGGTCGCCTACGTGGCGGGGATGATGCTGCCCTCCGGTGTCGACTTCGGGATGCTCTGTGACGGACTGGGACTCGAACCGCCCGTGGGGATCTCGAAATGGTTGCGTCCCACCGGCGACGGCCGCGGCACGGTGGTGCCGCCCGAGGCCGGTGCCGCGGTGTTCTTCCACGAGGCGAGTGCCGACGACGCGATCGGCGCGGCCCGCCGGCTCGTGCCGCAGCTCGAGACGGCCCGGCTCATGGCGCCCACCTGGACACCGGAGCGTTTCGGGACCGTGCCGCGGCTGTACGTCGAGGCGACGCTGGACCGTTCGGTCCCCCTCACCGCGCAGCGGTGGATGCAACAGCTGACGCCGGGCGCCGAGGTGGTCTCGCTCGAATCCGATCACGCCCCGCAGCTGTCCGCCCGCGGTGAGCTCGCGGCGGCACTGGTGCGGTGGTGCGGCTCCCTCACGTAACCGCGCCGAGCCACGGTACGAACGGACGAGACCGACGTTGTGTGCGAAATCCGTCGGGAAATCGCACACAACGCCGGTCTCGTCGGTCCGGCCGACGACACCTCGCTCGGAGCCGCCACGCACACGGTTCGGGGAGACACACACCTGTCTCGGGGCGTCCACCGGGTAGCCCCGGGCCGGCTCACTGCAGCAGACGCCAGATGCGGTCGCGGGAAAGCGGAAGTTCGTGGGGCCGCACCCCGATCGCGTCGCGCACGGCGTTCGCCAGGGCAGGGGCCACCGGGTTGAAGGGGGCCTCGCTCATCGACTTCGCGCCCATCGGGCCGAGTTCGTCGTAGGTGTCGGCGAAGTACACCTCGGTCCGGGGGAGGTCGGCGTAATGCGGAATGTGGTAGTTCCGCAACACGGTCGTCGTCACCTCGCCCTGCTCGTCGGTGAGTATCTCCTCGTACATCGCCACGCCGATCGCCTGCGCGGCGCCGCCCTCGACCTGCCCGCGGCACTGCTCGGGGTTGAGGACGGTGCCCGCGTCGGCGGCCTGGATCGACCGCAGGATCCGCACCTCACCGGTGCGCACGTCCACCGCGACCCGGAAGGCCTGCACGTTGAACGACAACGACCGCGGCAGACCGCCGTGGCGGCCCTCGGCTCGCAGCCGCCCCCCGACCGCGTCGAGCAGTTCCCCCGGGGTGACGAGCCGATCCCCGCACCGCACCCCGTCGGCGCACGGCTCCGCCCGGTCGGGATCGGTACCGGTCAGTTCCGCGGCCGCCTTCGTCATCCGACGCCGCAGTTCCTGGGTCGCGGCCAGCAGGGCCTTCGCCGCGACCACGGTGCCCGACGACCCGAACGCGCCGGTGTCGTGCGTGGTGACGTCGGTGTCGGACTGGCGCACCACGATCCGGTCGGGGGTGGTGCCGAGCGCCGTGGCCGCGATCTGGGTGTGCACGGTGGTGGTGCCGTTGCCGAACTCTGCCGTGCCCACCCGCGCGACGTACCGGCCGTCGGGGAGCAGTTCGATCGACGCCTCGGCGATGTGCCCGTTGGGCGGGTTGGTGGCGATCATGGCCAGTGCCATGCCCTCACCGATGCGCCAGTGGTCACCGGCCGGGGCCGGGAGGCCACCGCTGCGGCCCAGAGCACGTTCGACGAGATCGAGGCACTGGTCGAGCCCGTAGCTGCCGTACGTCAGGTCGGCGCCCTCCGGGTGCGCCGCGACGAGCGGATCCCCGGGCACGACGACGTTGCGGCGCCGCAACTCGAAGGGATCCATCCCGAGTTCGCGGGCGAGTTCGTCCATCGCCGATTCCACCGCGAAGATCACCTGGCCGAGGCCGTAGCCGCGGAACGCACCCGACGGCCGGTTGTTGGTGTACACCGCCTGTGCGTCGACGCGCTTGTTCGCGCACCGGTACACCGCGACCGATTCGGTGCAGCCGTGGAACATCACGCCCGGACTGTGGTTGCCGTAGGCGCCGGCGTCGGAGAGGACGTCGATCGCGAGCGCGGTGAGGGTGCCGTCCGCGTCGGCGGCCACGGTCACGTCGACCCGCATGGGATGCCGGCAGGGAGCGACGGTGAGCTGGTCGGAGCGGGAGAACTCCCACTGCACGGGCCGGCCGGTACGCAGGACCGCGGCGGCGACGACGTCCTCGACGAGCATCTCCTGCTTGGCGCCGAAACCGCCGCCGACGCGGGTGGCGAACACCCGGACCCGGTCGCGGTCGAGTCCGAAGACGTGGCACAGCTCGTCGCGCACCAGGAACGGCACCTGGGTCGAGCTGCGGATGACGAGGCGGCCGTCGTCGTCGATCCACCCGATCGCGCCGTGGGTCTCGAGGTGGGTGTGCTGGACCCGGTGGGTCTGCCAGCGGCCCCGCACCACCGCCGCCGCGGACGCGACCGCGGCGTCGACATCACCGGTGCTGCCGTGGAGTTCGGCGACGATGTTGCGTCCCGGATCGGCGATACGTGCCTCGGGTCCCTTGCCGGCGTGCAGCAGGGGAGCGCCGGGGCTGCGGGCCTCGTCGGGGTCGAGGACGATCGGCAGCTCCTCGTACTCCACGCGGATCAGCCCGCACGCCTGCTGGGCGAGACCGGGACTCTCCGCGACCACTGCGGCGACCCGCTGCCCGCGGAACCGCACGACGGTGTCGAACAGGTGGGTGTCGTCGGGATCGTCCTCGCGCAGCTCGTGCCGGGCCGTCGAGTACGCGGTGGCGGGTGCGTCCCGGTGCGTGAGCACCGCGTGCACCCCGGGCAGTGCCTCGGCGGCGGACGTGTCGATCGAGAGGATGCGGGCATGTGTGTGGGGGCTGCCGAGCACCGCGACGTGCAGCAGTCCCTCCACGGTGGTGTCGAGCGTGTACGGTTCCGTGCCGGTGACCACGCGGGGCGCGGCGGGGGCGCGCTGCGCCCGCCCGCACGACGGCCCCTCCACCCGCTCGACGTTGGCCCGGCCGTGCAGGGCGTCGTCGATGGAGCGGTAGCCGGTGCAGCGGCACAGATTGCCCTTCAACCGGTTCGGCAGGTCGTCGAGATCGTCGTCGGTGAAGGTGGAGGCGGTGACGATCATCCCGGCGGTGCAGAAGCCGCACTGGAAGCCGGCGGCGTCGACGAATCTCTGCTGGACCGGGTGCAGGTCGTCGGGGGTGCCCAGCCCGGAGACGGTGGTGACCTCCCGGCCCTCGACGCGCACCGCGGGCACCAGGCACGAATGGACCGGTTCGCCGTCGAGCAGCACCGAGCACGCCCCGCAGTCGCCGGCGTCGCACCCCTTCTTGACCTCGAAGTGCTCGGTCTCGCGCAGCAGGGTGCGCAGGCACTGACCGGGGCGGTGGTCGACGTCGACCTCGTGGCCGTTGACGGTGAGTCTCACGGCAGTTCCCCCGTGTTCGGCTGGTCGGTCGCGGCCAGTTCGGTCCGGATCTCCTCGGCGAGGACGGCGGTGACGGCGCGTCGCCAGTCGACCGCGCCGTGCGCGTCGGTGTGGTACTCCGCCGCCGGGATCCGTTCGGTCAGGGCGTATGACAGTTCTTGTTCCGCAGGAACATTCGGGAATCGCAGCAGGTGCGGGCGCACCGTCGACGCGGTGACCGCCAGGGTGAACGCCCCGTCCTCGTCCTGCCGGCCGACGACGACGGCACCCGACCGCCCCAGCGGAGACAGTGCGATCTTGCGGAAGGCCGTGCGGGAGTTCAGGACCCGAGCCGGGATCAGGATGCTCCGCAGGATCTCCCCGGGCGCGAGAACGTTGGAGGCGACCCCGCGCACGAAATCGGCCACCGGCAAACGTCGTTCACCGCCGTCGACCGTCCAGATCACCGCGGTCGCGTCGAGAGCGGTCGCCAGCGAGATCATGGCGCCGGCGGGAAAGGACAGACAGATGTTGCCGCCGACGGTGGCGCGCTTCCAGATCTTCCACGACGCCAGCAACGCCTGGGCACACTGCCGGAACAGCGGTGCCGCGGTCCACTCCGAACGGTCGGAGAGTGTGGCGAGTCGCTCGACGGTGCAGGTCGCGGCGATCTCCAGCGCGTCGGGATGTTCCGTCACCGGTGGCCAGCCGAGGCCGGACAGGTCCACCAGCCGGTGCAGATGCGGTTGCGGTTCGGAGAACAGCCAGGTGCCGCCGCCGAGCGGGGCGGCACCGTCCTCGAACACGAGATCGCTGCGGTCGCGGGCGATGTCGTAGGCGGTAACGGTGTGCAGATCCATCGGGCTCACCCGGCCTTGGCGACGAGGGCGGTGTGCGCCGCCGCGACCTGCCGCGCCACGGTCTCCTCGTCGACGGTGCAGACCTCGTCGTCGACGACCACCTCGCGGCCGTCGATCAGCAGCAGATCGAGCGGGGGCATGCTGCCGAGGACCAGGGCGGTGACGGGATCGGTGATGCCGGAGTGGGCGAGACCGTCGATCCGCCACAACGCCAGGTCGGCGAGCTTGCCGACCTCGATCGATCCGATCTCGTTCTCGCGTCCCAGCACCCGGGCGCCGCCGATGGTGGCGAGTTCGAGGCTCTGCCGCACCGTCATGGCGCGGGGACCGCTGCGGGCCCGCGCGAACAGTGCGGCGTGGTGTGCCTCCTCGAGCATGCAGCACGACTCGTTGCTCGCTGCCCCGTCGACCCCCAGCCCGAGCGGCACCCCCGCGGCGTACAGGTCCGCGGCCCGGGCGATGCCGGCGCCGAGCCGGGCGTTGGAGGTGGGGCAGTGCGCCGCGCCGGTCCCGGAGGCGGCGAGCACCCCGATGTCGCGGTCGTCGAGGTGCACCGCGTGGGCGTACCAGACGTCCGGCCCGGTCCAGCCGAGGGACTCCATGTACTGCACCGGCTTGCAGCCGAACTTCTCGAGGCAGAACTCCTCCTCGTCGAGGGTCTCGGCGAGGTGCGTGTGCAACCGGACCCCGAGCTCGCGGGCGAGCAGCGCCGACTGCTCCAGCAGGTCGCCGGTCACCGAGAACGGGGAGCAGGGGGCGAGAGCGATGCGCAGCATCGAGTCGAACGACGGGTCGTGCCACTTCTCCACGGCCTCGCGGCTGCCCTCGAGGATCGCGTCGAGGTTCTCGACGATGTGGTCCGGTGGCAGGCCGCCGGCGCTGCGGCCGAGGTCCATCGACCCCCGGCAGGGATGGAAGCGGATGCCCACCTCGGCGGCCGCAGCGATCTCTGCACCGAACACGTCGCCGCCGTCGCGGGGCACGACGTAGTGGTGGTCGGTGGTGGTCGTGCAGCCGGTGCGCACCAGATGGGCCAGGCCACCGGTCGCGGCGACGTGCACGGCGTCGGCGTCGATCCCACCCCAGATCGGGTAGAGGGTGGTGAGCCACTCGAAGAGAGTGTGGTCGGCGGCGAGACCGCGGGTGATCCACTGGTAGAGGTGGTGATGGGTGTTGATCAGGCCCGGGGTGAGCACGCAGCCGGTGCCGTCGACGACGGTCGCGTCGTCGTAGCCGGTGGGTTCACCGGCGCCGACCGCGACGATCCGGTTGCCCTCGACCACGACGTGACCGGTCCGGTGCTCGGCGCGGGCACCGTCCATCGTCACCACGTATGCCCCGCGGATGACGATCGGGCGGGTGGTGGCGTTCGGATCCATCGGCGACTCCTCGGACTTGTCGGAGTCTCCAGTCAACGTCCTCAGCAAAGCACAACTCCAAGGCAGCACGCACGAAACGCCCCGGAAATACCGCCCTTCTACTGTGCGATCGTCCAAGACGATCACCAGGAGGTGAACACCATGCTTCTGCGGGATGTGGTGGAGGCCGAAGAGCTCGGGATCCGGGTGCTGTACGGGGACGACGAGGCGTTGTCGCGGCCGGTGCTGCGCGCCTGCACGACCGACATGCCCGACCCCACCCGCTACGTCAGCGCCGGGTCGCTGGTGTTCTCCGGACTGGTGTGGCGTCGCTCCGCGGAGGACTCGGACCTGTTCGTCAAACGGCTCGTCGGCGCGGGGGTGTCGGCGCTGGCGGCGGGGGAGGCGCTGTTCGGCTGCGTCCCGGACGACGTGGTCGACGCCTGCGCGCGGCACCGGATGCCGCTGCTGGTCGTGCCCGACGAGGTGCCGTTCAGCCGGGTCATCGAGTACATGACCGGGCGGATGGCCGGAGCGCGCATGGACCGTCTGCGCACGGGCCTGGCGCGGCAGCGGCAGTGGCTCGCCGCCGTCGCCGACGGGCGCAGCGTCGGGGAACTGCTCGAACGGCTCGCGCAGCAGTACGGGGTGCGGGCCCGGCTGATCACGGCGACCGGCACGATCATCGAGGGCGGCTGCCTCGACGACGACGCCCTCGACCGCATCACCGCGATCGCGGCCGGCGCGGTCCGCTTCCCTGCCGCGGCGCCCGGTGGACCGGTCGTGCTGTCGGTGGGGCGCGGCCTCTCCGAGCGGCTCGACGCCTGGTATGTGGTGGTCCACCCCGACGGCGCCGTGCGCGACCCCGACGGAACCGGGGTCGACCCCGAGTGCGTCGAGGCGTTCGAGGAACTCGCCTCGGTCGTCGCCCTCGACCGGACGCGGCGTGACGAACGCCGGCGGGTCGCGTGGGAACTCGCCGACCGCGCCACCGACCGGGCTCTCGGGCCGGGGGTGGTGGTGGTCGCCGAGGCCGAGGGGGACGTGCCCGTCCCCACCCTGCGCGGCCTGCTCGAGGACGTCCTGGGGGAGTCCGTCACCTCGGTCGACGCCTCCGGCCGGGTCGTGGCGGTGACCCCGGGTTCCGACACGGAGGTCGCGCGGGTGCTGCGTCGGCGCCTCGGCCGCCTGACCCCGGTGCTCGGCCGCGCGCGGCTGCTCGTGGGGGTCGGGGGACGGTGCACCGGCGACAACATCGTGGGCGCGGTGCGGTCGGCGACGGCCGCCGTGGCCGCCGCCCGCAACGACACCGCCGCGGTGTGCGTGTGCCGCGCCGAACTCGACTCGGCCGTCGGCTTGCTGTCGACGCTGCCCGACGCCCTACGGCGTTCCTACGCCGACCGGCTCCTCGGCGACGTGATCGAACACGACCGCCGCACCGACGCCGGGCTGCTCACGACGCTCGAGACGTTCCTGGACTGCGACGGATCGTGGCGCCGCACCGCCGACCGGCTGCACGTGCACCTGAACACCGTGCGCTACCGGATCGGCAAGGTCGAAGCGCTCACCGGGCGCAGTCTCACCCGCACCGGCGACCGCTTCGACCTGTACCTCGCGTTGCGTTCCCTCGCCTGAGACCGATCACACGGCGCCGGTGTAGGGCTCCCACGCGATCCCGGCGTCGGGGGCGTCCTCGCGCAGCACGCTCGCCTGGATGAGACCGTAGGGGCGGTCGTCGGCGTGGAACACCTCGTTCGCGTTCTCGACACCGAATCGTTCGAGGTCGTAGGTGAAGTGGTGCTTGTTGGGTGCCGACAGGCGGATCTCGGCCAGCACCGGATACCGCTCCAGAGCGGCCTTGCCCATCTCGAACAGGGTCTGCTGCAACGCCTTCGAGTGCAGGGTGGCGAACACTTCGCACAGGGTCGCGCGGATACCGGCGTAGGTCTCGTCCCAGTCCACGTCGGTGCCCGCGAACCGCCACCGCGCCTCCAGGCTCGTCGCCATGATGCGATCGGTGGTGGGTTCGAGGACGGTGTACGGATCGGTGAGGAAGCCGCGGAACTCCGACCCGGTGGACTTGAGGATCACCAGATCCTTCAGACCGCCGATCACCCATTCCTTCCGCTCGGATCCGGTGCCCTGCACGGTGATCGCGGCGGTGCGCACCTCGGATCCCTTACGGGTCCAGGTGTGGTCGTGGCCGACGCCGTCGACCACGACGCGTTCCCAGGCGTACTCCTCGATCTCGATGCGGGCCGCCCCCACGGGTTCGATGTCGTCGACGAAATGCCGTGCGAGCGCGAGGCCGTACTCCTCGACGAACTCGACGCCCTTCTCCTTGGCGTAGGAGTAGATGGTCTGCTTCTGGGTGTCGGTGGGCAGCACGGAACTCTGGTCGCCGTCGAGATGCGCGGCGTCGAAATCGCCTCGCAGGCAGGAGGAGACGTTGAGGTCCCGGATGGTGTGGCGATCGGTGTCGCGCACGATGCGGACGACCCGGTTCTCCGCCTTGCCGTAGCGGTGCGGTCCGAGGACGATCTTGCCGGTCAGTTCGGTCATGGGTCAGCTCCCGCGGTAGGTGGAATAGGAGTAGGGGGACAGCAGCAGGGGGACGTGGAAATGGCCGTCGCCCTCGGGGATCCGGAAGGTGACGACCACCTCCGGGTAGAAGGCCGGGACGTCCCGGGCCGCGAACCAGTCGCCGGTCGCGAAGACGAGGTGGTAGGTGCCGGCGGGCAGCGGGTCGTCGGTGAGGTCGGTGATCCGCCCGTCGTCGTTCGTCACGCCGCCGCCGAGCGGTGTGCCCGCCTCGTCGGTGAGGGTCACCGCGAGTCCGGCGGCGGGGGAGCCGGCGGTCGCGTCGAGGACGTGGGTGCTGAGGGTGTTCGTCACGCGGTCTCCTCGGTCACGAGGCGTTCGAGGCGCAGGCGGGTGATCTCCGCGAGTGCCGCCCGCACCTCCTTCCGTTCGGTCTCGGGGTCGTTGGCGAGGCGTCGTTCGAGGATCTCCAGGAGTTCGCCGGCCGAGCGGCCCGCGGCGCGGACGAGGTAGACGTGCCCGAACTTCTCCTCGTACGCCCCGTTGCCCGCGGCGATCCGCTCGAGGGTGCCGGCGTCGGCGGTGGTCACCGCGGCCTGTTCCCGCCGGGAGGAGGCGTGCTCGGAACGTTCCCCGATGCGGGGATGCCCGGCGAGGGCGTCGTCGAGGTCGGCGCCGGTGAGACTCTCCGCGGCGGCGCTCGCCGCGGAGAGCAGGGCCTCCCGGTTCCCGAAGGGACGCGCGGCGGCGACGGACCGGGCCCAGGTGGGGCTCGCGCAGCAGTCGAGCAGCAACGCGACGGCATCGGCCTCGGGTAGCGCGTCGAAGTCTGCGGGTGTCAGGTGCACGGAACCTCCTCGATCGGTGGTTCCATCCTGCGCGCGGGGGCGGGGGTGGGCAGCGGCATCGGCTACAGACTTCGCGGTCCGGCCCGGGGCGGCTTTGGACGATCCGCCAACCGGTTGCGGACCCCGCGTTTTTCTGGAATCATTCAAGTTAATAGAATTATTCCAGAAAAAGTGTGCGACCCCGCCCGGGTCGCTCTGCTCGAAGGAGTGATCACATGCTCACCGCCGGCCGTCCACGCGCCGTGACGCTTCCGCCGGTCGTGCTCGGCGGACTGCGGCCGCTGTACCGCCAGATGGTCCGCAACAACGTCCCCGCCGCCTCGTTCGAGCACATCGCCGGACGAGCCGTCTTCGAGATCTGCCTGATCGCGGGGGAGCACGGCCCGCAGCTGCAGGTCCGCGCCCGCGACTTCGGGGTCGACTTCACCGTCGCGATGACGACGCACTTCCGCGTCGCGCCGGTGGTGACCGAGGAACAGTACCGGGCCCTGTGCGCGGTGCTCACCCCGGGCGCCGAACCGGTTCCGGAGACCGTCCTCGACTTCCTGGACCAGGTCGTCGTACAGTCGCCCGCCGTGCTCGCCCGCACGCACACCTGCGCCGCCTGAGTTCGCCGACGCTCCGGACCCGTACACCCCGTCGGGAGGGATGTACGGGTCCACTGCCTGCGCGGCGAACATGCCCGTGAGAGCGGAACGGCCCGGCAGGGGATCCCTGCCGGGCCGTTCGTGCGTTCACCGGATCACAGGCCGGGGCGCTTGCCGATCGTGAGGGTGACCTCTCCGGTACCGGCGAAGAAGTCGTTGCCCTTGTCGTCGACGACGATGAAGGCCGGGAAGTCCTCGACCTCGATCTTCCAGACCGCCTCCATGCCGAGTTCCTCGTACTCGACGACCTCGACGCTCTTGATGCAGTCCAGTGCCAGGCGGGCGGCCGGGCCACCGATCGAGCCGAGGTAGAAGCCGCCGTGCTTCTCGCACGCGTCGGTGACCTGCTTGGAGCGGTTGCCCTTCGCGAGCATCACCATCGAGCCACCCGCGGCCTGGAACTGGTCGAC